>JAURIR010000202.1 GCA_030832645.1 Chitinophagales bacterium | reverse complement strand
GTCTTTGATCTTAGATTTGGTTCTGGCTTATATCCATCAAGCCAAATGTATTCATACTTGTACTTATTCATAATAGTTCTTTATTTCTTATAGATCAAAAGTGGAAAAAGTATTCATTTTTTTGCGGAGAGCGGAGGGATCGAACCTCATACAGTTGCCCGTACGTCGCGCTTAGCAGGCGGACTCACTCGCCGTCGTGAATCACTCTCCGTGGGGTGCATGATCGGGATCGAACCGACGACCTTCTGAACCACAATCAGACGCTCTAACCAACTGAGCTACACGCACCGTGTATTATTTTGTATTTAGATATTCTTCTATCTCAACCTCGTTTGCAATTCGGATAGGTGTGAATAAAGCAAACCCGTCATCATCTTCGAAGTGATTACAAGTATCTTTCCTATATCCAAATTTATATCTCCAATGCTCAAAAACATTTTCTTCTGCGTTCCATTTACCGACTTCTGCATTTCTATAATCTCCGTAATAGTATTGACCATCTACCAGATCTTTTTTAGGTATTGCCCCAGCAGCTATGAGTTTAGGAACATAGAATTCTTTGTATTCTATTTCA
>JAURIR010000201.1 GCA_030832645.1 Chitinophagales bacterium | reverse complement strand
GACAAGATTTGAACTTGCGACCTGAGCTTTACAAAAGCCCTGCTCTACCACTGAGCTACAAAGGCAGACTCCCCCGGCAAGATTCGAACTTGCGACCTGGAAATTAACAGTTTCTCGCGCTACCGCTGCGCCACAGGGGAATAAGAACCTTAAGGTTCAGAGCGAATGGCGGGGATCGAACCCGTGACACCAACTTGGAAGGATGGGATGTTACCGCTACACCACATTCGCGTTAAGACAATCATAAGGTATAAAACTTAGATTGTCAAGTGCCCAAAAGAGGACTTGAACCTCCACAGATAAATCTACAGGAACCTAAACCCTGCGCGTCTACCAATTCCGCCATTTGGGCGGATGGAGAATAGGAGACTCGAACTCCTGACATCAGCCTTGCAAAGACCGCGCTCTACCAACTGAGCTAATTCCCCAAGATGGAGTAAGTGTGATATACCTCATAAGGATATAACAGTGACTTACCCTCTATCACTTTTATATATTACACCAGTTATTCGATGGTGTCAAGTCTTAATTTAGAGTGTATCTCTCTGTGACAATTAGAACAAACACATATACATT
>JAURIR010000200.1 GCA_030832645.1 Chitinophagales bacterium | reverse complement strand
CTGAGATCATTGGAGCATACATGAAAAACATTGAATCTCAGCTTGACCTGGAAGAAATGGTAACAAAAAAGGTTGCTGGCTTCTCCAGTGACAAGATGGAATCGATACTCAATCAGATCATGTCCAAAGAGTTCAGGTTTGTTGAGGTGATAGGAGGAATACTGGGTCTGATCATTGGGATTCTGCAGGTTTTGATCACAGTATTGGCTTCTTGAACTTAATTCCTCCTTTTTTGTTTAACAATTACTTGACTTTCAATCCGAAAGATTAAGTACTCTTAAGGCATCCAATCCATTAAAATACAGCTTAATGCAAAAGTTATTTCTCGTCCTGCTAACCTTCCTATCCTTTCAAGCAATTGCACAAATTCCAGGTGGCAGACCCTCCGGAGCCGGCCAAAACATGAACATTGGTAGATTTTATGGTAAAATCACGGACGCCAAGACCAATAAAGGAGTAGAAGCTTCATCCGTTCAACTTGTACAATCTTATATTGATACTGCAACCAAAGCAAAAAAAACCAAAATCATTTCAGGTCAATTAACCAAGAGCAATGGTGATTTCAGCCTTGAGGGA
>JAURIR010000001.1 GCA_030832645.1 Chitinophagales bacterium | reverse complement strand
AAGCAGGAATCGACAAACTATTATCGAGAGGCTTGATCCTGGGATATTTAAAAAGTCTTAACCGAACTATTGATATAGGCTTTCAATGGAGAAACATTTCGAAATCATTCAATGCAATTTCCTCTAATATCATCGCACACCGATCAAACGCAAATAATGAAAAAGGTTTTTACCTTGGTATCAATATAAAAATCAACAGCAAACAACATCTTGAATCATTTATAGATCAGTATGTACACCCCTTTCCAGTTTTCTCTGTCGATGGTATACAAAGAGGTTGGGAGCATACTATTACCTATACGCATACATTCTCAAAGAAAGCAGCTGTTTACATAAGATGGATGAAGAAAACAAAAAATGAAAATAGCAAAGCAACAGGAGAAAAATTATACCAGCAATTATATACCAGTTCTTATCATACCAGACTTCATGGAACTTTTCGCGTAAATGATGCTATAGAATGTAGAGTAAGAAATGAATTGCTGCATAAAATAAATGAGTTGGGTCAGCATCAATATGGCTGGCTGGGGTATGCGGAATTCATTCTTCGTCCTCCTTTAGAACCCTATAGTCTTAGTTTACGATCTACCTACTATCATACCGACGGATTCGAATCGAGTATCTATGCCATGGAAAGAGACCTCCCCCATTATTATGCGATGAATGCCTATTACCAAAGAGGTGTTTCCACTTATCTACTGATACAATACAGGTTAAAAAATAGGATGACTATTTCAAGCAAATGGATACAAGAGAAAAAATACTTTCCTTCTTCCAGAGCCTCCAGTAATTTTTTCACTGGAATTTCGGGTGCTTGGCGGCTTCAATTGACAATGAAATTCTGATGTATATTTGTTCGATAATAAAAACAACATGAGCGATCAAGCGGTTCCAAATCAACTCAACATAGAAATTTCAGAAGAAATGGCTGAGGGCCAGTATGCAAATTTGGCCATCATCACACATAGCCATGCGGAATTTGTGATTGACTTTGTAAATGTTATGCCCGGAACCCCCAAAAGCAAAGTGAAATCCAGAATCATTCTGACTCCTCAACATGCAAAGAGGCTTTTAAATGCATTGGTGGATAACGTTGAAAAATTCGAAGTTGCCCATGGACCGATAAAGGATTTTGAAGAGGTACAAATACCTTTTCAATACGGAGGACCGGCAGCACAAGCTTGATTAGCTAAAAGATTCTACCTGAACTGTTTTGTTGATTTTCGCAATGAGTCCTTGTAAAATTTTACCCGGACCAACCTCGGTGAATTGAGTAGCGCCGTCTTTGATCATGGCTTCAATGCATTCCGTCCAACGAACAGGACCCGTTAACTGATCAATTAAATTTTGCTTGATCTGATCTGGATCAATCACTGCTTTTGCAACAACATTTTGATAGACTGGGCAAACGGGGCGATGAAATGTAGTTCCTAAGATAGCTGCAGAAAGTTCTTCTTTTGCCGATTCCATTAAAGGTGAATGAAAGGCACCGCCTACTGGAAGTTTCAATGCGCGCTTTGCTCCAGCAACCTTCAATCTTTCACATGCAATGTCAATACCTGCATTTGTACCACTGATAACAAGTTGACCGGGGCAATTGTAATTAGCAGGAACAACCAATTCGCCTGTTTCCTCGGTAATTGCTTTACAAATTTCTTCTGCTTTGTCCTCAGCAAGTGCCAAAACAGCTGCCATCGAAGATGGATTGGCTTCACAGGCTTTCTGCATAGCAGAAGCCCGAATGCAAACCAGTTGAAGTGCATCCTCAAAAGTGAGGGTTCCATTAATAACCAAGGAAGAAAACTCCCCCAGCGAATGTCCGGCTACCATATGAGGGGTTGTATTTTCCAACATCTTATAGGCAATCACAGAATGAAGAAAGATAGCAGGTTGCGTCACATTGGTTTGCTTCAAATCTTCGTCTGTTCCATTGAACATTACGTCGGATATTTTGAAGCCTACTATTTCGTTGGCTTGTTCGAAAAATCTTCTGGCAAAAGCGTTTGAATCAAAATGGTCTTTTCCCATGCCTGGATATTGGGAGCCTTGGCCAGGGAATACGTATGCGTGTATCATTGGTAAAATTGGAAGTGCAATTTACTGAAAAGTGCACAGAGCATCAAATTGCTATTGATTACAAGGTATTAATGCAATCTTGAACCAATCAAGCGAATAAACTCACTTCTTGTCTCATTTTTTTGAAATTGTCCACAGAAAGCAGAAGTTGTTGTTATAGAATTTTGTTTTTGTACACCGCGCATCATCATGCAAAGGTGAGAAGCTTCAATAACAACGGCTACTCCGAGGGGATTCAATGTTTCCTGAATTACATTTAAAATTTGTGTTGTAAGACGCTCTTGCACTTGCAGTCGTCTGCTGTATGCGTCAACAACACGAGCAATTTTACTTAACCCAGTAATCACTCCGTTTGGAATATACGCCACGTGCGCCTTTCCATAGAAGGGTAACATGTGGTGTTCGCAAAGGCTGTACAATTCTATATCCTTCACCAAGATCATTTCATTTGCATCTTCGTGAAATTTTGCAGAATCTAAAATTGCTTTTGCATCAATTTGATATCCTTGTGTGAGGTATTGCATGGATTTTGCAACACGCTCTGGAGTTTTCAATAAACCTTCTCTAGTAGGATCTTCTCCCAATAAAGCTAAAGAATCTCTGTAGCTCTCCGTTAACCCTGCGGTGATCTTCTCGTCAAAATGCTCAACCTTCTTGTATGCCATTGCCTTGGAATTAGGAGTTTAAATTGCAGGGTACTCTACAAAATTACGCGGAGTTTCATATAAACGTAACTGTAGAGACAATTGTTCACTCAATAATGGCCTTAAAATATTAAATATAACCATGACAATATTTTCTGCTGTTGGATTGAGTTCCTTGAACTCTGGTAAATCCAGATTCAAGTTTCGATGATCAAACTTGGAGATAATATGTTCATTTACAAGGTCTGACAGAGTTTTTGTATCAATAACATAACCTGTTTTGGGATCAATTTCCCCGGTTACTTTTACTATCAATTCATAGTTATGCCCATGATAATTGGGCAAATTGCATTTTCCGAACAAGCGTGTATTTTCTTCACTGCTCAACGAAGGATTGTGCAGACGATGGGCTGCATTGAAATGTTCTCTTCTAAAAACTGCAACTCTATTCGCCATAATATTCAACATATATTCTGGGTGTTTCCACCAATTTGATACAATGCAACGTTGCCCCAGAGGGAATATGGGGAGCCAATTGATGCCAAATTCCGTCTACCAGGTTTTCGATGGAGCAAAGCTTGTCCTTCATGAACGGCACATCCAGGTTTAAATTGCGATGATCCAACTGATCCACTACAAAGGTTTTGATGATGCTGCTCAGCTGTTTGGCATCTACAACAAATCCAGTTTCCGGATTGGGTGAACCTTTTACGGTTACATACAACTCAAAATTATGTCCGTGCCAATTTTCGTTAGCACATTTTCCGAATACTTCGTCGTTCTTTTCACGCGACCATGATGGATTGTAAAGCTTATGGGCTGCGTTGAAATGTTCTTTTCTGGTAAGATAAAATAGTGCCATAAAGATTAGGGATGCAAAGTTAAATTGAAATGCTGAACTTTGCGTTATGAAAATCCTTGCTGTTGCTGCAACTGAATTAGAAATAGATGCTATTCAGCACATTACACCTAGGAAGGGTGTGTCCCTTTTAAAAGAGGTAGTGGGAGTGGGTCAGGTGGCAACCTGTTTTCATTTGATGGATGCAATTGCAAAAACATCCCCCGATTGTATTGTTCAATTTGGCATTGCTGGAGCATTCTCGAGAGAATTTTCAATCGGGGATGCAGTCGTAGTTGAGTCAGAGATAATCGGAGACATGGGTGTATTCGAAAACAATCGATTCCATTCAATATTCGATTTGAATCTTCAAAAAGAAAATGAATTCCCGTATTCAAGCAAGCAATTGATTAATCCCCATGCAACATTGCTCGAGAAAACTTCCCTAAAAAAAGTAACAGCTATTTCTGTAAACGAAATCACTACCTCTCCAGTGCGGATGAATTATTATACATCTACCTATTCGTCGGATATAGAGTCGATGGAAGGAGCAGCATTTCACTATTGTTGCCTGATGAAAAAAATTCCCTTTGTTCAAATACGAGGAATATCTAACTATGTGGGCGAGAGAAACAAAGAATTATGGAATATACACTCAGCGTTAACAACCGCAGCAACTTCTCTTCAAACATTCTTATCAACGTATTGATACAATTATGAAACTCAGCATCGGTATATCTCCTTGTCCCAACGATACATTTATTTTCGATGCGATGTTGCACGGGAAAATAGATACGGAAGGGCTCAGTTTTGATGTCCGATTAGAAGATGTGGAGACGCTGAACAGGTTGGCCATCACAGGAGTATTGGATATAACGAAAGTCAGTTACGGTGCACTTCCCAGATTATTTCCTCATTACCGAGTATTGGATGCTGGCGGAGCATTGGGGAAGGGGGTAGGACCGCTTTTTATTTCAAAAAAATTCAGCGATCTCTCTCAACTCAATCCAGAAACTACAAGCATCGTATTGCCTGGTTCCTATACTACTGCACACTTACTATTTCACCTTGCCCATCCAGCATTCAAGCATAAAATTTTCCTTCCTTTTGACCAGATTGAAGAGGCAGTGTTGAAGGGAGATGTTGATGCAGGAGTGATTATACATGAAAACAGATTTACGTATCAAGAAAAAGGGTTGAATAAATTGGAAGACCTCGGCGATACGTGGGAACAAAATACCGGTTTCCCTATCCCCTTAGGAGGGATAATTGCAAAAAGACATTTCGATACTTCATTGCTAAAAAAAATCAACAGAGTGATTGTGAAAAGTCTTTCCTATGCATTTCAACACAAAGAGCAACTTCCTTCATTCGTGCTCGAGCATGCCCAAACCATGCAACCCGAAGTGATGCAGCAACATATTGATCTCTATGTAAATGAGTACTCGCTGGGCCTAGGATCAAATGGAAGAGCAGCGGTATGGAAATTACTAGAACTTTCTTCCAGCCTACACCCGGTTCCGCAAAACAGTAATTTTGAAGTTTTTGTAGATTGATTAAAACAGGCCGTAGAGCTGTGAATCTATTTTTGCGATGATCTTTCCAAGATCCTCTTCGTTTTCGGCAAATTTATTTTCATCCACGTTTACAACTAGCAATGGACCTTCCTTGTAACCATCGATCCATTTGTTGTAATATTCGTTCAAGCGCTTTAAGTAATCAAGGCGGATATTTTCTTCGTATTCTCTGCCGCGCTTTTGAATTTGGCCTACCAGGGTGGGCACAGAAGCCTGGAGATAGATCATCAAATCAGGTGGCTTAACCATTTGTCGAAGATTTTGAAAAAAGTCAAAATAATTATCAAAATCTCTCTTGCTCATAAGTCCCATTTCATGGAGATTGGGAGCAAAAATATATGCATCTTCAAATATGGTTCTGTCTTGTATTACAGTCTCCGTTCCCTTACTTATTTCGATGAGTTGATTCAATCGACTGTTCAAAAAATAAATCTGAAGATTGAAACTCCATCTTGGCATGTCTTCGTAGAAGTCATACAAATAGGGATTTTGATCAACGTCTTCGAATTGAGGAATCCATCTGTAATGTTTGCTGAGCAGTTCAGTAAGCGTTGTCTTTCCTGCACCAATATTTCCAGCAATTGCTACATGCTTTGGTTTCTTTGCTTTGGCCATAGGTAACTTATTCTAACCCTTTTTTAACGAGCATTCAAAGTACATATTCATTTCCAAATACCAAGAAATAGGCTATATTTTTTTGAATATGTGGATATTATTTAGATCAATACTCCAGGCCCATGGTGGCTCGAACCAATTTCATTGTTGCTGATGCACTTTCTCTGGCCTTTTCTGCACCTTTTTCCATGATTTCTTTCAAGTACGTTTCATTGGTTCGAATGCTCTCTGCTTTTTCACGAATGGGAGCAATGAAGTTCACCATGTCTTCTGCCAATTGCTTTTTCATATCGCCATAACGAATAGAGCATTCGTCATAAGCTGATTCAAATTGTGCGATGGTGTCAGGCGAGCTTACCAACCTCATCAGTTGAAATATATTTTCAATATAGTCTGGCTTTGGACTATTGGGGGAAGTTGGACCGCTATCTGTTTTGGCTTTCATCACTTTTTTCCTGATCATTTCATCGGTATCCGCCAAGTACAGTGTTGCAAGTTGATTTTCACTTTTACTCATTTTACCAGTTCCATCCAAACTTGGAACTTTTACAAGGTCTTCTCCAAAATTGTATGCCATGGGCTCTGGAAAAACATCGCCGTAACGATGGTTGAATCGGTTCACAAAATTTCTCGCCATTTCTAAATGCTGCTCTTGGTCTTTGCCAACAGGCACCCAAGTGGCCCTGTGCAAGATGATATCGGCTGTTTGGAGAACAGGATAAGTAAGTAATCCGGCATTGATATTGTCTGGCTGCAATCTTGCCTTGTCTTTGAATGTAGTTGTCTTTTCAAGTTCACCTAAATAGGCCAACATGTTCAAATAGAGGTACAATTCGGAAGTTTCCCTGACATGAGATTGGCAATAGAGAGCCGCTTTATCCGGATTGATCCCACAAGCGATGTTTTCAGCCAACACCCTGTGCACATTGCTTTTCAACTCCTTGGTATCAGGATGCGTGGTGAGGGCATGTAAATCAGCCACCATGAAGAAACAAGTGTACTCCTCTTGGAGCTTCACATAGTTTCGCATGGCCCCGAAATAATTACCCAAATGTAAAAATCCAGTAGGCCTGATTCCGCTCATTACAATTGCTTTCCCCTTGCTCATGGCGCAAATATAGGAATTGTGGAAGATGGATAAACGCAGTAAAATCAAATCCAACGGCTACCGTTCATCAAATACTGAATGTCATTGGAGACTTATTGGCTAAATTTGTAGCTGGAAGTACTGCAATGAAACTGGATAAACACACCACATTGAAGTTGGCCGATCTGGCAAAATTGGAATTCAATGATCATGAATTGGAGGAAATTCAAAAAGACCTGCAACAAATGATTGCCTTTGTTGAAAAACTAAACGAAGTGGATACAAAAGGTATTGAACCCTTGACGCATGTGAGTGGCGAAGAAAACAATTGGAGAGAAGACAAGGTAAAAGATTCCATTGACTTAGCTACTGCGTTGAAAAATGCACCCGCATCAAAAGAATCATTCTTTACTGTTCCAAAAGTGATTAAAAAGTAACGTATGGCAAACGAAGTGATAAAGCTTGAAGAAATCAAGAAAAGCTATTACATGGGCAAGCAGGAATTGCAGGTGCTGAAGGGTATTACATTGGATATACTTCGCAATGAATATGTTGCTTTGATGGGACCTTCAGGATCCGGAAAGAGTACGTTGATGAATATTTTGGGTTGCCTCGACTCTCCTACTGCAGGCACGTATATTTTAAACGGGCATGATGTAAGTACAATGCATGACAATGAATTGGCAGAAATCAGAAACAAAGAAATTGGATTTGTATTTCAGCAGTTTAATTTATTGCCGCGCTTGAGTGCATTGGAAAATGTTGCACTACCTCTTGTATATGCCGGTATTCCTAAAAAAATCAGACTTGAAATGGCGGGGGAAGTCCTCAGAAAAGTTGACCTTTCTGATAGAAGCCACCACAAACCAAACGAAATGTCGGGTGGTCAATGTCAACGTGTAGCCATTGCGAGAGCGCTGGTAAACAACCCTTCCATCATCCTTGCCGATGAGCCAACAGGAAACCTCGACTCAAAAACTTCGCATGAAATCATGAATATCTTTTCGAAAATTCATGAAGAGGGAAATACCGTTGTGCTGGTAACACACGAAGAGGACATTTCTAATTTTGCGAAACGGGTGATTCGTTTAAGGGATGGCCTGATTGAAAGTGATAAAAGAAAACAAGCTGCAGTACTTGTGTAAAAAAAGTTGACCGTTTCCCGAACAATTGATTCGATCACACATTATGTTTGAAAGCAATTGTGATCATGGCAGCAAGAATTTATACTAAAACAGGAGACAAAGGAACAACATCATTGATAGGAGGTACTAAAGTACTGAAATCCAATGAGCGAATCGAGGCCTACGGCACCATCGACGAATTGAATGCCTACATCGGACTCTGTCGCGATTTAATTGAAATACCCCATGTAAAAAATACTTTGAAGGAAGTACAAGACCGACTTTTTACTATCGGCTCCTCACTTGCCTGTGATCCTGAAAAAGAGCCGAAGCTCAAGATCCCTGATTTAAAGGAAAATGATGTGCTCTTCCTAGAACAGGAAATGGATAAGATGGACGAAGAGCTCCCACCATTGCAATTTTTCATTTTACCAGGTGGTCACCCTACTGTTTCGAACATTCATGTTACGAGATGTGTTTGCAGAAGATCCGAGCGTCTGATCGTCAAATTATTGCTGAGAGACGAAGAGCACGAAAGTCTCATTGTTAAATACATCAACAGACTAAGCGATTATCTGTTTGTACTGGGCAGATATGTTGGAAAAACATTGAATGCAGAAGAGCAACAGTGGCACCCGCGTGTGTGATCAAGACGCCCACCGACCATCTTTCAAATGCAAAACCCTATTGCTCATTGCCGCCAACTCTTGGTTGTGCGTAACAATTACAAAAGTTTGTTGCAGTTCATCTCTTAATTGCTGAAACAACTGATGAAGAGAAGTTGCGTTGGCGGAATCTAAATTACCCGTTGGTTCATCAGCAAAAACAATTCCTGGTTGATTGATAAGAGCACGTGCAACCGCCACCCGCTGTTGCTCTCCCCCAGAAAGTTGATGGGGCTTGGATTCCATCTTATCGGAGAGGCCCAATCTTTCTAAAAGCTGGCTAGCTCTTTTTTCAACTTTTGAGCTGGACTCACCGGCTATCCACGCAGGCACCGATACATTTTCCAACGCTGTAAATTCTGGAAGCAGATGATGAAACTGAAATACAAATCCAATACGTTTATTCCTGAAATTCGCCAGGTCTTTGCCTTTGAGTTGATGCATTTTTTCACCCTCAAAATAGAGTGACCCACTGTCTGTTTTCTCTAAAGTTCCAAGAATATGCAAAAGTGTAGTTTTTCCTGCACCAGATGACCCAACGATGCTTACAATTTCTCCTTGGTGTATATCAACATCAATGCCTT
This sequence comes from Chitinophagales bacterium, assembly GCA_030832645.1. Taxonomy (GTDB): domain Bacteria; phylum Bacteroidota; class Bacteroidia; order Chitinophagales; family Chitinophagaceae; genus Pollutibacter. Next base: position 84,023 of record JAURIR010000001.1, on the reverse strand, counting down.
TCAGCACTTGCAGGCTTCCATACGACTTCACAATGTCCTTTCCACTTAACATATTCATTACATTCTATTAAAGTTATGTCCAATCCATTGATTTTTGTTGAAATTTTCAGATTTGGATATATCAAATTAACCGTTACATTTGCCGAAATTTAAAGAAGCGCATATGTTCTGGACACTAGAATTAGCCTCCTATCTGGAAGACGCTCCATGGCCTGCAACAAAGGATGAACTCATTGATTACAGCATCCGAAGCGGCGCCCCTATTGAAGTAATCGAAAACTTACAGGAACTGGAGGACGAAGGTGATATTTATGAAGGGATAGACGATATATGGCCAGACTACCCAAGCCAAGAAGACTTCTTCTTCAACGAAGATGAATATTAATAAAAAAACCACCAAAAGGTGGTTTTTTTATTTTTTGAAAGTCAGTTTGAAATAAAGCATTAACAAAGAGAGTACCATGATGACTGCATTGGCCAGTATCATAGGAAAATCATTTCTCGCAATACCATACACCAACCAAATTGAAACGTTTGATATCAGAATCAAAATCATCCAAATGGATAAGTCACCTACTGATTTTGATTTCCATGCTTTGTACACCTGGGGCACGAACGTAAGTGAACCAGAAACAACACCCACCAAACCTAAATAATCAATCCACTCCATGGTTCTTATTTTTCCATTTGCTCAATGACTGCATTGGTAACTCCTGTAAAGGAGAATCCTCCATCGTGGAAAAGATTTTGCATCGTTACCATCTTTGTCATATCCGAAAATAATGTTACACAGTAATTAGCGCAATCTTCTGCCGAGGCATTGCCTAGGGGACTCATCTTCTCTGCGTAAGAAATAAATCCATCAAATCCTTTCACACCGCTTCCTGCAGTAGTTCTGGTAGGTGACTGAGAAATGGTATTTACACGTACCTTTTTCTTTACACCGTAGTGGTATCCAAAACTACGTGTGATACTTTCTAGAAGTGCTTTTGCATCTGCCATTTCATTGTAATCTGGAAATACACGCTGAGCAGCGATATATGTCAATGCCACCACACTACCCCACTCATTGAGAGCATCCATTTCATAGGCTGTTCTTAACACCCTGTGCAATGACATCGCAGAAATATCGAGTGTCTTCTGATTGAATCCGTAATCAATTTCTGTATACATTTTTCCTTTCCTTACATTCAAACTCATTCCGATGGAATGAAGAATGAAATCAACACCACCGCCAAAATGTTTCATGGATTCAGTAAAAAGATTCTTTAAATCATCCATATTCACCACATCCGCGCCAATCACTGGGGCATTCACCGCTTCTGCCAACTTATTGATTTCTCCCATCCGCAACGCTACAGGGGCATTGGTGAGCACCAACTGAGCACCTTGCGCATGGCAGGCAAGCGCAGTTTTCCACGCAATGGACTTTTCATCCAGTGCACCAAAAATGATTCCCTTTTTCCCTTTCAACAATTGAGTAGACATGGTAATAAGATTTAAAGCAAAGATAATAAGTTTACTGATCAGCCTTTGATCATCTCTTTTGCATTCGCCAATGCATGCTCACTGGGATTTTCGCCAGATAACATTTGAGCGATGGCCATCACACGCTCTTGGTCTTTTAATTCTTTGATATGAGTATGAACAGTATTGTTACTTTCCTTTTTGTAAACCAAAAGATGCTGATCAGCTTTGGCAGCTATTTGAGGCTGATGTGTAATGCTGATTAATTGATGCCCGTTGGATAACTCATCCATCAAAATACCAACTTGTTTTGCTGCCTCCCCACTTATGCCGCTGTCGATTTCATCAAAGATAAGGGTGGGCATTTCCAGCGATTTTGCCACCAATGATTTCAAAACCAACATCAATCGGCTCAATTCACCACCACTTGCCACCTTGTGCAGGGGCTCAAATTTTCCACTTTTATTGGCATCAAATAAAAACTGTATGTCGTCGATTCCAGCACTACTAAGTGAAACTTCTTCCAAATGAACTTTCAATGCTGCATTGGGCATCCCCACTCTTGTGAGCAATTCCTTGGTAGCGCTTTCGAGCAATGGAATTTGCTTTACTCTTTTATCTCTAAGTTTTTTTGCAATTGAAATGGATTGCTTCTCCAATTGATCCAACGTTTTCTCAAGTGATTCCAATGCGGTTTGATCTTGTTGAAAACCTTTCAACGACAATTCGAGTTGTTGTTGAATCTCAACCAACTCATCGGGCAATTGAAGTCCATGTTTCTTAACTAATTTTTGAGCTTGCGACTGTCGAGCATTGAGTTGGTCTAAACGTTTCTCGTCGGTTGAAATTGCATCCACAATATGACTCAATTCATTTCCCACATCCTTCAGCTCTACATGCGCAGAGGAAAGTCTTGTTACCAGCTCATTCAATGCAGCATGGTATTTTACCATAGGCTGCAACTGCGATACCAATGATTTGATTTCAGCAACCAGTGGCTTTTCACCTTCGTTCAGCAAAAAAGCTGCGGCACCTGCTGTATGTTTGATTTGCTCTGCATGAGTGAGTAAATTCAATTCTTCTTCCAAAGAAACTCCTTCTCCTGCCTTCCAACTCAGTTCTTCCAGCTCATTCAGTAAAAACTGTTTGTATTCTTTTTCTTGATCGGCTTTCTGCAAAGAGGCTTTTATGGAATCGATTTTCTTTTGGGTGTCTTTATAGCGATCATATAACTCCTGGTACTCTTGGAGCTGTTCCAGATTTCCGGCACGTGCATCCAAAATCAATCGCTGAAAATGTTTATTACTCAACTCAAGTGTGTCAAACTGTTGATGTAAATCGACCAACAAGGATGTTAACTCCTGTAATTGAGACAATCCAACGGGTGTATCATTGATAAACGCCCTGGACTTTCCATTGGGTTGGATCTCTCTTCGAACAACTGTTTCATGCTCCAGCTCCCATTCGTTTTGTTCAAAAAAATTCTTGATCTCCGAAGTGGCTTTTACATCAAAAACCGCCTCTATGATTGATTTGGTATTCTTATCTCGCATTTGCCCAGCATCTGCCCGTTCGCCCAGTGCAAGCCCTAGCGCCCCCATCAAAATACTTTTACCTGCACCCGTTTCACCGGTGATAATAACCAGCCCATCTTTGAACTGAATTTCCAATTCCTGGATGATGGCAAAATTCTTTATGAATAATCGGGTTAACATGGACCTCAAAAATAAGTTGAATAATGGTCCCCACCTCAAACAAATTCAGAGAAAAAAACAACCATTGGACGTTTTGAGAAACATAAAAGTTGGTTCCGGCATTTTTGAGTTTTGAGCTATCTTGCCACCAGAACATTTTTAACATGTCACCAATCATCCTCTTTTCATTTGTACTGGGCTATTTCCTTGTTCTTTTGGGTGTTGCGTTTTATACTTCAAGAAATGCCACCAATGAAACGTTTTTTATTGGAAACAGAAATTCAAACTGGGTATTGGTTGCTTTTGGCATGATCGGCACATCGCTCTCTGGTGTAACTTTTGTTTCTGTGCCTGGAACCGTTGGCAATATTGTGAATGGCGGCTATGGCGCTTTTGGGTATTTCCAAGTAATCCTTGGTTATATTTTCGGATACTTCGTCATCGCCTTTGTGCTGGTACCACTTTATTATAAACTGAACCTGACCTCTATTTACCATTACCTTGAAATCAGACTCAGCAAAGAGAGCTACAAAACCGGTGCCTTGTTTTTCATTATCTCAAGGCTCTTCGGTGCAACTGCTCGATTGTATCTGGTGATCAATGTATTGCAAATATTTATCCTCGATGAAATGGGCGTTCCTTTCATTGCCACCACAGCCATCATCCTGATGATGATTTTATTGTACACGTGGAAAGGTGGAGTAAAAACAATTGTGTATACCGATACGCTCCAAACCAGCTTCATGTTGCTTGGACTGATCATTTGCCTTTTTTACATTCTATCACAATTGAATATTTCTATAAGCGATGCGCTCAAACAAATGAGCGAACATGATTACTTACGAATTTTTGATACAACTATTCAACACAAGTCATTCTATCTCAAAAATCTTGTAGGAGGCGCCGTTATTGCAATTGCCATGACAGGACTGGATCAAGAGATGATGCAAAAAAATATCAGTGTTAGAAGAATGCAAGACTCACAAAAAAACATCATGACTTTTACCGGCACCATGGTAATTGTCAATTTACTTTTCCTGACACTGGGAGGTTTGCTGTATTTATACATGATACAAAAGGGCGCATTTTATCAGGACAAAACATTTTTATTCAACGGAAAAAATATCATCGGAGATGATCTGTTCCCAACCATTGCTCTCTTTCATCTGCCCCAAACAATCAGCATCATTTTTATCATCGCATTGATATCTGCACTTTTTCCAAGTGCAGACGGAGCACTCACTGCACTTACTTCTTCGTTTTGTATTGATATACTGGGCATCAAAAGAAGAACTGATTTAAGCGAATCAGCACAAAAGAAAACCAGGATGATCGTTCACTTCAGTTTTGCCATTGTTTTTTTATTGTGCATTCTATTGTTTAAGTGGATCAATAATAAATCAATCATCAGTGTAATTCTCGACCTGGCCGGATATACTTACGGGCCATTGTTTGGATTGTTTGCTTTTGGATTATTGACAAACAGAACCGTAAAAAGGGGATACGGTGTTACTGCCATTTGTTTAATGGCACCAGCCCTTTGTTATCTTCTTGGGAAAAACGCCTCTACACTTTTCAATGGATATCAAATTGGAGTTGAAATGCTGCTGATCAATGGATTGGTTACGTTTACAGGACTATGGTGCTTTTCAAAAAAGCCCTCCTGAACAGGTTTTTTAACAAATCTCGACTCTCCCTAAAGTCAGAAGCGTGTAAATTTGTCCGCAATGGAATTCTCGTTCGAAGCGGCAAACAATTATTGTCTTCAACACAGTTCATCAACTACTGAATTGTTGGAGGAAATACAAGCATACACCTATCAGCATCATACGGAACCGCATATGTTGAGCGGAGCCTTGCAAGGAAAGTTTCTTTCCATGATTAGCCATATGGTTCAACCGAAAAGAATACTGGAAATTGGAACATTCACCGGCTACAGTGCACTTTGTTTGGCAGAAGGATTAGCGCCCGGGGGGGCTCTTCATACCATTGAGAAAAGGGAAGATGACGCAAAAATCGCAAAAGGATTTTTTGATAGAAGTCCCTTTTCGCAACAAATCATTCAGCATACAGGCGATGGACATGAAATCATTCATACAATAAATGAAGAATGGGATCTTATTTTTATTGATGCCGATAAAACAGGTTATACAGACTACTTCCAATATCTAATAGATAAGGTAAAGGTTGGCACTTATTTTCTTTTCGACAATGTGTTGTTTCATGGAGAAGTATTGAACGAGCAAGTCAAAGGGAAAAATGGAAAGGCGATTAGCGCCTTCAATGAATATCTTAAAAACAATAATCAAATCGATCTTGTCATGGTACCTATCAGAGATGGCATATCGATTGTGAGAAAAAAATAATTACAGTATGTTTTTGGCAATCAAAAATAAATATACCGTCTTCTTCTGCATGCTATTGGCAGTGTCTATCTCTTTAAAGAGCCAAACACTTCCCAACGATGACATTGTTCAATACATTTCTCAGTATGCAGACATTGCCATAAAAGAAATGGTCAGAACCGGTGTTCCTGCTTCAATCAAAATTGCACAAGGTATTCTTGAAACACAGGCAGGAAAAAGCGATTTGGTACTGGCCTCAAACAATCACTTTGGCATCAAATGCAAATCAAATTGGAATGGACCAAAAGTTTACCACGATGATGATGCACAAAATGAATGTTTCAGAAAATACAAGGATGCCCAAAGTTCCTACAAAGATCATTCTGACTTTTTAAAATCTCAGCCTCGCTATTCACCTCTCTTTGATCTTGACCCCGATGACTACAGTGGATGGGCGTGGGGATTAAAAAAAGCAGGATATGCCACCAACCCTGTTTATGCAGAATCCATAATCAAATATGTTGAGAACTATCAGCTAAACATCTTGAATGATTACGCATCAGACGACGAACAAGAGTCCTATGATATTTCCAACTATATCAACGAAATCACCAAAAACGGTATAACTACAAGTAAAAGTTCTCCCAGATTCAATGAATTGTCACTGACAAAACAATTAAACTACCCATCGGGAATTTTTACAATCAATGGCACCAGAGTAGTATTCGCGGAAAGTGGCACTTCCCTATTATCGTTGGCAAGAAAATATAAACTCGCTCTATCTAAAATCATTTTATACAACGACCTACCTAAATCCACCACATCGCTCAAGAAAAGTGAGTTGATTTATCTTCAACCCAAAAAATCTGTTGGTAACAAAACCTATCACCGTGTTGTGAGGAACGAAAATCTGCGCGATATCAGCCAGCACGAAGGAATAAAACTGACCAGTCTGCTTCAATACAATAAATTGAAAAATAACAGCAAGCTGAAAGTTGGACAGAAATTATCATTGAAGCCAAAAAAAGGCAAGACAATTACTTCCAAAAAAAATCAACCAAAGAAAAAGAAATCATATAAAAAGAAATCATCCAAAAGAAAATGAAGAAAAAAATTCACGATAAACACTTCGTCCCCTTTCTTTCGGAAGCACAAATACAAGATGCAGTAAAAAGAATCGGACAACAAATCAATCAAGATTACAAAGATGTATCGCCATTGTTCATAGCTATTCTAAACGGTTCTTTCATGTTTGCTTCCGATCTTTTTAAGCAACTTGAAATCAATGCAGAAATCAGTTTTATCAAACTAGCCTCTTACAAAGGAACCAGTTCAACCGGAACAGTGGTAACAGCAATTGGACTTGAAGCAACGCTTCACAACAGAGATGTTGTTATTATTGAAGATATTGTAGATACCGGCAAGACGCTGTCTGCCTTTATTCCACAAATCTTAGATCATCATCCACATTCATTGAAAATATGTTCGCTACTGCATAAAAAAGAAGCAACGGTTCATCCTATAAAAATCGACTACCTGGGATTTGAAATTCCAGACTTGTTTGTGGTGGGCTATGGATTGGATTACGATGGATTGGGAAGAAATCTCCATCAGATCATGCAAGTAGAGAACTAAGCAACTTAACCAAACATTTCTTTCACCTTCGTGAAGAAACTTTTTTCATTTTTTTCAGGTTGTGGTTGAAAGTTCTTAGACTCCCTGAACTTTTCTATCATCTCTTTTTCCTCGGATGTCAATTCCTGTGGCGTCCATACATTTACGTGAATCAATTGATCACCTTTTTCGTAAGAATTGATGGAAGGAAATCCTTTGCCTTTCAGACGGAAGATTTTTCCGCTTTGTGTACCGGGAGGAATTTTAATTTTCGCTCTGCCATCGATCGTGGGTACCTCTAAGTTGGCACCAAACACAGCATCAGGAATACTGATGTGCATATCGTAAATAACATTCAGGTTATCTCTCTGCAATTCAGGATGCGCTTCTTCTTCTATCAAAACAATCAGATCACCGGGTGAACCACCGCGCTCACCAATATTTCCCTTTCCGCTCAAACTCAATTGCATACCATCTTGTACACCTGCTGGTATATCGATGTTGATGGTTTCTTCGGTATACACTCGTCCTTCTCCTTTACAAGCAGTACACTTGTTTGTAATCGTAGAGCCCTCGCCATTACAAGTAGGACAAGTTCCTACCGTCTGCATTTGACCAAGAAAAGTACTGGTTACCTTTCGTACTTGTCCACTTCCATTACAGGTGGAACAATTTTGAATAGCATTTTTATCCTTTGCCCCGGAACCAGAACAGGTAGAGCAAGAAGTATATTTTTTTACTTTAACAGTTTTGTTAGCTCCTTTGGCAATCTCCTCGTAATTCATTTTTAGTTTGATGCGAAGGTTGCTTCCTCGCGTTCCCCTTGCCTTTCCACCTCCACGTTGCCGTCCGCCTCCACCAAAAAAACTTCCAAAAATATCGTCACCGAAGATGTCTCCGAAGTTGCTGAAGATGTCGTCCATGTTCATGCCTTGGCCGCCACTGAAACCACCTCGATTGTTCACACCCGCATGTCCGAATCGATCGTACTGTGCTTTTTTCTCTTGATCACTCAATACTTCGTAGGCTTCTGCTGCTTCTTTGAATTTTTCTTCAGCAGCTTTATCACCCGGATTTCTATCGGGGTGAAATTGCATGGCTACTTTGCGGTATGCTTTTTTGATTTCATCCGCACTGGCTGATTTTGCAACACCGAGCACTTCGTAATAATCTCTTTTTGCCATAACTTTTACTAAGGTAGAGGATTACTTTCCTACAACCACTTTTGAAAAACGGATGATTTTATCATTCAATGTATATCCCTTCTCTACTTCGTCTACTATCTTTCCTTTCATGCTCTCATCCGTCACTGGAACTTCGGTGATGGCCTCGTGAAAATCAGGATTGAATTCCTCACCAATTGATTTCATTTCTTTCAATCCTTTTGATTGAAGCGTGTTACGAAACTTTGTAAACACCAATGTGAGTCCCTCGCGAATTTGTTGGAGGTCGTCGCTTTGATGCAACTGCTTCTCTGCACGATCGCAATCATCCATAACTTCCAGCATGGATTGAATCACTTCTCTTCCGGCAGTTTGAATCAATTCTATTCTCTCTTTTGCATTCCTGCGTTTGAAATTGTCGAATTCAGCATAGAGCCTGATGAATTTTTCTTTTTGCTCCTCCAACTCCTTCTTCAACACATCCAACTCGTTTGCCTCTTCGTTTGCTTCTTGGTGCAAAGGCTGATCTGCCTGTTCCTGCTGATTTTGCATTACTTCCTTTTCGTCCATAGGTGATATTTAACTGTTCTCTCTGTTCAAATGGCTTGCCAATGCTTTTTTATGAGTCAAAATGGCGCATTTTTGGAAAGAAATGCAAATTTCAGGCATTTCCTCGAAAGTTTACCTTTGCGGCATGAAGAAAGTGGTACTAAAGAGAAAGATCAGCCATCGTATTGCAGATGGACACCCCTGGATTTTCTCCAATGAAATTGATCTCATGGACGATGAAATTGTGGGAGGGGATATTGCAGAGGTATATACCCATGATAAAAAATTCATTGGCAAGGGCTATGTAAATCCAATTTCCAGAATACCTGTTCGTATCCTAACCAGGAAACAAAGCGATAACGTCGATGCTGATTTTTTCTATCGAGCTATCCTGAATGCCTGGGAGTACCGGAAGACAATTGGATACACCGAAAATTGCAGATTGATTTTTGGAGAAGCAGATAGCCTTCCGCAATTGATCATTGATAAATTCAACGACTACTTTGTGATTCAAACACTGGCGTTGGGGATTGATCGCTGGAAAAAAGAGATCACGGAAGCACTTGAGAAAATATTCTCTCCAAAAGGTATATACGAACGAAACGATGTTCCTGTAAGAGAATTAGAGGGACTTGATCAAAGAAAAGGATTCTTATCAAAACCCTTTGAAACAAGGATTCCAATTGTTGAGAACGGATTAAAGTTTCTGGTAGATGTGGAAAAGGGACAGAAAACAGGATATTTTCTGGACCAACAAGACAATCGAAGAGCTATACAACATATCGTAAAAGATGCAGATGTATTGGGTGCCTTTTGTTATACCGGTACGTTTGAAATCCATGCTGCGTATTATGGAGCCAAGCATGTGCTTGGATTGGATATTTCAGAAAATGCTGTGCAACAAGCCAGAGAAAATGCTGCCTTGAATAAGCTTAGTAATATTGAGTTCAAGTGCGTGAATGCCTTTGATGCACTAAAGGAATGGTCAAAAGAGGGCAAAAAATGGGATGTGGTAATGTTGGATCCACCTTCGTTTACAAAGACCAGGGAAAACATTCAAAAAGCAATAAGCGGGTACAAGGAGATTAATTTGAGAGGGATGAAGTTGCTGAAACCAGGTGGTTTCTTGGTTACATCTTCTTGTACAAATTTGGTTCAACCTGAATTATTTTATGAGATCATAGAAATGGCTGCCAGAGACGCGAGAAGAACATTAAGGCAGGTAGTGTTTCAAGCACAATCGGCTGATCATCCAATTATTAAGGGATTGGAAAATACCAATTACTTAAAGTTTTTGATTGTGCAGGTTCTTTGATTACTTCTCTACCTGAAACTTTCCGGAGTCGATGATCTGTCCGTTTTTATCCTTGAATTGAAAGATGTAGAGCCCCCTGCGAAAATCTGCCAGATCAATGTATACATTGGAGCCAGGATTGATCAGTTCCAATTGTTTTTTCCCGACAAAATTATATACCACGAGTATAGAAGGTGGATTGGTAGTTTGCTTGAATTGAATTTGAATGAACGATCTTCCTGGATTGGGATAGATACTGGTACGCTTAACATTCTCTCCCAACGTCACCCGTTTTACTTGGCTGAAGCCAACAAGGGAGGAAAAGAAAAAGAATATAATGAAGAGTATTCTCATGAGGTAAACGCTGAACCGAAGTTAGGACAATTCATAAAAAAAGAGCCAAACTTCCGTAAGGCTCTTACTTTAACGTAGATTTTTAAAAATTATTTTAACCCAGACAATGTTTCTTTGATGGCATCAAAGTTTGGTTGATCGCCTGCACTCTCCAATACTTCTGCGTATTGTACGGTACCGTTCTTGTCTACTACAAAAGCAGCTCTTCTCGAAACGCCTTTCATTCCAAATACAAATTCATCGTAGAATGCTCCGTATGCTTGGCTGATAGTTTTGTTGAAGTCGGACAGCAATGGAAAATTATACTGTTGTTCCTCCTTGAATTTCGCCAATGTAAAAATGGAATCAACAGAAATACCAACTACTTCGGCATTCAATGATGTGTAAACATTTAAACTGTCTCTTACACTGCAAAGCTCTGTTGTACATACGCCTGTAAATGCTTGAGGAAAGAAAAGAATAACGAGGTTTTTACCTTTATAATCTTGCAAACTCACTTCTGTTTTTTCGCTGTTGAACAACTTAAAATCAGGTGCTGCTTGGCCTTTTTGAATTGACATAATAAATAATTTTAGTGAGAAATTACTGCAAAGATACTATCATCGTTGGTATTCCCATCCCTTGTAGAATCCGCCTTGCTTTTTTGCTTCTGAAAATAAAACGGGAATATTCTTATCAACCCAGTTCCGATCTACGACGGATTGGCTGGAAATCAATAACGTAAATCGTTTGTTTTCTTGGTTTGTTCCCAATTCGTTAACGGTAAATCCACTACAAACAGGAAGTTGTAAAAATTTTTTACGGGAGGCGTCCTCGTTGAATTCAAAAAAATGAAATACTGTTACTGCTTTTCGGGATGGATCATCTTTTCCAAGTTCACCCAATTTCCGTCTACTGTCAATCAACATTTTATCGAGTGGAGATGGATATAAAACTGTTAGATAGTTTTCCCATTCAGCATCTTTTTTTGATTGCGCCAACCATTGACGATCCGGATGACTTAGAAAAACATCGTTCAGGGTAAGAAGGTAGCGAGCAGTATCATTGGTATAAAAATAGAACTCACGAATACCTCTCTGGGTAAATCGCCCCACATAAAGCGCGCCTTGGTATTTTACGAGACCCTCGACCATCTTTTCTTCCAATGCATCCAACGAAATTAATTCCTCGGTGTCAGGCATTCCGGCAGCATTTGGCTGATTGAGTTTTGTTCGAACGATGATCACAAAAGGCATATCCTTGAGAGGAGCCGATGAACGAAGTCCCAAATCCACATTGATTGAAACAGGTTTATCCTTTAGGGCCACCACATAATTTTCCCAGTCGTGCTGCAACTTCTGCGCATAACAGTTCGTAGTTACTACTAACGCGATGAAAAACAAAAATGATCCAAGCTTCTTCATAAACGAGAAAGTAAAGTAATTTCATTTTTACAAATACAATGCAAATGCCAACAATTGGAGAGATAATTAACTTTTTGGAAACAACCGCACCGCTGGCCCTTCAGGAGTCGTATGATAACGCAGGTTTGGTTTGTGGCGATAAACATCAACCCTGCACAGGAGCTATCGCTTCGCTGGATTTTACCAAGGAAGTGCTGGAAGAAGCCATTCAAAAAAAATTCAACCTGATCATTGTACACCATCCCCCTATTTTCAAAGGGTTAAAAAAATTAGATACTACTGATCCAATAACCTCGCAATTGATCAAAGCTATACAACACAATATTGCTGTTTATGCTATTCATACCAACCTGGATAATGTGATTGGTGGCGTGAATGGAGAGATGGCGAAAAGAATCGGACTCATCAATGTTCAGGTGCTGTCTCCACTTCAAGGCACCCATCAGAAACTGGTTACGTTTGTACCCACGGATCACGAAGAAAAGTTGAGCAATGCTCTCTATGCTGCAGGAGCAGGATCCATTGGCAACTACAAAGAATGCAGCTTTAAAACAGAGGGCATAGGTACCTTCCTGCCACTTGAAGGCTCTAATCCCTTTCTGGGAAAAGTTGGTGAGAGAGAAAATGCCAAGGAAACCAGATTGGAAATGATTTTCCCTGTCCATCTGCAAGGGCATATCATCGCTGCACTGCATAACCATCACCCTTATGAAACGGTTGCCTACGATATCCTCCCTTTGAACAATACCTTCAGAGAATGGGGGGCCGGAGCTGTGGGGGAACTCCCCCATGAGATGTCGCCCAACGAGTTTTTACAACATCTCAAAAAAACCTTTGAAACAGGCATCATTCGTCACAATCTATGCCAGGTAAAGAAAATTAAAAAAGTTTCTATCTGCGGAGGAGCTGGTAAATCATTGATTAACAATGCATTAATGACAAATTCGGATGCCTATGTCACTTCGGATTTGGGCTACCACGACTTTTTCCAACCTGCGGGAAAAATGTTGCTGGCAGACATCGGACACTTTGAAAGTGAACAATTTACATCAGATCTGCTAGCGGCCATCTTAAAGGAAAAATTCCCTACCTTTGCCGTCCTTAAATCAGCCCATAAAACCAATCCGGTCAACTATTTTTTATAACTCATTATGGCAACCGTTAAAGAATATTCAGTAGAAGAAAAACTCATCGCCTTGGCAAACCTCCAGCAGGTTGAAAGCAAATTGGATGAGATTGCAATTTTAAAAGGAGAGCTTCCCATTGAAGTGCGCGACTTGGAAGACGAAATTCAGGGCCTTCATTCAAGGGAAACAAGGATTGAAGAAGAAATCAATGGTATCAACGACTTCGTTGAACAAAAAAAAGCTGCCATTGCTCAATCGCAAGACCTCATTAAAAAGTACGAAAAGCAGAGCGATAATGTAAAAAACAACAGGGAGTACGAAGCCATTACCAAGGAATTGGAAATGCAAACCCTTGAAGTGAAATTGGCTGAGAGACACATCAAAGATGCCAGCGAAGAAATTGCCGATAAAGCTCGTGCACTCGATCAGGTTAAAAAGAACATCGCCAACAAAGAGGCAAACCTCAAAGTAAAAAAAGGCGAATTGGATAAAATCATTGCTGAAACTGAAAAAGAAGAGCAGGAGTACAGAGCACATTCAGAAAAAGCCAGGTCTGCAGTGGATGCGCGTTTGTTGACTTCATTCGACAGAATCAGAAAGAATTTTCGTAACGGTAAAGCGGTGGTTCCAGTATTGCGTGATGCATGCGGCGGTTGCTACAATGCCATCCCTCCTCAACGCCAAAGCGAAATTCGTCAGCACAAAAAGATCATTGTTTGCGAAAACTGCGGAAGAATCCTAGTAGACGAAGAACATATGCAGAAGTAAACAAGAACGTTATATTTAATGAAAGCGATTCAATCATTGAATCGCTTTCTTTTTTATATCCAGCCCCCGGATCTCTTTCATTTTTTCAACAACCTCTTGTTCAACTATTTTAGGAATACCTAATTCAATAACTGAAAACAACTGCTGTTCCTGTTGCACTACTCTGCATTCGTATTTTTTGATCAGTGTCATCACTTCATTCATCACCGTATAATCAAACTGAATTTCATAAGAAATTTCAATTTTCTTTTTTACTGTTGGTATTAACTGCAAGACCATAGAAGCAGTGCTTTTATACGCATGAATGAGCCCCGGCACCCCCAACAAAGTGCCTCCAAAATAACGCACAACAATCACCAATGTATTGGTAAGCTGATGTGCATCTATTTGCCCCAATATGGGTCTTCCGGCCGTTCCTGAGGGCTCCCCGGCATCAGTAACCCGATAGGTGATTCCATCGTGTCCGATACGATAGGCAAAACAATAATGCGAAGCTTTGGGATGCATCTTTTTCACTTCTGCCAAACAGGCATTAAATGTATCTATCGATGCTACCGGATAAGCATAGGCAATGAATCGGCTACCCCTATCTGTAAACTCTGCTGTTGCTTTATTTTCGATACAATTATAAAAATTCGAATCTTGCATGTAGAGAAGTATTTTTTCGCAAACCGACCAAAGTTAAATGTTTTACTTTTGGTTGATGCGCATCAAAGAAGCATACCAATACCTCCTTCAATCCTTGCACAGGATTTACGATAAACGAGAAGCATCCAATATTACAGAGATCGTCTTGGAAAAAATTACAGGAATGGAGAGAACGCTGCGATTGGTTCATCACGAGGAATACCTAAGTGCAGAGCAAGCAGAGCAAATTGAAAAATCATTACAAGAATTATTACATGGTCGTCCTGTTCAATACGTGGTGGGCGAAGCATGGTTCCAGGATATGTTGTTCAAAGTAGACGAAAGGGTTCTTATCCCCCGGCCTGAAACCGAGGAGTTGGTAGAAACAATTCAAGAAGAGTTTGAAAAAATTCCCTCCCAAGAACAAACCAACATTCAACTTATAGATATTGGAACCGGATCAGGATGCATTGCAATTTCACTAAAGAAAATATTTCCTTCTTGGGAAGTATGGGCAATGGATAAAAGTAAAAAAGCCATTGAAGTAGCAGAGGAAAATGCCGGTCAGCTTGGTACATCCATCATTTTCAAACAATCTGATATCCTCAAAGAATCAAAGCAGGATCAACTTCCAGCTTTCAATATCATCGTCAGCAATCCCCCGTATATACCTCCCCATGAATCCTCGGAATTACAAAAACAGGTAATAGAGCATGAGCCAAATGAGGCACTATTTGTAACCAATAAAGATCCACTCCAATTCTACAAGGCAATAGTTGACTTTTCTGATCATCATTTGCTGAGAGGAGGAATGATATTTTTTGAAACGCACGAAAACCATGCGGTTGAGGTGAAACAATTACTGGAAGAAAATGAATTCGAGCAGGTACAAATAAAGAAAGACATGCAAGGTAAAGACAGAATTGTATGGGGCCGAAGAATGGGTGCTTCTCTTTAATTATTCCTTCTCAACAGATAGCACCGTTTTTGCGCCTAAATTTTTTGCAATTTTCATCACAGCAACAACAGCATCCACTTCAACTGTTTTATCTGCATTGATGACAATGGTAGGAATTTCAGTTTTTTCTTTTTTCAATATAGGTGCTAGGATGATAGAAAGTGAATCAAATCGAACGGCAGTTGTTCCTACATAATATTGTTTACTTGCATCGATCGAAACGACTATGTTTTGCTTTGCTTTTGTATCTCCCTGTGATTTTGGCTGCGAGAGTCTGATCACATTTGGATTTGCCAGTGTTGAAACAATCAGAAAGAACATCAACAGAATAAAAAGTATATCATTGAGCGCCTCTGTAAACACTTCTGCATCACCGGTATATTTTTTTCTGATTTGCATGCAATCAAGCGTTGGTAGGCTCTTGAAGAATATCTAGAAAATCGGTAGCAGCTACTTCCATTTTATTGGCAGTCTTATCAATTTGTGTATGCAAAAAACTAAATCCCAAGAAAGAAAGTAAGCCAATCACTAACCCTGTAATAGAAGTAACAAGCTTTACGTACAATCCGCCAGCAATGGTATTCAGAACAAACTCTCCAGTGGTATTGATATCAAAAAATAATTGCATGAGTCCTGCCAATGTTCCTACGAATCCAAAAATGGGTGCAGCCCTGGAGATAACACTCAATACACTGAGATTTCTTTCTAAATTGTACATTTCTAATCGTGCAACACTTTCCATACTTCGTTCAATTGCATCGATAGGTTTACCCATGCGTTGGATTCCTTTGTCGATGATACGTGCAACAGGATGATCGGTATTTTTTGTAGTAGTCTTTGCAGCAGCAATATTTCCCGACATAATATGATCCCTGATGATTTTCATGAAGTTATCATCGAGTTTACCTGCTTTCTTGATGGCGATATAACGTTCAAAAAAGAAAAACAAGGCCACCACAAACAATAATCCAAGTGGAATCATGAGCGCTCCACCTGACTGAAGCATGTCCCACAATTTCATCTGCTTTGAAACCTGAAGAATATAAAAACTCATAGTTGCGAATTGATGAGAAGGAAAGTTCCATAATCTTTTACTAAAAGGATCATAAAGTTATTCACTTTGAAGCGGCTTCCCAGATCTGCAGAAGACGCACCAATACCTGCATCGATTTTTCCATGTCTTGCACACTTACGAACTCATGCTTCGAATGAAGCGCCATTTCACCGGTAAAAATATTTGGACAAGGAAGGCCCATAAAAGAAAGTCGTGATCCATCGGTTCCGCCCCTTACTGGAAGTTGAATTGGTCGAATTCCGAGATCTATCATTGCCTGCTCTGCATAGTTCACTATTTCAGGATGTTGGTCCAATACTTCTTTCATATTCCGGTATTGTTCTGATTGCTTCACACTGTAGGAAGCAGACGGATATGCTGCCAAAACATCTTTGGCAGCATTTTCAATCATTTGAGCATAGATGTCGAGCTTGGATGCTTCAAAATCCCTCAATATAAATTTTATACTCGCTTGTTCTGCTGTTCCTCTGATGTCGGTGGGATGCATAAATCCCTCACGGCCTTCTGTTACTTCAGGAGAAAGCATTTGCTTCGGTAAAAGTTCTAGAACCTCTGATGCCAATTTAATGGCATTCACTAATTTACCTTTTGCGTATCCAGGATGAGCAATTACCCCGTAAATGGTCAGCTCTAATCCATCTGCAGAAAAAGTCTCTGACTCCAGGGATCCGAGTTCTCCTCCGTCCAATGTATACGCCAGATCTGCACCTAGCTTTTTCAAATCCAAGTGTTCTACTCCTCTACCCACTTCTTCATCCGGTGTAAACAATATCTTTATCTCGCCATGAATGATCTCAGGATGTTGTTTCAAATAAGAGGCCAATTGCATGATGATGGCTACCCCTGCCTTGTCATCGGCTCCCAACAAGGTTTTACCACTTGCGGTTATTATATCATCGCCGATCTTTTGTTTCAAATAAGGATGCTCATTTGTACTTATTATCTGCAATGGATCATCTGGCAATACAATATCAGTTCCATTGTATCCGAGATGCAAAATGGGTTGCACGTCTTTTCCGCTACAATCTGGAGCGGTATCCACATGCGAACAAAAACAAATAACAGGAACTTTTTTAGTTGAATTAGAGGGAATGGTTGCAATTACATAACCCCATTCGTCCAACTCGACATCGCTCCACCCCATTTCTTTCAATTCATCTACCAGCAGTCTGGATAAATCTTTTTGCTTTTCGGTGGAGGGATAGGTAGTGCTATCAGGATCGCTCTGTGTATCTATTTTCACATAGCGCATGAATCTTTCGGCGA
Source organism: Chitinophagales bacterium (assembly GCA_030832645.1). Lineage (GTDB taxonomy): Bacteria > Bacteroidota > Bacteroidia > Chitinophagales > Chitinophagaceae > Pollutibacter. The sequence continues at coordinate 66,319 of JAURIR010000001.1, read as the reverse complement.
TGAGCGAACCAGTTGACATACATTTAATTGAATCGGTAACCTTTTAAAAAAGACGTAACATCCATTCTTTTTTTGCCTTCTAATTGCAGCTCGTGTATGTATACCCAGCCGTCTGGCGTTGAAAATCGCATAAATGTTTTTCCATCTGAATCCATCTCTCCAAAAGGCGTTGAATGAGTATCCACCAAATAAGTAGAGGCATAGACCTTCAACATCTTATCCTTCAATTTAGTGAAAGCACCCGGATACGGCGAGAGTCCTCTTATCAAATCATGTACCTGCTTGGCATTTTGCTGCCAATTGATTTCACCCGTCGATGTATGAATTTTTGGTGCCGTTTGGAGGGGTGCCTCTTTGAGGCCTTCACCCTGGGGTTGTGGCTGTATACTTCCATTGCAATAGCCAACAAGCGTCTTGTAAACAAGATCAGCTCCCTGATGCATCATACGATCGTGCAATGATCCAGCCGTTTCATTTTCCCCAATAGAAATTTTCTCTTTAAGTAAAATATCTCCTGTATCAATTTGATGCTGAAGTTTGAAGGTAGTAATTCCGGTTTCTTTTTCGCCGTTGATGATAGCCCAGTTAATAGGCGCTGCACCACGATAATTTGGCAAAAGCGAAGCGTGTAAATTAATGGTTCCAAGTGGTGGCATGTTCCATACTATTTCAGGAAGCATGCGAAATGCAACAACCACTTGAACATCGGCTTGCAATGATTTCAATTCATTTATAAAAACTGGATCTTTTAATTTTTCTGGCTGTAATAGGTGAAGTCCTTTTTCAACGGCATATTTTTTTACAGGACTCTGAGATAGTTGCATGCCTCTACCTGCCGGCTTGTCGGGGGCCGTAACCACACCAACAACATTGCATCCTTCTTGTACGAGTTTATCTAATACTGCAACTGAGAAAACAGGAGTACCTAAAAAAACTATTTTACATTCCTTCAAATCAGGCATGCGCAAAATTACTGATATAGAAGATACTTCTGTCTGATTTGCTTGAAAGCAGTTAACCCAGGCTCCCAGCTTTTTCTAATAGCTTGGATATCCATTCCCTGTTGAATTTGTTTCATCAGTTGATCATTGCCCGCGAGTTTATTGAAGAATGCACCCCTGCTATTACCCGAAGTCGGGAGAATAAAAAATGAATTCTTATCCGGAAAGAGCTTGTATGCTTCCAACAAATATTCCAGGTGAATCTTTCCATTGATTTTTTTTCTTGCCTCCTCCGGAGTAGATACCAAACTCCACCCATAGCAAAGCTGATCTTTCAACTTTGGATTTGTTGCGCCTGGCATACTCTTGGGTGTGAAGGCATATAAGTTGGTGGGCAATTGTGGGTGCCCAAACACCTGAAAAGGAGTAGCAGTTCCTCGGCCCTCACTCAATACTGTACCCTCAAAAAAACAAGTAGAAGGATACCAATACACCGATGTCATATCTGGTAGATTTGGTGAAGGTTTTACCCGCAAGGGAACAACAGTACTTCTTGTATAATTGGAGCATGGAATTACCTTCAATGGAACCATTCCGTTTGCTTTCATCTTTTCGTATCCAAGGGAAGCATCTTTATTCAACCAGTTTTCGCCCACCAGCATGGTTGCATACTCACCAATCGTCATTCCATAAACTACAGGCACAGGTTGCATTCCTACAAATGATTTGAATGCAGTATCCAAGACAGGACCGTCTACGTAATCCGCATTGGGGTTCGGCCGATCCAAAACGATGAGAGATTTTTGGTGAAGGAAGGCAGCCTCCATAAATTCTTGGAGAGATGAAATAAATGTATAAAATCGAACTCCTACATCTTGAATATCAAATATCAAAACATCTACATCATCCAAATCTTCCTTTGAGGGCTTGTGCTTTGATCCATAGAGCGATATAACAGGAACACCTGTTTTTTCATCCACATAATTACCGACTTTTTCACCTGCATCTGCCGCTCCTCTGAACCCATGCTCAGGCCCAAATATTTTTTTTAGGTTGACGCCATTGCTCATCAATACATCGATCAAATGTTGATTTCCAACCGTTGAGGTTTGATTGGCAAAGACTCCTACCCGCTTGCCTTTCAAGAGATTCATGTAAGCACTCGTTTTTGCAGCACCAGTAACAACATTGTTTTGTGCTAACAGTTCAATAGAAATGAATTGAATCGAGGCCAAAACCACGAAAAAAATAAATTTTTTCATTTTATGAAATTATTTCCCCTAAAAGTAAAAGAATAAAGTTAGTTTCGACACTCATTTTTCAATTAAAACAAAGAATAGTATGCAAGCTAAAAAAGGAGATGTCGTAAGGGTTCATTATACAGGCAAATTACAAGATGGTTCACAATTTGACAGTTCTGTAGGAAGGGCTCCATTGGAGTTTACGTTGGGTGCTGGTCAGATGATTGCAGGTTTTGATGCCGGCGTATTGGGCATGTCTGTGGGAGATAAAAAAACCCTCAACATCGATCCCGCAAGTGGATATGGTCACAAAAATCCAGAAGCTATCATTGATTTTCCAAAATCAAATATTCCAGAAGGGATGACTATTGAAATTGGCATGAAATTGAATTTGCAAAACGAATACGGACAACCTGTACCTGTTGAAGTAATTGAGATCAAGGAAGAGTCCATCGTAATGGATGCCAATCATTTTCTTGCGGGGAAAGACCTGGTATTTGAAGTTGAACTGGTAGAGATTGTAGCTTAATCTACTCGACGAATACTATAACACCACCTCAATAGTTTTCCTTTGAAATCGAAGGGCTCTGTTGAGGTGATAATATTTTTAACAGTTCCGAGAATCAACTCTTCCTCCAGGTGGAACTTTCTTGAGTTCGTACTGAATATCAGCTCCCCTTCTTTCTTTAACTTTTTTAGGCAGGTATTAATAAGCTCAACGTGCATGGCCTGTATATCAAAAACTTCTTTCATGGATTTGCTGTTGCTAAATGTGGGAGGATCCAACACAATGATATCAAATGATTCGTCGTTTAATTTTGGAAGCTCCTGCAATACATCTCCTTTGATAAATCGATATGCGCTCTTTTTATAACCATTCTGCTCCATATTTTTTTTAGCCCACTCGATATAAGTATTTGATAAATCAATCGATAAAATTTCTGCTGCATTACCCGAAGCCGCATACACTGAGAAAGAACCTGTGTAACAAAATAAATTCAAAACAGCTTTTTGATTTGATTTGTCTCTCACCATCGAACGTGTGATACGGTGGTCTAAAAAAAGGCCTGTGTCTAAATAATCATTCAAGTTGACCAAAAACTTCAACCCGCCCTCCTGAACAATTTTGAATTCTTTTTGTGAATCTGTTTTTCGGTATTGATCTTTCCGACCCTCTTTAATCTTTCGTTCCTTTAAATAAACTTGCTCGCTATTTTTCTCTAATACATTTTCAACTACTTCTAAACTGCCTTCTAACCAAGCCTCGTACTCATCATCCGATAAACGGTGTTGGCTTCTGTATTCGGTTACCAATACATCTTGCTGATAGATATCGATGATCAATGGAAACTCAGGTAGATCCCTGTCGTACAGTCGGTAGCAGTCTATATTCAGCCGTTTGGCTTCCTTCGATCGTATTTTGTATACCTTCCGAAGGCGATTTTCAAACATCTGAAGTTTGTTGTCCAACATACAAGCAAGATAACAAATGAATAGCTTATCCTAACTTTGACAAAATCAGGTTCATGAGAATTTTATCCATCCTAGCAATTGTTTCATTTTTTTCGTGCTCTACAAACGGACAATCATCATTGAAACCCGCAGAGTTTAACAAATCCATACAGCAAGAAGGATCACAATTATTGGATGTACGAACGGCCGATGAATACAAAGGAGGTCATATAAAAAATGCACTCCAAGCAAATTGGTTGGATAAAACCGAATTTGCGTATCGAACATCATCACTCGACAAATCAAAGACTGTATACATCTATTGTTTAAGTGGCGGGAGAAGCGGTGCAGCTGCACAAGTTCTAAGAGAACAAGGATACCAGGTAATCAATTTAGAGGGCGGCATCAATGCTTGGAAAGCCAATGGTATTGCTGTAGAAGGTGTCGATCCAAACGCAAAACAAACAAGCTATGCATCATACAATGGCCAGGTAAATAGTAGATCACTGACCTTGGTTAATTTTGGTGCCGAATGGTGCCCACCTTGCAGAAAAATGGAACCAATCCTTCAATCATTTGCAAAAGACAATGCTGATAAAGTATCGCTTCTAAGAATGGACGGTGGACTTGAAACCGAGTTGATGAAAATGCTAAAAGTAGAGGCCCTGCCAACTTTTATTCTTTACAAAGACGGTAAAGAAATTAAAAGAAAACAGGGCCTCGTGAGTCGCGATGAATTCAACGACTGGATTAAATAAATTATTTCTTTGCTTTTTGCATGGCATTTTGAGAAGGGCCTCCACCACGAGGTGCACCAAGACCACTAATGGTTGCAGCAGCTTTGAACAATTGAAACTTACTTGGCATTTCCTTCACAGGCCACATACCATTTACTTCATTAATGTCTGCTGTTTCCTTCATTGGATCCAACTGAATAGATTTCACTTCCTTGTTTTTCATGAAAACTTTCGAAACCTTGTTTTCGTTTAATCTCCAAATAGTAACAGGAATTCTATCCACTTCCTTTGTTCCGTCCACAAAGGTCCACTCAACAATAATAGGCATGAGCATTCCGCCCTTGTTGCTGAAAGTCAACTCATAGATATTTTTATCCTGCCATTTTGAATAATTTTCTTTGTCTTTGTTTGCATCTACTCTTTGTTGCGCCATTTCCTGGTACATTTTCATATCGGCATTTCTATTGTAGTAATAGAAATCCCTTAATGTAGTATCGGCATCGGTATAAAAATTAATTTTTTTCTCTTCGCGATTTCTCATTTTGCTGATGCTTTCAAATTCAGTTGACTTCAGACCCGCAGCATTCTTTTCTGCATCCAACTTAAACCACTTTACACTGTCAAGGGAGATATCAACTGGATCCGTGCTATAGTACCATCCTCTCCAAAACCAATCAAGGTCAATAGCACTTGCATCTTCCATGGTTCTGAATAAATCATTGGGAGTTGGGTGTTTGAAGGCCCAGCGTCTTGCATATTCCTTGAATGCATAATCAAACAACTCTCTACCCATAATGGTTTCACGAAGAATATTCAAGCCGGTTGCAGCCTTTGCGTACGCATTGGATCCCACATTCGCAACATTGTCTCCCTTGGTCATGATAGGTTCAAGTAAATCTTTCGGTAGACGCATGTAATCAGTGATCATATGAGCTGGACCTCTTCGAGAAGGATAATTATTGTCAAATTCCTGTTCGGTTAGAAATTGAACAAACGTATTCAATCCTTCGTCCATCCACCAATACTGTCTTTCGTCTGAGTTAATGATCATCGGAAAGAAGTTATGTCCTACTTCATGAATGATCACTCCAATAGCACCGTATTTTGTTGCTTCACTATAAGTGCCATCTTTTTCTGCTCTGCCATAGTTCATTGCCAACATTGGGTATTCCATTCCAATTGAAGCTTCCACAGAGATTGCCACAGGATACGGGTAGGGTGTAGTAAACTTAGAATAGGTTTTTATGGTATGATAAACTGCTTTGGTAGAATATTTCCTGTATATAGGATATGCTTCTTTGCCATAATAACTCATACACATCACTTTCTTGCCTTCTACATCTACACTCATCGCATCCCACACCAATCGGCGGGAAGTATTGAATGCGAAATCTCTCACATTGAGCGCTTCGTATGTCCAGGTTTTCTTTTTAGTTGATTTGTCCTTTGAATTTTCAATGGCTTCGTTCAAGGTAACTACTTCAATAGGTTCTGCAGATTGTTGTGCTTTTTGCCAGCGATCCAATTGTGCCGGGGTAAGCACTGCGCTGTAATTCTTGCACTCGCCGGTTGCAGCAACGATATGATCTTCTGGAACAGTAATATTGACTTTAAAATTTCCGAATGTTAGAGCAAATTCTGCACCTCCGGTGAATTGCAGGTGTTGCCAACCCTGAAAATCGCTGTATACTGCCAAACGCGGATACCATTGAGTGATGGAATAAAGATTGTTATCGTCTTCAGCAAAATGTTCGAAACCGCCTCGTCCGTATCTGGTTAATTTATCAGGAATTCTATAATTCCAACTTGCCTTGAAAATAAATTTTTGTCCCGTTTTGAGAGGAGCAGGTAATTCGACCCTCATCATGGTTTGGTTAACGGTATACTTCAACGGATTTCCAGCAGCGTCTGTAAGCGAAACTATATTTACACCATACCCATTCAAGTACTCTTTTGGATCCATCTGTTTCAATTGAAGATCCGTCATGGCTTGATTCATGGTGGAGGGCTTGTCGTAATTATTATTACTGTTTGGATGATGAAAATTCTCATCTATCTGCAACCATATATAGGTCAAAACATCCGGCGAATTATTCGTGTATGTTACCGTTTCAAAACCCGTTAACAAATTTTCGGCCTCGTTGATATCTACATTGATATCGTAATCAGCACGCTGTTGCCAATATTTTGGTCCGGGGGCACCGCTGGCAGTTCGGTACTCATTGGGGTCTTGCATCAAGTAATCAAGTTGTTCAAATCGATTACCATGGTTGGAGCCTGCATTTCTAAGCGGCTGAGCCAAGGCGCAAGATGAACTTAAAAGAAAGGCAAAAAACAATAATTGAAAATTTCTCATAAAAGGAGATTTATATATTAAAACGGAAATCGCTCTATTGCAAGCTGTAACGCCAAACCAAGAATAAGTGAAGACACGGTTAAGACCCATTCTCTGACGTTAAAAAATTTTGTACGCCCAATGACTACACCAACAATCAATACCAACAATACTACGAAAATTTGCCCGATTTCCAACCCCAGATTGAAGCCAAACAAGCTTCCAACCATATTTTGATCTTTTGAAAGCAAGAAGCGTATGGTATTGGCAAAGCCCATGCCATGTACAAAACCAAAAAACAAGGCCATCGTGTATTGCAGACGATCTGCACCCCCCTGAATTCCTTTTTTTCTAAAATTCGCCAAACAAGACAAAACGATGGTGCAAGGTATTGCAAACTCTACCCACTCGCCTTTGAGTTGTATAATATCGAGTGAAGAAAGGAATAAAGTGGTTGCGTGCCCGATCGTAAAAGCCGTAACCAGAATCAACACCTGTTTCCAATGTTTGAGCTGATAGATTACAGAGAGTGCCACTATAAAATAAAGGTGATCGATTGCATCCCAACTGATAATATGATGCCAACCCAGTTGGAAATAATAGTTGAAATCGATTGAATTCATATTTCTAAAAATAAATCAGACTTTTGTAAGGTATGAAATACTTCAAGATTTTTTTAGCCTGCGTTGTTTTTACTTGTGTCGTGGGATTTACGCATCCATTTTTTGTTTCTGTTACTGAGATAGAATACAGCAGTAAAACAAAAGAGGTAGGTATTTCAGTAAAGGTCTTTCCTGATGATCTCGAAGAATCCCTGAGAAAATTCAATGGAATAAAATACGACGTGATACAGGGTGATAAAAAACAGCTCCAGCCAATACTTGATCAATACATCAAAAAACATCTTTCCATCAAACTCAATGGAATTAAAAAAGCATATCAATATTTAGGATACGAAATCGATAAAGAATCGGTTCTGATTTATTTTTCTATCACCAACCAACCTGCGGTTGCTTCCATTGAAGTGGAATCGGATATTATGTACGAATACAAACCTGAGCAGACAAATATTATACATATCAAATTAGATCAGAAGCGAGAGAGCTTTCGATTAACGGCTCCTGATAAAAAAGTGCTGTTTAAAAAGTAATCAATTAGCAGCATTGGCAACTGCAATCGCTCTGATAGTAGCTGCAGCGAATGCAGCAAAGGCCTCTGAAGTAACACCTTTGTCATCCAGCATTACAGGAGTTCCTTTGTCACCTCCCTCCCGTATACTTTGTACCAATGGTATTTGACCCAAGAAATTTAAATCAAGCTGATCGGCCAGGTTTTTACCGCCGTCCTTCCCAAAAATGTAATACTTGTTAGTAGGCAATTCTTCTGGTGTGAACCACGCCATGTTTTCAACCAACCCAATGATTGGCACCTTGATCTGAGATTGACTGAACATTGCAATAGCTTTTTTTGCATCTGCCAACGCTACTTCCTGTGGAGTGGTTACCACCACTGCACCAGTAACCGGGATGGTTTGCACCAATGTTAAATGAATATCCCCCGTTCCGGGTGGCATATCAATCACCAAATAATCCAATTCGCCCCAATGCACATCTGTTACAAATTGTTTGATGGCACTGCTGGCCATGGGTCCGCGCCATACAACTGCACTTTTTTCATCTACCAATAATCCAATGCTGATCAACTTTATTCCATGTTGTTCGAGAGGAAGTATTTTATCCTTGCCGTCAATATTTTCCATGAACGGCCGCTGTCCGCGAACACCAAACATAATAGGTACACTAGGACCATAAATATCTGCATCCATCAAACCAACCTTTGCTCCCTGTTTTGCTAGCGCCAAAGCTAGATTGGCAGCGACGGTTGATTTACCAACCCCCCCTTTACCACTCACTACGGCAATGATATTTTTTACTCCGGGTAATACAGCCGAAAGATCCACCCGCATGGAAGTAGTATTAGCTGTAAAATTTACAATAACCTCTAGCTCATCGCTTACATGCTGATGGATGGCTTTTTCACAATCTCTTCGAATCAACTCTTTTAGCGGACAGGCAGGTGTAGTGAGAACGATGGTAAACTCAACGGACTTCTCGTTCAGCTTGATATCCTTTACCATTTGAAGGGTAACCAGGTCTTTTTTCAAATCCGGTTCCTGTACTGTAGACAATGCCTTCAAAATCGCTTCCGTACCCATACGTGTAAAATGTTAAAATGAAAAGAAATGCAAAAATAACCAATCCTTGTGTACTTTTTTTATGGAAAAGAAGCAGTTAATTTGCAAAGAATGATGCCAATGAAAAAGTGCTTATTTGTTCTGGTGATCACCTTAGGACTTTCACCTTTTGCTGCAAAGGCCCAATTCGAAACTTTTAGGGATTCTGTGGTACAATTGTATGGGGTGGTAATGACTGCGGATAGCCTCAGAGGATTGCCGGCAGTTAGTATCATCGTTAAAGGTACCGGAAGAGGAACGCTCACCAATAACCAGGGTGTTTTTTCTATTGTAGCTTTAAAAGGCGATCAAATAGAATTCAGCTGTATTGGCTTTAAAAACAAACTCACGAAAATTCCAACAGAATTAGAGGGAAATCAGTTCAGTATTATTCAGTTGATGATCAATGATACCGCCTATTTACCAGCGGCCATTATCAAACCACGACCCACCAGAGAGCAATTTGAAAGAGACTTTGTTTCTACAGATGTTCCAGATGATAATATAGAAATAGCTCGAAAAAATACAGATCTCACTACCAGAAGAATTCTCATGCGTTCCCTCCCCAACGATGGACGCGAAGCCATCAATTTAAATTTAGCCAAAGGCGCACAAAAATATTACTACTCCGGACAAGCACCTCCAATGAATATCTTTAATCCCTTTGCATGGGGAGAGTTCATTCGAAGCTGGAAAAGAGGTGATTACAAGAAAAAATAAATCAGCTTACTTGACAAGAAGAAACGTTACTGTTTTTTGTGGATCCAAAACAGGAAATGATCCAAGCTATACAGCCAGCGCAACGCTGCTTGGAAAAGTTCTTGCCGAAAAAGGATTTGATATCATTTATGGTGGAGGAGGGAAAGGCATGATGGGTGCACTCGCTAACAGTGCATTGTCAGCAGGTGCCAGTGTAACGGGTATTCTTCCTCAAGTGTTGGTCGACTGGGAAAGTCAGCATCCTTCGCTCACACATGTCATCATTACAACAGACATGCACGAGAGAAAAAAATTATTGTACGAAAAAGGAATGGCGGGAATTGTTTTACCAGGTGGGTTTGGGACGCTGGATGAAATGTTTGAAATGCTTACCTGGAATCAACTTAGTATCCACAACAAAAAAATTTATATCCTCAATACTACAGGATTCTATGATCACCTTATCGCTCATATGGAGCACTTGATTGAGAAAAATTTTTTATACGAGCCGCTCTGGAACAGGATCAGTTCTTTCAACGACCCGGAGAGCCTTGTGGCTGAATTACAAATCGATTTAGCATACGCTTAATCGAATATTTTTCCAACATTTAAAATGGAGTTAGGGTCAAATGCCCTTTTGATTTCTTTCATCAATCTGAAATGAACAGGGTCAAAAATCACATCCATGTACCCTTTTTGAATCAACCCCACACCGTGTTCACCACTGATGGTTCCACCTAATTTTTTTACCAACACAAACAGTTCACGAAGTATAGTGTGCATTTCCTGGTTGCCGTAACTATTTGGAATTCCTGGTTTGTTCAAACGAATATGAAGATTGCCATCTCCAGCATGTCCATAACAGACAGCTGAGAAACCATATTGTTCTCCCAACGCTTTTACGCCTTTGATCAAATCTGGAAGGGCTGCTCGTGGAACCACTGTATCTTCTTCAATGGTATAGCCTTTTTTCTTCACTACTTCTGCTACTCTTCTTCGCAGTTTCCACAACTCATTTTTTTGCTGATGATCATCCGCGAAATAAATTTCACCACAATCAAACTGCAACAACAACTCACCAATAGCCTCCATTTCACTCATCAGCGTTTCCATATGATTTCCATCAACTTCAATGATCAGGTGTGCAGCAGTATCCGGGGTAACGGGTACAGAAGAAGATCCTACCTCTTCGCTTACGATCATCAGTGCATCAATTTCCATCAATTCCAATGCCGAAGGAGTAAATCCAGCTCTGAAAATTGCACTGACCGCCTCGCTGGCCTTTTCAAGTGATTTGAAAGGAACAAGCATCAGTAAATCGTATTTAGGCAAGGGGATTAATTTCAAAACAATTTTGGTTACTATACCAAGCGTCCCTTCACTACCAACAATTAGTTGAGTGAGATTATATCCGGTTGAATTTTTCAACACATTGCTTCCCGTCCAGATAATTTCACCTGTAGGCAACACGATCTCAAGATTAAGCACATAATCTCTGACCACTCCGTATTTTACTGCTTTGGGACCACCACTGTTTTCTGCAATATTACCACCGATGAAACAAGATCCTTTGCTCGAGGGATCAGGTGGATAAAAAAGTCCTTTTTCTTTGACAGCATTTTGTAATACTTCTGTGATCACCCCTGGTTCGGTTGTTACCTGTAAATTTCGTTCATCGATTTCAAGAATTTTATTCAACCGATCGGTTGCAATCAATACACCTCCTAAATGAGGCAGGGCTCCACCGCTCAATCCAGTACCGGCTCCACGGGGTGTAACGGGGATCTTATATTGATTGCAGATCTTCATGATCTGACTGATTTCATCAGCTGTTGATGGCCTAAGCGCAAGTTGAGGTAAATACAACAACTCTTCGGTTTCATCATGGCCATATTGATGGAGCGATGCTTCATCAATGATAACAAATGAGTCTCCAACAATTTTTTTAAACTGCTCGATTATGTCAAGAGATACAGAAGACGACATACTTCCTATTGATTTTCACGAAATTCGGAAATTGACCCGAGATTATAGAATCGAATTAATTTTTAAAAACAGGACAAAAACTCTGTCGATCGGCATAAAGCAATGTGTACAATCCATTGTATTGCATATACATCTCTGTTGCACCCATTCCATTGTTGAAATTCTTTAAGGACGAAGTGGTTACATCGTAGGTAAAACTAAATTTGAAATTACCCCATTGATACCCTAGCATGGGGATTACAGCATCGCCGGGACGTACATAAGCGCCTAAAATCAGCTGCTGTTGACCATTTCCACTCACATTGTAATTGAGATGGAGTCCACCCACCAATTCAGATGCCTTCGACTGGTGAGTAAAGTAAACACCTGGTGAAATAATTACTTGCTCATTCGGTTTGATAACCGCATCTGCAAAGTAAATATATCGAGGTTGTACAATATTGTCGTTATTGATTGAAAGAGCAAAGAACGATTCACGTGGTTTATTTACATGATGCATACTAAACCCCAAATGAAAATAAAAATTGTCGGAGGGAAACATTGCATAGTTCAAACCAGTCTGCATATCAAAATAGCTTACTGAATTGTTGACCAACATCTCTGAAGTTGCTCCATTAAAACCCTTTCCATCCCACATATCACCAAACCGTAAATTAGAAGCATTGATTCTTTTACTTGCAAATCCCAAGTTGAAGCCTGCTGACAATAAACCTGTGTTACCCAACATTTGGTGATACGCAATGGATGAGTAGGCTTTGGTAGAGCGTAAATTTCCTGAACCAGCAACATCCTGCAAGATCAACCCTCCAACACCAAACCATCCCGAAGGAATCAAATCTCTCAGCACCTGAAAATCTCCATACACACTCATTGTTTTATAAGAAACTGGTATGGAAGCCCATTGCTCTCTATAATGTGCACCAAGTCTATAATCTGAGTTGGGAAGAAATCCTGTATTTGCCGGATTGGTAGACAAGGGAGTATTAAAAAACTGAGAAAAGTGCAAATCTTGAGCACTGATACTATTACAGTTCAGAATTATGAATACCAAAAAACAGTATGTGGTAATCTTCTTCATCGAATCAGTGTTATATCTCCTTTTTTAGTTGCTGTACTACCATCACTGAATTCAACAACCAGGGCATACGCATATACGTCCATAGGTTGTGGAACTCCTTTCGCATTTTTACCATCCCACCCAGTCAAAGGATTAAAAGTCTGAAATACCATTTGACCATAGCGATTGAAAATCTTTAAATCCATTTTTGCTATCCCAAATCCTCTGACAAAATATTTATCGTTTTTCCCGTCACCATTTGGTGTAAACGCATTGGGCATTTCTACCTGTGAACGAACAACTGAGTTGACAATATCCGTAACCGTATCCGAACACTGGAATTTATTATAAGCAATCAACACTACCTTGTTTGCGGTTGTTGCACGGTAAAGATATGTTGGATCAACATCATTGGAAGAAACACCGTCTCCAAATAGCCATTTGTAAGGAGTGGTTGCATCAGCACCCGTTGAAAGATTTTTGAAATTGACTGGAGTGTTTTCTACAGTGGGTTTTGGAGAATAGGTAAACAGAGCAACGGGACTAGATACCACATTTACAATCATATTAGCGGTATCTTTTGTCTTGCAAAGTGTAGGATCGGTTGCAATCAAACGCACGTTAAAGCTACCCACAGTTTTAAAAAGATGTTGAACCTGACTTCCAGCAGTGGTTGAATTATCATCTCCAAATAACCATTGGTAAGTTTGGCCGCCACTTGCTTTGAATAAAATTTGCCAATTGGGATACTTTGGGCTGATACAAACAATATTGTTTGCAGTAATAATCGCTTTTGTATTGAAGGCAATACTTAAGACACTATCAAACTTGTCTTGATTGTTACAAAACCTGTTGTCCAGTAATTTCAATGATATATTGTAGGTGCCGTCGGATGGAAAGAGATGAGTAACCTGATCGGAATTTTTTACAACAGAGGGGCTGCCATCTCCAAACGACCATTCAAATGAATTAGGTCCGAATGTTCCACCAGTTTCTGCAACAGATGTATTGCTGAAAATAAAGTTGCGTGAGCTGCAATCCGGACGTACAACGCTAAAACCTAAGTTTACTTTATTTAAACCAACGGTGATTTTGACATACTGCGTATCTACTGGTCCACAAGATCTTGCTGGATCTTTTGTAATCAATCGAACATTATAGATGCCGGGCGATGTAAAGGTATGAGTTGCATTGATTCCGGTTGCAGTACTACCGTCTTTAAAGTCCCACTCAAACGTCTTGCCCATACCGATGGAATCTGTAAAATCAACAGTAAACGGAGCACAACCAGCAGTTTTATAAGGCACTTTATCGGCGACTGTTTTTATACCTGCCTTTACTCCTGATAATTCAAAGTCAATTTTTACTGCAAACAAATTACACCCTGTAGAACCGTTTGCTCGTGCAACTGCATTGGGCAATGTTAAATTGGTATAAGCATAGGTAACAGGATCTTTGAATTGCTGAGAGTTACAGGCATTGTTTCCAAAACAATTCGCACAAATGGCTTGATAGATGACACCGTTTTTATCGAAGCGGGATGTTCCTCCGTCCACATGATCAGCCTCTCCTCCTTGTTGTCCGTACAATGTTCCATAGAGTTGTGACTGAGCATCTTTCTGCAAAACAAAAAAGTAAAAATCTTTGTTATCGAAATTTGCTGCTGGCTTTAATAGGCCTTTTGCAGAAACCGGAAGAAATTTATTCGTGATAGTAGTGCTGCAAAATCCTGCAACACTCCAAGCAGAGACATAAACATTTTCGCACCTGTCTACTAAAAATGCAACAGGAGAAATAGTTGGTTCATTGTATGAAATTCCAAATACAGTAGAGTACACATAGTCGCTTAAATCAGTCTGTAACTTTGAAATAAACTGCTTCGCACCGGTGTTTTTGTATGCTGCATTTACGACTCTCCAGTTTCCAAAAGTGACTCCCAGCACATACGGGAACCCTGAATTATCAAACTGAACTCCATAAATATAATCGTCTACATTCGTTCCAAGAAAACTACCTTTTATCCATTTTCCACTTTCGTCAAATACGGAAATAAAACCATCAACACCGCCGCTCTGTGTTGGATTGATTACACCGGATGTGGTAGCAGGAAAGTTTTTGCTCATGGTTGCACCGGTAACATAAATATTCTTACTAATTGGGTCCTGTGCGAGTGAAATTGCTGCGTCGTCTGCACTTCCACCTATATAGGTACTGAATAAAACAGTATTCAAATTTGGATCAAACTTTACAAGTACACCATCCTGCGAACCAATTGCAGCAGCCTGAAAAGCGGATTTGGTATAAAAGTCTGAAGAGTTGGTTGATGCTGCTACATATATATTGTCATTGGCATCAACAATAACTTCACTTCTTGCATTATCGCCATAAAAAAGTGATACACCGTTACCAGTTGTAGATGTTTTCTTTAAATTCTCTCCATCATTCCCTGTTCCACCAATGACTGCAGAACCGATTAGGGCAGTTCCATCTGCAGTCAACTTAGTAACGAAAATATCTGTGCCACCACCCGTTCCAAATTTCTTGATAGTTGGGAAATTCCCGGAAGAAGTTCTTCCAAGTACAATCGCTTCTGAATTATTATTTACATAAATACTATGTGGGTATTCGTTGCCATTGCCTCCTAAGTAAGTGGAGTAAATGCGTTTTGTTCCATCCGCAGAGAATCGAGTCAATCCAATATCAACTCCCGTTACATCTCCCGGATCGTCTTTATCGGGTTGCCCTCCTTTGAAATCCATTTGATATGCTCCAACTTCAGTAGCATAATTGGGTCCGTATACAACACCGCC
Source organism: Chitinophagales bacterium (assembly GCA_030832645.1). Classification (GTDB taxonomy): domain Bacteria; phylum Bacteroidota; class Bacteroidia; order Chitinophagales; family Chitinophagaceae; genus Pollutibacter. Next base: position 50,828 of record JAURIR010000001.1, on the reverse strand, counting down.
CGCATAGAGACTACCATCCGGGCCAGGTGCAGCAGTAAATCCCCAATTATTCGCAACACTTCCAGTAAAGCTGGCCAATTGAACTACTGGATCTATAATAAGATCCACCTCATCACTGGCAGCTTTTATTTTGTATTGCACATCGCTGCCAACCAATTGATAGGATGCATCGATTTCTTTTTTTACACCATTGATAATTTGATAAGAATAGGGAGAGCGTTCCTTTATTTCTCCTAAAGAAGTTTGCAAAAGAAGTTCGTTGTTTTTAATGCTGATTTTATCAATTCCCTCGTAGTGCAATTTAATGTTGGTGAGATCTGCACCAGGATGAACGATCAAATCATATTTCAACGAACCGCTGTTGGAGTAATATCTAATATCAATACCTGGATAAAGATTTTTAATTAAGACATTATTAAATCCTTGAACATTTTTTTTCCATCTTGATGGATCGTTTCCAATAAAATAATTCGATACTTCTCCCGAAGGTCTTTCGGGTAAAATTTCAGATCCAGTAGTTGCACCAACAAAGGTTACTTTGTAGGAATGAAAACGAATAACTTCTTTTGCAATACTTTCTTCTTCCTTTGAAATAATTTTTACTGGTTCTGATTTATTGATGAGGTCTGTTACTTTTTTATGCCCGATGACGTTGGCCACATCATCGTTGTTATACAATACAACAGAGTACCCATGCTTCTCAATAAAAACTGCACCATTTCCAACATTCCCTTTAAAGGCGAAATTACCCTCCCATTGACCCTTGTTTTCAATAAAATCTATTGAATAATACGACTGGGCTTCAACAATAGAATTCGCAAGAAAAAAGAAACAAAAAAACGATATGGAAGTGAGGATACGCACAAGTAATAGACTTGAAATAAAATTAACGGTTTAAAGCCTAGGAACTTGTTAATAATCAGGATATTTTGCCCCACGGTGTGGAGGAATTATTATACTGTAAAAACGACTTTAGTGCCGCCTGTTCAACTTTTTGCAAATCAGGGTCTTTTTTCAACAAATTCTCAGCTTCCTCCCTTGCCTTTTCGAGAATTTCCCGGTCATGGGCAAGATCAGCAAGCCTGAAATCCAATGCACCGCTCTGTCGGGTACCTTGGATATCACCAGGACCCCTGAGTGCGAGGTCTTTTTCTGCAATTTTAAAACCATCATTGGTTTGGCACATGATAGAAATCCTTTCTTTAGCATCCTTGCCAATGTTGCTTCCAGTTAATAAAATACAATAACTTTTTTCAGTTCCCCGGCCCACTCTACCTCTCAATTGATGTAGCTGACTCAAACCAAATTTTTCTGCACTTTCAATGATCATTACGGAAGCATTGGGAACGTTTACTCCCACTTCAATAACAGTGGTGCTAACCATGATGTGTGTTTCTCTTTTTACAAATCGTTGCATGTTTATTTCCTTCTGCTCTGCAGACATTCTTCCGTGCACCATGCTAATCCAGTAAGCTGGTTCGGGAAACCAAGCTTTTACATTTTCATATCCTCTCATCAAATCTTCGTACTGTAATTTTTCACTTTCTTCGATCAAAGGAAAAATAAAATACACCTGACGTCCATTACCAATTTCAGTTTTGATGAAATCCATTACCTGAGGACGTGCATCATCCAACCGATGAACGGTAGTAATGGGGGTTCTTCCCGGTGGTAACTCATCAATCACACTGTAATCCAAATCACCGTAGGCCGTCATTGCCAGTGTTCTAGGAATAGGTGTTGCCGTCATCACCAACATATGAGGAGGGATGGTATTTTTTTTCCAGAGCTTTGCGCGTTGGGCTACACCGAACTTATGTTGTTCGTCGATCACTGCCAGCCCCAGTTGCTTGAATTGGACAGTATCTTCAATAAGTGCATGGGTTCCAATGATGAAATTGATATTTCCATCGAGAATACCACTCGCTATTTTTTTTCTTTCAGCAGTTTTGGTTGATCCTGTTAATAATGCTACCTCTATCCCAAGAGGTTGCAAAAGTTTTTTGAATTGTTCATAGTGCTGATTGGCAAGTATTTCTGTTGGCGCCATGATACAGGACTGATAGCCATTGTCCAATGCTATCAACATTGTCATCAAAGCAACCATTGTCTTTCCACTCCCCACATCACCCTGTAGTAGTCTATTCATTTGTTTACCACTTCCCATGTCTTGCCTGATTTCCTTCAGCACTCTTTTTTGAGCACCCGTAAGTGAAAAGGGAAGATGAGAATGAAAAAAATTATTGAAATAATCTCCCACCTTTGAAAAAAGTAGGCCTCTGGAAAATCGATGTCGAGTGGACCTCAGCATGCCTATTCGCAACTGAGACAAAAACAATTCTTCGAACTTCAATCGTTTTACTGCCTCCTCGTATTGCTGAATATTTTTAGGAAAGTGAATTTGATGCAAAGCTTTCCACCGTGAGCATAACTGTTGATGTTCTATGATTTGAAAGGGGATATTATCTACAAACTCCTTCTCCTCTAAAACCAAAAAAAGCTGGTACATTAATTTCCCAATGGCTCTCCCACTCAATCCCCTTGCCTTTAATTTTTCGGTAACAGAATAAATAGGTTCTAGAAAATTTTTACCTGCTTCATTGCTTTCTTTTAATGTTTCTATTTCGGGGTGAGACAACTGCGCCTTACCGAGAAAAAAACTAAGGCGTCCAAAGGCAACATAGTCATTCCCTACCGTCAACATTTTCTGTACCCAATTGATTCCCTGAAACCAGGTCAACTCGATGATACCTGACTGATCCCTCAAATGCGCTATCAATCTCCGGCCTCGTTTTTCCCCCATTATTTCCATGGAAATCAATCTGCCCCTTACTTGTACAAAATCCATGGAAGGCAATATGGAGCCGATCGGATGAATTTTTGTCTTGTCTAAGTGCTTGTAGGGAAAATGAAAAAGCAAATCTTCAAAAGTAAAAATTTGCAACTCCTTCTTGAGCATATCAGCACGCAAAGGACCAACACCTTTGAGATATTCAATAGGATTAGATAATATGGAGATTTTGGAAGCGATTTTTAATTTCAAATTTAAAACTAATATCCTTTGAATCGTTTGAAATAAATTTGCATAATGAACAATATTATCTGGACCCTCAAGGCATTTTCAGAATTAAACCCTTTTGAGTTGTATCAACTACTTCGGCTGAGAAGTGAGGTATTTGTAGTAGAGCAAAATTGCGTGTTTTTGGATATGGACGATCTGGATGCAAAATCATTGCATTTGCAGGGTAGAATAGATGGTGCACTCATTGCCTATGTACGCATTCTTCCTCCTGGGTTGGCCTATGAGGAGCCCTCCATCGGCAGAGTGGTTACTTCCCCTGGATCTAGAAAAATAGGAGCCGGTAAAGCCCTGATGAAAAAAGCAATTCAAGAAACGGAGTCGATCTATCCCAACAAACCCATCAAAATTGGAGCACAACTCTATTTGAAAAAATTTTACGAGGAATTTGGATTTGAGAAATGCAGCGAGATGTATCTGGAAGATGGAATCGAGCATATTAAAATGCTGAGACAACCGCACACTATTTCAAAAAAATAGCAGCCGCCTCTTTCCAATTATTGATACGATCATAGCCTTGCACTTCTCTGTTGTGAAAAGCAGAATATAAATACTGTTTACCCGGAAAGTGAACCAAGTTGCGGACATGGTCATCGATCATATAATCTCCGTGTATCATTCGCTTGTCGCCACACAATACCAACTGCTTCCATGTAAAAAATGGAAAATGCTCCAACAACCAATCGTGTTTATCTTTTAGAGAATTAGGGAATTCTACTGCAGCAGACACAATAAATATTTCATAGCGACTGTTCATTTCCTTTAACACATCCTGTGCATCATCCATTACGGTAAGATTTCGAAAAAATCCCTCTCCATGCAAACGCTCCAGTACCAATGTTCGATGCTCTTCTGGAAAGCCTCGAACCCAAGATCCTTCTCTCATTTGACTGTAATCTACCAACTGATCATATTTTTCCTGGTACCACTTTACCATATCTCCCATAGGATCAGCGATTACCTCATCCATGTCGATGATGATTCTTTCCATTTATTTCAATTCAGGTTTTAAATACTTCGCAGTATGACTTTCTTTCACTTTTAATAGACCTTCTGGGGTACCCTGATAAAGAAGTGTACCTCCCCCATCTCCTCCCTCAGGTCCAAGATCGATGATATAATCTGCCACTTTGATTACATCCATATTGTGTTCAATTACCAACACCGAATTTCCACGATTGACCAATTTATTCAAAACATTTAACAGTAAACTGATATCCTGAAAATGGAGTCCAGTCGTGGGTTCATCTAAAATATAAAAAGTTTTCCCGGTATCCTTTTTAGACAGTTCGGTTGACAATTTCACCCGTTGCGCTTCGCCTCCACTCAGTGTAACAGCAGATTGCCCTAATGTGAGATATCCCAATCCGACCTCTTGCAATACTTTTATTTTCCGATAGAGGTAAGGAATGTGTTGAAAAAACTCAACGGCCTCATCGACTGTCATATCCAAAACATCGCTGATAGATTTTCCTTTGTACCTAATCTCCAGTGTTTCACGATTGTATCTTCTACCATTGCATTTTTCACAGTGCACATATACATCGGGTAAAAAATTCATTTCGATTACTCTCAGTCCCCCACCCTCACAAACATCGCATCTTCCTGCTTTTACATTAAAAGAAAATCGTCCGGCATTGTATCCACGAATTTTTGCTTCCGGAACGGCAGCATACAATTGACGAATGTCTGTGAAAAAATTACAATACGTTGCTGGATTGCTGCGAGGTGTTCTTCCAATAGGCGATTGATCAATTTCAATCACTTTATCAATATGTTCCAAACCTGTGATTTTTTTAAAAGGCATGGGTTCCGCTTTTGAATCGTAGCAATGCTTATTTAAAATTGGATAAAGCGTTTCATTTATAAGCGTGGATTTTCCACTGCCACTTACCCCTGTTACCAATACAAAAGTTCCTAGCGGGATTTGGATATCGACATTTTTTAAATTATTTCCACTGGCTCCTTTGAGCACAATTTCCTTTCCATTTCCCTTTCTGCGTTCCGTAGGAACATCTATCTTCTTTTTGTTGTTTAAATACTGTGCAGTTTCAGATGGTGATTTACATACTTGATCGGGAGTGCCCGCTGCTACTATTTTTCCACCATGTATGCCGGCTTTGGGACCAACATCGATGAGATGATCTGCCGCCAACATGATGTCTTTATCATGCTCAACAACCAACACACTGTTTCCAATGTCGCGCAGGTTCTGTAAAGCTTCTATTAATTGTTGATTGTCGCGTTGGTGCAACCCAATAGAAGGCTCATCCAAAATATATGTAATGCCTTGAAGCTGAGATCCAATTTGCGTTGCCAATCGTATACGCTGTGATTCACCCCCGCTGAGCGTTCTAGTGGGGCGATCCATAGAAAGATACCCCAATCCAACATTCAATAAAAAACCCAATCGGCTTCTAATTTCTTTGAGAATATCTTTCGCAATCAGATTTTGTTTTTCATTCATTCTTTTTTCCAAGTGCTGAAACCATTCACTCAATGCAGTAAGATTCAGAGAAGAGAGGGTAGCGATATTTTTATCATCGATTTTGAACCAGGTACTTTCTTTTTTCAGACGGCTTCCGCTGCATGTTGTACAAGGTTGTAACACCATAAATTTTTCTGCCCACTCCCTGATGCCCTCGCTCGAACTCTCCGTAAACCATCTCACTATCATAGAAGCAACTCCTTCAAAAGAGGATGCGTTTTCATTTTCAACTAACTCGTTGAGCTCTCCCTCTTCGTTTCCATATAAAAGAATGTTGAGAATAGAAGAAGGTAATTTTTCAATGGGAGTCTTTAAGCTAAACTTATATTTTTTTGCAAGCTGTTCGACCATTTTAAAATAATATGCATCCCGCGCTTCTCCTAAAGGAGCAATACCTCCCTCTGAAATAGAAAGTGATTTATCGGGGATGACTGCTTCCAGGTTGATGGCATATTGCTGACCAAGACCCTTGCAGTTTCCGCAGGCACCGTAAGGAGAATTGAATGAAAAAGTGTTGGGAGAGGGCTCTTCGTATGAAATGCCTGTTTCTGCACACATCAATTTTCTACTGTATTGAACGAGCTTGTCAGGCTCATGAATCAAAGCAAATACCAATCCTTTTCCGATTTGAAGGGATTGCTGAACACTCTGCAACATGCGTAATCGCATCTCCTGACTCACGACCAATCGATCTACCACAATTTCAATATCGTGGATTTTGTATCGATCCACTTGCATCTTTGGAACCAAATCTTTCAATTCTCCGTCTACCCTTACTTTCACAAAACCCTTCTTCCTGGTTTCTTCAAACAACTCTCTATAATGTCCTTTTCTTCCTCTTACAATCGGGGCAAGAATCGTGATCTTTTTATTGGCATACTTTTTGAAAATGTCGGCAATAATTTCTTCGTCCGTAAACTTCACCATCTTCTTACCAGTCTCATAAGAGTATGCTTCACTGGCCCTTGCATAAAGCAAGCGCATGAAGTCGTATACTTCGGTAACGGTTCCAACAGTTGAACGCGGATTCCGGTTCGTTGTTTTTTGCTCGATAGAAATAACTGGTGAGAGTCCACTTATCTTATCAACATCCGGTCTCTCCATCTCGCCCATGAATTGGCGAGCATAGGTACCAAAGGTTTCCATGTACCTTCGGTGACCCTCGGCATAAATGGTATCAAAAGCCAATGAAGACTTACCGCTGCCACTGATACCTGTTATCACCACCAATTTATTTTTTGGTATGGATATGTCGATGTTTTTCAGATTATGTGCTCTTGCACCAACAACTTCAATATGATCGAGTTCAGACATGTAGGATTGTGATTTCAGCGTTTAGATTTCCTTCCAAGATATCAACAGGCAAAAATGGTGATTGTTCCATGAATAAAGAAATTAATCATTCAAATCTCCCCCTAATCTGATATGGTTGAGCATTTTTGGACACTATTTGGAAAAAACATAATTTTGTTCCAGTTCTTTAAATTTCTTATCCAGAAAGGCAGAGGGAATGGCCCGATGAAGCCTTGACAACCTGTTACGTTTTAATAAGGTGTCAAATCCAACCCCGGACAGGGGGCAGATAAGTCAGATTTTTTCTCTAGACAAGATCTTAATCAATATAGTGAAAACCCATCTGACTTCGGATGGGTTTTTTTATTGCCCTGGACGAAGGAAAAAGATCATGAAGAAACAACAACATACATATCATTTCAAAGGCACGTTGAAACTGGAATCGGGAAAATCGATTCAGGATTTCAATTTGGCCTATACCACCATCGGTGAATTATCTGCTGAAAAAGACAATGCGGTATGGATTTTTCATGGTATGACTGCAAACAGCGACCCATCGGATTGGTGGCCTGGAATGGTTGGCGAGGGGAAGTTTTTTAACCCAGAACAATTTTTTATAATCTGTGTGAACATGCCAGGCAGCTGCTATGGAAGTACCGGGCCCTTAGAAATAAATCCGGCTACACAGAAACCTTATTTACATTCTTTTCCATTTTTCAGTTCCTTGGATATGGTGAATGCCTTTGATGCACTGAGAAAACACCTTGGTATTGAAAAAATATTTTTAGGCATTGGTGCCTCCATGGGTGGACAGCAGCTTTTATCGTGGTCGACTCAACAGCCTGATTTATTCAAGTTCATTGTACCGATTGCAACCAATGCATTTCACTCTCCGTGGGGAAAAGCATTCAATGCTTCTCAACGGATGTGCATCGAAAACGACAGCACATGGAGTCAAGAGAATGAGCAGGCGGGTATGGAGGGAATGAAAGTAGCTAGATCGGTGGCTTTGATCAGTTACCGACACTATGAAACGTATGATCAGACACAACAAGATGCTGATAAAGCAATTGAAAATACAAGAAGCGAATCCTACCAAAGATACCAAGGAGAAAAATTAGCAAAAAGATTTAACGCCATTAGCTATTATATGCTAACAAAAAGCATGGACAGTCATCACTTAGGCAGAGGTATCCTGGAGGCAGAAGAAATGCTTGCTAAAATCAATTCAAAAACGTTGATCATTGGTATTTCAAGCGATTTGTTATTCCCGGTCAAGGAACAACAGTTTTTGGCTGCACATATTCCTGGCGCAAGATTAGAGGTGATTGACTCAATATATGGGCACGATGGATTTTTATTGGAGAACGACAGAATAACATCATTGTTAAACGACTTAATAAAATAATAAGATGGGATCAGAAAAAACACTTGTAATTGGAATGTTCGGATTTGGTGTGGTGGGAGAAGGATTGTATAAAATTTTGAAACAAACTCCTTCGTTAAAAGCCAGCATCAAAAAAGTATGTATCAAAAATCCAAATAAAAAAAGAAATGCCCCTGCAGAGTTGTTTACTTCCAATAAAAATGATCTGTTGTTAGACCCCGAGATCAATGTGATTGTAGAAGTAATCAACGACAGTATTGCAGGCTATGAAATCGTAACAACTGCACTGAAAAACGGTAAAGACGTCGTTAGTGCAAGTAAAAAAATGCTTTCAGAGCATTTACCAGAATTGATTGAATTACAAAACACAACAGGTAGGTCTTTACTATACGAAGCCTCTGCATGTGCTTCCATCCCGGTTATCAGAAACCTAGAGGAATATTACGACAACGATTTACTTCACTCCATTAAAGCAGTGGTAAATGGTTCTACCAATTTCATTCTTACAAAAATGTTTGAAGAGCATCTTCAATTCAAGGAAGCGCTCCTCTTAGCTCAACAACTAGGATTTGCAGAGACCGACCCTACACTTGATATTGAGGGATTTGATGCTGCAAACAAGTGGGTTTTATTGCTGGCGCATAGCTACGGCATCAATACAACCATACAAGACATGCTCTTCAATGGTATTACACAGATCAATGAGTTGGATGCAAAAGTGGCACAGTCAAAAAACCAGTCGATCAAACTGGTTGCACAGGCACAGAAATTAAACAGTGGGAAAGTGGCATCCTTCTTACTGCCGCAATTTATAGATGCCAACGAACATTTGTTTTTTGTAAAGAATGAATACAACGGAGTAGTCATTGAGAGTGGATTTGCAGATAAACAATTTTTCTACGGCAAGGGAGCAGGAAGTTTCCCTACTGGATCAGCTGTACTCAGTGATATTGCAGCACTGCGCTATGGATATAAATACGAATACAAGAAACTGAATCAGGCAGTGAAAGCGGAGCTGAGCGATGATTTTCATCTAAGAGTATATGTTAGTTTTGAAAACAGCGATTCAATACCCAAAGAAGAATTCAACAACATCGAGGAATGGCATGCAGGAAATGAAAGGAGTTATTTAATTGGAACAATTCCATACCAATCGCTCTTTCATAAAACCTGGTGGAAGTCCAACAATACATCATTGATCCTTATGCCACAAGCTGTTGTCGAGAATTCTCAACTATCGGAACTAAAAAAACGCAGCCTGTCCCTTGCCGGATTGGATGTTTAACGATTTCCTTCAAATCGATACACACCTGATCCAACCTCGTATACGTGGTATTCGTTCTCTTTTCGAAGGAATCGAATCCCAGCATCCGCCGGGTTTTCTTTGCTGTTGATGCGTATGTTTCCACTTGAAGGAAAATAAATAACCGCAGTAGTATTTACTGGAATAACGGTTTCCATTTGAATACTGGCATTTTCTGTCTTCCAGGAATTACTAACCTTGCCATAATATGTTTCGAGTGATGCACTTGCATTCTTCAAAGAATCAATCACATAAGGTTTCACACGAATTTTTTTATATCCGATACTGTTCTCCTCATTGTCTATTCCTACAACCCTGCGGTACATCCAATCACCAATTGCACCATAAGCATAGTGATTGAATGAATTCATGCTGGCAGGCTCAAATGTACTGTCGGGATGCATTCCGCCCCATCTTTCCCAAATAGTAGTTGCCCCCATTTTAACAGGATACAGCCAAGATGGAAATGTTTTCTGCATGAGCAGTTGATAGGCAATATCTACTTTCCCAAATCGTGTAAGCACCTCGCACAAATAAGGAGTTCCTAAAAATCCTGTAGACAAATGTGTACTGTACGATTTTATATTCTCTACTAAACGTTCCACTGCTGCCCCGCGTAAATTTTCTGGAAGCATATCAAATTGTAATGCCAACACATAGGCAGTTTGTGTTCCAGAAACCAACCTACCTGTTGAGGTCATGTACTCTTTCACATACGCCTCTTTTACACGGTTCAAACGACTCGTATAAAAAATAATGTCTTCTTTTTTACCAAGTGCTGATGCGGTATTGATCATGAGTTGAAGGGAGTGGGCATAAAAACATTGTGCAATCATGTATTTATCCGTAACAGCAGCTCTTCCATCATTATCGTCGAAAGGTCTATAAAACAACCAGTCGCCAAAATGAAATCCTTTGTTCCACAAATCGTTCTGTGCATTTTTTTCCATATACCCTACCCATGCCTTCATGGAAGCATATTGTTGCTCCAGTACTTTTTTATCTCCATACACCAAGTACATGTTCCAGGGAATAATTGTTGAAACATCCGACCAACCGGTTGATCCTGCTGCACCTTGTCCCAGAACATTTGGAATTACAAAAGGAACACTGCCGTTGTCTAACTGATCGGCTTCGATATCTTTCAGCCATTTGTTAAAAAAATTATGGACATTAAAATTAAATGCTGCAGTTCTGGAGAATACTTGTGCATCGCCTGTCCAACCTAATCGCTCGTCTCGCTGTGGACAATCAGTTGGCACATCCAAGAAGTTCCCTTTTTGTCCCCATTGAATATTATGCTGCAATTGATTCACCAAAGTATCTGAGCTGGAGAATGTTCCCGTTGGCTGCATATTCGAATGAAGTACGATAGCAGTAAAATTTTCAGGCTTTAACTCGCCAGGATATCCCTCTACCTTAATATACCTGAATCCAAAAAAAGTAAAATGTGGTTGAAACTCTTCTACACCTTTTCCAGCAAGAATATAGGTAGCTGTAGTTTTTGCGGAGCGCATGTTATCAATATAAAAATTGCCAAACTTATCCAATACTTCAGCGTGCTTTATAACAACAGCATCTCCAGTTTTTCCAGTGGCTTTCACCTGCACCCATCCAACCAAATTCTGTCCAAAATCCATTACTTTTTCCCCCTTGGGCGTGGTAAATATTTTAACTGGATGAATACTTTCGTGTTGAGTGATGGTTTCATTTTCTGTTGCGATCAATTGAGCAAACCCACTATTCATTATTTTTACCGTGCTCCACTTGCTATCATCAAATCCTGGAAGATTCCACCCCGGCTGCTCTTTACGGGCATCAATTTCTTCTCCGTGATATATTTCATTGGTTTGAATGGAACCATAAGATGATTTCCAATTTCCGTCGGTAATGAAAGAATCTTTTGTTCCATCAGCATAAACAATATTTACTTGCATTAATAACGCCAAGTCTTTTCCATAGATATCAACATTGTTGGTCCAACCAAGCGTACCTCTGAACCAACCGTTACCCAAAATAGCTGCGAGGGTATTCTTCCCTTTCGTTAACATAGTGGAAACGTCGTACACCTGATATTGTAATCTTTTCTTGTAGCTCGTCCACCCTGGTGTTAGATACGCATCGCCTATTTTTTTCCCATTGATAGTTGCTTCGTACATTCCTTGTGATGTTACATAAGCTGTTGCCTGTGCAATATCTTTTTTTACTTCAATCGTATTCCTGAAGTATTGTGCCGGGCGATTTTTTTTATCTTCTTCAAATCCTATACTAATCCACTTGGCCCTCCAAGCTGTTGTATCAAAAAATGCTGTATGAAAACGAGCAGTAGCCGACCAGGGCGAAACATTTCCATGATTGTCCCAAACACGCACCTGCCAATCGTATTTCGTATCAGGCTCCAACGGCTGTCCATTGTATTCCAAATAAACAGATTGATCTGAATTTACTTTACCCGTACTCCATACTTTTTGTTTACCCTTTTTCACTACTACCTCATACGCAGATTGCATAGTGGAGGGCAATGAAGATTTTATCTTCCATGTAAGCCTGGGCTTCTTCGTGTCCAGCCCAATAGGCTGACTCATTTGTTCACACAACAGTTGTTCGACAGATAGTTGCGCAAACATGCATGCATGGATACAAACCAATGCAATACTTAAAATAACTTTTTTCATATAGCTGTTTGAATTTATCGGTATACAATTGTGGCTGGTTCACGCACGTTCATCCCTTTTCTTTTTTGAAGATCATCGCCTAAATCATTTCGTGCCTCTTCTGCAATCAACTCTAACATTTTTACAATGTCAGGATAATACTGCTGAACATCGTAAACCTCACCTGGATCTCTTCTCAAATCATACAAAGCCTTGGGCATCATCACATCCTCTGGAGATAATCCCGGGAATCCATCTTTGCCCGGTGCTTGTCCAACATAGGATCTCGAGGGATGTTCAAAAACCAATTTCCAATGATCTTTACGAACGGCCTCCAATGAATTTTTTCGATAATAATAATAAAATGTTTTCCTGGGAGAAGATGATAGATCCCCTTTGATCAACGACGTTAAATCTACTCCATCAATTTTTTTTGATGGAAGCGTGGTTTGAGTGATTGATGCAATGGTTGGAAATATATCTATTGTGGATGCAAGCTGATTGGCTACGATGCCTGATGGAATTGTTCCTTTCCATCGCATGATGCAAGGAACACGATGCCCACCCTCAAAACTGGTTCCCTTTCCTTCTCTAAATCCACCTGCACTTCCGGCATGGTTGCCAAAATTCAACCACGGACCATTATCGCTGGAAAAAATAATCAACGTGTTTTTATCAAGTCCAAGTTCTGATACCTTTTCCAGTATTCTTCCCACGTTTGCATCTACCTCTTGGATAACATCCCCATACAATCCCTGTTTACTTTTGCCCCTAAAAGATTTGCTGGCATTGATAGGAACATGGGGCATGGGATGTGCCAAATAAACAAAAAATGGATTGGACTTATTTTTCTCAATAAAACGAATGGCTTTATTGGTGAGGGTTTCTGTGAGCAGCGCTTGCTCCTCCAAATTATTGACAGTAGAAATTTTTTCATCTCCTTCTATCAGGGGCAGTGGAGGATAGTTCGACTTATTGGTGCCTTCTTTTGCAGGAGTTCCATCGTACCATACTGGCCACATATCATTTGAATAAGGAATTCCAAAATACTCATCGAAGCCATGGCTGGTGGGTAAATATCCTTTTGTATCGCCCAGGTGCCATTTGCCAAATGCTGCCGTAGCATATTTTTTTTGTTTGAGTAACTCGGCAATCGTTGTTTCGTCGGTAGATAAGCCGACACCTGCTTTCGGCCACAACGCGCCAGAAATACCAACCCTGTTGGCATAGCAACCAGTTAACAGGGAAGCTCTGGAGGCAGAGCATACAGCCTGCGTTGTTAAAAAACTAGTGAAACGAATGCCATCAGCTGCCAAGCGATCCAGATGGGGTGTTTGAATAGTCAACCCTCCATAACAAGACAAATCCCCGTACCCCATATCATCCATATAAATAAGAATGATATTGGGCAGGGGACTTTTATCTAATGTTTTTGAATGGAATGAAACAAATGAAATTCCAATCAATAAAAGCAGAATAATCTTTTTCATCATGGCAATCGAGGTGTACCATGAATATAAGATTTTATTCGTTTATTGGGGCAATAACACGTTGTCTACTCCAAGAGATCTGCACAGCTGATTGTACGCTGCAACATCCGTATTCAACAATGTTTTCATTTCATTCTCATAATTCACCCAATCTGCATGCAAATCAGCGTATCGTTTTTCCTGACCGACTGTGAGATATGGTACAGTTCCACTTAACTCTCCGTGTACAAAAATGATGTTAGCGCTGAGCTTGTTTACAAAATTGATAATGTCGTCATAGGATTGTGCCTTGGGTTGAATGAGTTTAGACTCCCACAGTTTTATTTTTTCAATGACAGATTTTCCTTTTTGTACCAAGGATGCTTTTGATGGATCTGCTTCGACCAATTTATTCAGTGATGCAATTTGTTTTGAAAGGGCATTCATTCGATTCACTGCAACATGAATGTCAACCATATCCTTTTCAAGCTTCTTAAGTAAATTGTCTTGAGCAACATATTCTGCTTGGCTAAATTTCAACCTCGGATCTGCCACTAATTTAAGTGAGGTAGTTTGTTCCAGCGAATCTGCTTTTATTACCACCGTGTAGGTACCAGGTACAATTTTTCCCCCGCTATAATTTCCTTCAATATATACGTTGTCGATGGTCGGCATATTCGGCCTTCTTAAATTCCATACAAATCTGTTGAGTCCTTTTTTAACACTCAATACAGGCTCACCCTTTAGACTATTATTAGTAGAGGGTACTTCAACAGGTTTACTGCTGAAACTACGTACAAGGTTTCCATTGGCATCTTTGATTTCGAGACTCACATGCTTGAAAGAATTTTCAGGAAGCTGATAATAAATCACTGCACCAGTTGCTGGATTGGCACCTGTTGTTACGGGGTATCTAGTAGTATCGTCGTCGTTGGTATCGAATATACTATAGCCAGATACTCTTACAGTTTCATTCAAAGGCAATAGTTTGAATGATGATTTAGCATCAAATCCTCTAATAGGCTGTAATTCATCCAAAATCCAAAATGCTCTGCCTTGAGTTGATGCAATCAAATTATTCTGGTGAATTTTTAAGTCGGTAATGGGAGTGACCGGTAAATTTCTTTGAAAATTACTCCAAGAGTTACCGCCATCAAAAGAAACGTACAACCCCGTTTCGGTTCCTGCATACAATAAATCTTTACGCACGTTGTCTTCTCTTACAACTCTCACACATGCTCCGTATGGAATTCCGGTTACGATTTTAGTCCATGTTTTACCATAATCTGTTGATTTAAAAGCAAAGGGTGTAAAATCATTGAATTTATATTTTGTTGCTGCAATGTACACAGTAGCAGGATCATGAGGAGAAACTTCAATTGCATTGATCAAACATTCGCCCAAATCTTTTGGTGTGATGTTGATCCAATTTTTACCATCGTCCTTTGTTACGTAAACCAATCCATCATCGCTTCCTGTGTAAATAACTCCTTTTTCTTTATCGGACTCCATTACATAAGAAATGGTACAATAGTTTTCGCCGCCTGCACCTTCGTTGGTATAAGGGAATCCGCTGATGCCCATCTTGGTTGTATCGTGTGTGGTAAGATCCGGCGAAATCACTTCCCATGATTTACCCATATCTCTTGTTCTAAACAGTCTGTTTCCAGCATGATAGAAAACATTTTTCTCATGCTTTGAATACGTAATGGGTGCATTCCAATTGAAACGATAGGTCATGTCTTTGGGCTGCATAGCTTGGTATTGCATTGGGTATACCATTACACCTGCACCCTCTCCTGTTTCAGAGTCCAACAGTTCAATGGTACCCTGATAACTTCCGCCCATCACATAACGAGGGTTGTTTGGATCGAATCCTAAAAATGCAGACTCACCACCCGCAGAGGATGACCATTGGCGATCGCCAATGCTTCCGCCCTGTGTATTTCTGCTGGCAATTTTAACAGAGGAATTATCCTGCTGCCCTGCATAAATATTGTAAGGGAACATATTGTCTACACTGATGCGATAAAACTGTGCAGTTGGTTGATTGTTCTGTGAAGTCCAAACCTTCCCTCCATTGAAAGTTACTGCTGCGCCTCCATCATTGGAGATGACCATATTTTGGTTATTGCTAGGATTGATCCACAGTTGATGATAATCTCCATGTGTACCGGAAAGATTGGTCCAGGTATTTCCACCATCGGTAGATTTTAAACCTGCGGCACTTAACACATATACTGTATTCTCATTTTGAGGATCTGCAAACACTTCAATATAATACCATGCTCTGGATACCAGGCGATGATCTTTGCTGGCTTTTTTCCATGTTTCTCCACCGTCGTTCGAAGAAAACAATGCTCCCTGTTCTTTTTCAGTATCACTTTCTACAAGTGCATATACTTTATTTGAATTTGCACGGGAAACAGAAATAGACATTTTACCCAATTCATTCGGTAATCCATTTTGAATTTTCACCCATGTTTCTCCTCCATCTGTACTTTTATACAATCCACTTCCCTTTCCACCGCTTTGAACTGCCCATGGCAAACGACGATGATCCCACATGGCAGCATAAAGAATTCTGGGATTGTTCATGTCCATGCTTAAATCTACACAACCGGTATTTTCATCAACAAATAAAATATTCTTCCAGGTTTTACCTCCGTCATCCGATTTATAAATTCCTCTTTCTTTTGAAGGCCCGTGCAATGCACCTTGTGCAGCAACGTACACAACATCAGGATTTGTTGGATGGATGCGAACATTTGAAATATGACGCGTCAATTCCAATCCAAGATGCTTCCAAGTTTTACCTGCATCCGTAGATCGATACACACCGTCGCCGTAAGAAGTCATAACTCCTCTTGGTGCATGCTCACCCATTCCAACGTATACAACGTTTGGATCCGATTCTGCTACTGCCACTGCACCAACAGAACCTGTTTTGAAATATCCATCAGAAATGTTTTTCCAGGTTTGTCCCGCGTCTTCGGTTTTCCAGACACCGCCGCCTGTTGTTCCCATATAATATACAAGCGTATTACCCTTAACACCAGAAGAAGTTACGGAGCGACCCCCACGAGTAGGCCCGATATTTCTCCAATACACTGGTTTAAAATATTCATCAAGATTTACATTGCTTGTTTCTGCAACTACAGGTTTAGCGACTGTCTTTTTTTGTGCTAAAGCAGAAAAAGAAAAACAGATCATACATAAAAAAAGCAGCTGCATGCGATGCGAAAAAGATACCTTCATATCTAAAAATTTTAAGGTTACTAAGATAGGAATTTCAGGAAGGGAAACAGTCTTTTAATACCTGAAAAAAGGATTCAAATAAAAACGAGTGCCGTCTTTGGTTAGGGCCTCAATACGGAGGTAGGTATCCTGTGGTGAAAATGTATAAGACACACTACTCACTTGTTTGAATGTGTTTAATAGTTTGCCGTTTTGACCCACTAAACTTATACGCTCGATTTCTTTTGAAAAAACAACAGAAATGCTATCCCCTTGAACAGTAACGGTTTTCAGCAACTGCTTATTGGCTTGCATTCTGTTTTTTTTCTGAAGTAGATTTTCACCCTTGAATTCAGGAACCCATACTGCGATGCTTGCACCCTGTTTCAACGAATGAAATAATCCAGATCGGTTTCTACCGGTTCCATAGACAATAGTGTAATAACGACCAATGATGTCGTTGTTAAATACATTGTGTACATCATCGTCTGCCAAACCAAAAACAGGGTGCCCAGATGAAAGAGCAGCATCCCATTGAGAAAAAGATTGAGCTTGGGGATTTAAAATTTCCACAAAATCATAGTTGTATAATTTCTTGAGGTCGGATGTGTCGTACCCGTTTTTCATTCCCGGATGATTCAATACAATCAATACATTGGGGTCTTCAGCTATTTTATTGATGATCTGCTGTTTGTTATCAATGGTTTGAGGAAAAATATAATCCTTCCATACAACCGATTTTGCACCCAACACCAATTGATGGGTCTTTTTAACATTTACGCCATGCTCATATACCGGAACATAATTCGAAAGATGCTGACCAAAGCTATCGATATGATGATACTGAGAAACACCATAAAATCCATACCCCATGCTATCGTATCTTCTCCAAACATCCCTGGCATCGCCATGACCATTGGTCAATCCACCCCATGATTTGGTATGCGCATGAAAATTAGCCACCTCTATATCGGCAGAATCAATTGATAAATAAGGATTGTAAATACGTTGCCCTTTGAAAGGTTCTGTTACCGGAAACTGAATAGTGGGGCACAAAACATATTGGTCAATCAGCAACCAACTGATTCCAAGTAAAGGAAGACTCCATAAAAGACGATACAATTTTCTCATCGGATGTTCGCTCCCACAAAGTTAACCTTTAGTCATCGTCTCCATCTTCCTCTTTCAATTTTAAAAATGCTGCGCGCTTTGGACCAGGAAAAGGAACATTTCCTTTGATGGCATGCCACAAAACTTTATTGAATTCAATATCGTTGTTGGCATCCTCTTTGGCGAAATTGAATTTTTCGGATCTCTTCTGCCATTCATTTATAGCAGTATTTCGCTTATTCATGTCGACATCTGGTAGGATAGCTTTAAACTCAAAAGGTTTTGCGGTATTATCGAAGCATCTCCACATAGGAGTGGCTGCTGCATCGTATTGCGTCATTGGGCCCATACCCAATATCAATTCCATCGTTCTCAACATAGAGGAAGTGGTGTAGGGAGTATGATCGACAACTCCTCGTTTTACAAATCCGCCGGCCACATAAGCAGTACTACGGTGAGCATCCACATGATCGGCTCCATTCTGTGCATCGTCTTCTAAAATGAAAACAGCTGTCTGGTTCCAAATGGAACTTTTAGAAAGTGCTTCTATAAACATTCCAACGGCAAGATCATTGTCTGCCACATGGGCATAGGGAGTAGGCCTGCCCAATCTAACACCTTCTGTGTGGTCGTTGCCAAAGCGAATAGTATTGAACTGCGGTAATTTTCCAATTGCAAGAAGAGAATCAAAATCTTTTTTCCAAAATCTAAATCGAGTAGTATCTGCAATGTTCAAATTGTATTCCGGAAAGCTGGCACAGTAGTGATCTTTCAAAACCGAAATCGTTGGTTTACTAGCAGACATGAATTCGCCGTAGGTTCTAAAAGAGACACCGTATCTATTGCAGTTATTCCAAATAAATCCTGCTTTGTTATTAGCAACTTCTCTTTCGCCTTCTCCACCATACGTACCGCCTCTTCCGCCATAACTAGTTGGCCAGGTTTTTTCTAAATAATCGTTTGCCAACGCGCCCATGCTCCAGTTGTGTCCATCTGCACTTACTTCAGCGTCTACATAAAAATTATCGAGTAATACAAACTGATCAACAATCGCATGCTGATTCGGAGTATACTTTTTACCAAACAATACCAGTGATGTATCTCCGTTTCCCTTTGCAACATCGCCCAAGATCTGATCATAGGTTCTGTTCTCTTTGATCACATAGAAAACATACTTAATGGGAGATTTATCTCCTACTTTCATTGGAATAGGATTACCGGCGTTTGCTATTCCGGCATTTTCAGTTTTTTGCGGTGAGTACGGACTGTTCTCATAAACACGTCGGGTGTATTGATCCAGCAATTCTTGTTTTGGAACTTCAATAATACTCATCGTTCCCTTGAAAAGTCCGCCAATGTATTCCACTTGCGATCCATCCTTTACTTCAAATCCATGATGAATTACATCTTCTTTGTTGCGAATGGGCGATGGACCGAAAGGATTTGCTTTCGAGGTCATTCCTTTTCCGTTGGCTACCCAAATTTTCCCTTTGATAAATCGTACAGAAGTCGGATACCATCCAACGGGGATAAAACCTTTTGGTTTACTATTTCCCGGAACAGTAACATCAAATACCGCAAGACAATTGTTATCTGCGTTAGCGATATAAAGCTTTTTCCCCTCTGCATCGAGTGCAATACTATTGGTTGTAGAGCCGCTGGGAGAGCGAGGGTAGAGTGCTGCATCCAATGTTTCAATTACAGATTTTGAAGCCAGGTCGATTACAGATACAGAATTGTCGTTTGCATTGCAAACGTACAGCAGTTTGGAGTCGTTGGTCAGTAACATTTCATTTGGATTATCTCCCACTCCTATGGGCTGTTTCCATATTTTATTTTGAATATCAAAAACTAAAATTTTGTCACAGCCCCAGCAAGAGATAAACAATTCTTTTGTCTTTGATGAAATCTTGCAGTCGTATGCCTCTGCATCCAATCCATATGTTTGAATTACTTTTTTGGAAAGCAGATCAACTACATAAAGCATCTTATCTTCCCTTGTTACCACATACATCGTATTCGAAGCCTCGTCTAGTGCAAGTCCTGCTGGCCCTACTTTTACAGGCCATGGACGATCGAGTTGAAAACTATCTACACGTTTCAATTTCTGATCAACGATTTCGTATTTCAGAATTCTATTATCGTGGCCACCAGAAACATAAATATTTTTTTCGTCTGAAGTAAATGTGATCCCGTACCATGATTTTTCAATTTCTACTTGATCCAAAACTTTTTCAGACTTCACATCGATGAGCTGAATACTTTGTGTGCTCTGACCATTGTTTGTAACCGCTGCATAGTTGGATGTCTTGCTCACCGCAATATTCAAAGGAAGATCTCCAAGCTGGAAAGACCTACCAACGGGACTTATCTTCCATCCGTTGGGCAATTGCAGTTGCTGAGGAAGAGGTTGTGCCTGAACGACTGAAACAACAAACAAGGAGAGTGCACACAGAAACTTATTCATAAAAATTTATTTATTTTCTACTTTCTTGATAAACCCGATCAATCCATTGAAATAGTTCTCCTGGTCATCGTACATCGCCATATGTCCACCGTTCGGACAATAAACATAGGTGCCATTTTTTACTTGAGTAGACATCCATTTCATGTGATTCGGATCCATGGTATCGTGTTCTGCACCAACTACCAATGTTGGGATAACGATGTTTGGAAGCTCCTTACTAACGTCCCAATTTTCGAGGCGACCGGAAATGCCAAATTCGCTCGGACCTTGCATCGTTACATAAAGTGATTGATTCATTCCTGCAAATGCACGTTGCACCAATGGAGGCCATTCTGCATAGGGCTTACGCAGCATATGTTGTTCATAGAAATTGGGGATCAACAAACCCATGTATTGAGGATTCGCGAAATCATTTCTCGCTTCCATTGCACGGATGGAATCCAAAACTTTCTTATCCATCTGCTTAGCCAACACTTCGTCGGCATATTTACCGTAATCGGGACAGCTAGACATCATATTGGAGATGATGAGTGCTTTCATATTTTGCTGATACTTGAGGGCATATTGCATGGCAAGTATTCCTCCCCAGGAATGTCCCAATAGATAAAAATTATCCTTGTTCAACCCCAATGCTACTCTCACCTGCTCAACTTCTTCTACAAATCGGGGTAGATCCCAATAAGCAGTATCGTTCGGATTATCTGAATAACCGCATCCCAATTGATCGTAATAAATAAATTCAACACCTTCCTGTGGCAAGAAATTTTCGAAGCACTGAAAATATTCGTGTGTGCCACCAGGTCCGCCGTTGAGTAAGAGGATTTTAGTTTTGGGATTGTTTCCAAAACGCTTGGTCCAGATATTGAATTTTTTTCCAAGGCTTTCAATTTGAATAACCTTTTCGTTACCTGTTTGAATTCCTGCTTCGTGTTTAGTAAAATATTCAGCAAGGGTTATTCCTTTTTGAGAAGTTTGATTGCAACTGATTACAAATGAAGCAAGAGCAAACAGAATGAGTATACGTTTCATAGTGACTATTTTTTTCTTGGTAATTTTTCGTCGCGCTGTGCAGCATGGTAAGCAAATGAACAAACGATGGCTGCAATTTGCTTCAGGTCGCTTTCAATTAAATGATCGTATACATCCATGTTGCTGTGATGGGTTCTTGTATCGTATTCGATTTCATCTTGGATGAATTGAAATCCGGGTAAACCGACGCCATCAAAAGACTGGTGGTCGGTGCCGCCTGTATTGCTGATGGTAACAGTGGTTGCACCTAAATCTTTGAAGGGCTCCAGCCAGGATGCAAAAATATCTTTGCATGCTTCGTTTCCTTGTAAATAGATGCCTCTCACTTTTCCTGTTCCATTGTCAATATTGAAGTAAGAAGAAAATTTATCGTACGCGGATGTTTTAGGATTGGTAGCATTTCCACCAAACGTTTTTGCCACGTAGGCCCTGGAACCAAGTAAACCTTGCTCTTCTGCGCTCCACAATCCAATGCGAATGGTTCTTCTTGGTTGCACGTTGAGAGATTTTAGAATGCGCATGACCTCTAGCATTACAGATGAACCTGAAGCATTGTCGGTTGCACCAGTACCCGTCTGCCACGAATCGAGGTGAGCTCCAATCATCACCACCTCGTCTTTCAAAACGGGATCTGTACCTGGAATTTCTGCGATCACATTGTATCCATTTAAATCATCTTTATAAAAAGTTGTTTTGACATCTGCGTCTACTCCGACATTCACGCCGCTTTTTGAAATACGCAATAAGGTATTGTAGTCTTCTACACCCAATACCATATCTAAGAAGTTATCCGGATCGGTTGCTTTGTAGGTTCCTCCTCCCTGAGCAAAAATGGTTCCATCATGATTACGGGTGGATGAACTCAAGATTGCAATGGCGCCTTCTTCTTTTGCCATATTTTTTAGAATGGTCAAAAGTCGCTGTGGAGCCATGTTTCTCTGCATTTGTTCACGCATGCGTCTCATCTGTGCAGTATCTCGTTGCTGACGGCCCCCACCGGGTGCTGAAGCAGCTGCCATTTTTTGAAGATCCTCTTCTGAGTATCGAACAGCATCTGCTTTAAAACTTTGGTTGTACGCATAGCTCATATCAGGAAGAATCACTTTATTTTTGAGTTTTCCTTTATAATTGAGTAGCGAGAGTGAATCTTTCATGTCAACCACCAATACCTCAGCATGTTTAAGTCCTTTTGTACCTGCAGTCCAGGTTTTGGGATATGCCAATATAGGTTTATAGTAAGGTGCGGTCATCGCGAAATATGCTTTCTCCAACTCCCACCCTTTTCCGAATTCGCCCCACGCCTCTTGGCTGGCGTTATCAATACCAATAGACTTTAAAAAATCCACTGCGTATGCAGCAGCTCTTTTGTAACCAGGGGAATTGGCCAATCGATTGCCGTTTAAATCAGTCAAATGCAAGGCAATGTCCATTACCTTGGATTTATTCAATGCTTGTTCCCTGATCTTGGAGATCATTTGTTGATCCACTTTTTCTTGTGCGATGGCTATGAAAAAAGTGAGTAAAGCGAGTGGTAAGAGGCAGGCTTTCCTTAACATATTTTTTTTTCTGAATGTAAGGAGAATCTTTGATAGAACCGATGGGTATAAATGAAAAAAGCCAGCACAAAGTGCCAGCTTTTCTTTCTGTCGGGGCGGCAAGATTCGAACTTGCGACCTCCTGGTCCCAAACCAGGCGCGATAACCGGGCTACGCTACGCCCCGAATATGTTTAAACTGCGGTGGGGGCGGGATTCGAACCCGCGGTACAGAGTTACCCGTACGGCAGTTTAGCAAACTACTGATTTCAGCCACTCATCCACCCCACCGTCTGAAACCTATCGTTTCAGGGAGGGCGAAATTACTAAAGACTCCTCAATCCCCAAAAGATTTGTGTTACCTATAAGATAAAGTACAATTACATGGCAGCCAACTGAACCTTCTGCTGAAGCTCCATCACGCTTTCACGGAACATGTTATCTGTATCCATCAGATCCTTTACGGTTTGGCATGAATGGATAACCGTTGTATGATCTCTTCCTCCAAAATGTTCTCCAATGGTTTTAAGAGAATTTTTGGTGAAAATTTTAGCCAGGTACATAGTAATTTGACGTGCTTGTACAATTTCCCTTTTTCTGGTTTTTTGCAACAAACGGTCATAGGGCAAGTCGAAAAATTCGCAAACCATTTTCTGGATGGTATCGATCGTGATTTCTTTTGAAGAAGTTTTGATGAAATTGCGCAACACCTTTTTCGCAAGATCAAGATCAATTTCACGCTTGTTCAAAGAAGATTGTGCTAAAAGCGAAATCAATGCACCTTCCAATTCTCTCACATTGTTTTGTATGTTGTAAGCAATGTATTTCACGACATCCTTTGGAAGATCCAAGCCGTTGTTTTTCATCTTTCTCTCAAGAATCTCAATCCTGGTCTCGTAGTCAGGTACCTGCAAATCTGCGCTTAGGCCCCATCTGAAACGGCTCAACAATCTTTCTTGCATTCCCTCTAAATCTTTTGGCGGCTTGTCTGAGCTTAGTATCAATTGTTTTCCAGACTGATGCAAATGATTGAAGATGGCAAAAAAGGCATCTTGTGTCTTTTCTGCACGGTTGAAAAACTGAACATCGTCGATGATCAATACATCAATCAGTTGATAGAAATGAATAAAGTCATTGATCGCATTGTTTCTGCTATGATCTTGGAACTGGTTGATGAATTTTTCTGAACTCACATACAATACCACCTTGTTGGGATGCAAGCGCTTCACCTCGTTGCCAATGGCTTGTACCAAATGTGATTTTCCTAAACCTACCCCTCCATAAACCACCAAAGGGTTGAATGAAGTGGCACCAGGTTTCTCCGCTACAGTTTTACCAGCACGTCTGGCTACCCTGTTGCAGTCACCCTCCACAAATGCATCGAACGTGTAGATGGGATTGAGTTGAGAGTCAATCTGCATCTTCTTTAAACCAGGTATCACAAAAGGATTCCTCACGTGGTTATTTACAACCAACGGAAAATCCATCTCATTATTAGAGAAACTCTTGAAGTTTTGACCCGGAACATCCATGGTCAATGGCTTCGACTGATCGTTACCACTATCAACCATTATCCTATACTCCAATTGTGCGTCCTTGCCTAACTCTCTTTTAAGTGTTTTGGCGAGGAGGTTGATGTAGTGCTCCTCAATGTATTCGTAAAAAAATTGACTGGGTACCTGAATAGTTAGAACATTACCTTTTAAAGCGACAGGTTTGATCGGCTCGAACCATGTTTTGAAATGTTGCCATTCCACAATATCCTTTATGATTGTTAAACAACTGCTCCAAACTTTTTCAAAAGGTTTTTCCATTAGTCCTAACGAGGTTTAGATTTTGATGGGTTTTAAGTTTAATGACCTCTGAAAAATCAATGCACAGGACTAATTACAGCGACGTTGGTTACTGCCATTCCTTCTCACACTTTCAATCTACTGCGTATATAGTTGATTATTTCGGGTCTTGTTTTGAGTCGGTTTCAACGCTTCTTCACATGTTCAATATTTCACTTGCTAAAATCGAGTCAGATGGCGAATATATATTCAGTTTCGAGAAAAAAAAATTTTTTATTCCACAATATTTTTCTCGACTGAAATTGCTTGATTTTTTTCTAAATTTTTTGCCCCTCCACGAGAAAATTCGTAATCTAAGCGGCCCAATTGAATCCCTCCCCAACCTACTTGATTTACAACTACTTTTTTACCCGCCTTATTAGTATATTCTCTGGGTTGTTCAAAGAACCGATGCGTATGCCCACCAATGATCAAATCTATGTTTTCGGATTCTTTTGCTAATACTTCATCACTCACTTTGTTGTCTCCGTAACGATCTCCTAAATGTGAAATACAAATAACCATGTCGCATCCATTCTTCTTCAATTCAGATGCAATGCGGCTTGCAGCAGGTATGGGATCTTGATAGATCGTTTGCCCGAATAAATTTTCTGGAACCAATCCTTGCATTTCAATACCCACTCCTGTAATACCAATTTTCAATTTTCCTTTGGTAAAAATTTTGTACGGCACATACAAATTCTCCATGGGTGTTCTCTCAAATCCATAATTGCACATCACGATCGGAAATTTTCCATGGCTTACCAGTTGCTTGGCAAAATTTTCCATCCCTGCATCAAAATCATGGTTTCCCATGATGCCGGCGTCGTATCCCATCATCTGCATCGCCCTCATCTCAGGCTCTCCTTTGAATATATTAAAGTAAGGTGTCCCTTGAAAAATATCGCCTGCATCCAAAAGCAATACATGTTCAACTACACTCCTTATTTTTTGAATCAGTTTAGCCCTTGCTGCAACCCCTCCTTTACCAGCATTTTGAGTTCCGTCATTCGGAAATGGATCCAATCTGCTGTGCACATCATTTGTATGAAGAATGGTCAAGCGCTGGGTTTGCTCCATCGCAAAATCGCTGGTATGCAGCAACATGGCTCCTGAAGCCAATGTGCCATTCATTAAAAATTTTCTTCTGTTCATTTTCGAATCCTGGTTTTGGGTTGTGCTGTGTATTTTTTTCCTTCCAGATGCAACGATTTACAGTAATCAATGATTGCATCTCTTTGTAAATAAGTGGAACGGTTTTGAGGAAGCTTTCTAAACGCGTTGAAACCACCTCCACCATCTACCTGATAATCTGAATTAACCATGTAATAGGTGCGATCGAGGTCTATCGGCTGCCCATTGATCAATATATCTACCGCTTTATTATCTTGAATGCGCATACTCAGCCCTGCAACACCCCCTCCCCCGCCTTCTTGGGCGATTCTGTCGAGGTATGTGCGCAGAATAGCCCCTTTTACTTCAACAACAATAAGAATATTGTCAAAGGGCATCACTTCGTACACTTGTCGTCGTGTGATTCCGCCATGCAGCAGCCGATTGATTCTCACTCCGCCATGATTCATAAACGCTATTTCGGCCCTTGGGTCTACATTGGTTTTAGCCCCCCATAAGTATGCATCTGCTAAAAAATTACCTAAACTGCTATTGGGAGTTTCCTTCACCAGATCGGCCTCGTTTTCTACCAAAAACTCATTCATTGTTTTATTGACACTGTCGCTGTACCCCTTTAACATGGCCAGATACGAAGAATCAACAGGCTGAGTCCGTGCAACCACATAATCTTTAAAGCGAATAGATTGTAGCTGTTGAACCGAATGACAGGAGAATAAAAGGAGAACAACAGAAAGGGAAAGAAAGAGTTTTCGCATAATTGGAAATATGAATGCAAAACTAATCACTTTTCAACGAGAGGAGATTTCAAACTACGTAAAGAATACAATAACTTCGCCCAAATAATTTGAGTCATGGGATTTGATCTTTCTGGTAAAATTGTTAGCATCGGTGAAACCGTTCAACGCAGTGCAACCTTTAAAACAAGAGAATTTGTTGTAGAAACAAACGAAGATATCAATGGTAGAACCATCACCAACTTTGTGAAGTTCCAAACCGTTCAAGACAGAACCGCCATCTTGGACCGCTTCAAAATGGGAGATGGTGTTAAAGTACACTTCAACATCAAGGGCTCGAAGTGGGAAAAAAACGGACAAACCAACTACATAACCAATTTGGATGCATGGAGAATTGAGCAAATCAGCATGAGCGGACATTCAGGGGCTGCAGACACTCCTCCAGCTTTCGCACCCGATCCTGAGAGTCAACACGGCGTAGCAGACGATTTGCCTTTCTAAATTGGCCACTATCTTATGCAGCAGGAAATTCTTTTGCAACTTTCTCCGAAAGATGCAGCCGATGCTGCTACTATCAATCTTGCAGTAGCAAAGGAGCTTGCTGTTCATCCGAAAAAAATAACCGGATACCAGATTTTAAAAAAATCGATCGACGCCAGAAAGCAAGAGATAAAAATCAATCTCAAGCTGAATGCTTTTGTCGACGAACCTTTTCATGAGTTCACCCTTCCCAACTTTGCTTTCCCCGACGTAAGGAAATCTCCGCATCGTACAATTATAATTGGAGCAGGACCGGCAGGACTCTTCGCTGCACTCGAATTGATACAGCTGGGCATCAAACCTATCCTAATTGAAAGAGGTAAAAACGTAAGAGAACGAAGAAGAGATTTGGCGGAACTAAATAGAGAAGGGGTTTTAAACGAAGACAGTAATTATTGCTTTGGTGAGGGCGGAGCGGGAACCTACAGCGACGGAAAGCTATATACGCGTAGCAACAAACGAGGCAACATCGATAAAATTTTACAACTCTTTGTTCATTTTGGCGCAGATCCTTCTATTGTCTATACTGCTCATCCGCATATCGGCACCAATAAATTACCGGGTATCATTCAAGCCATCAGGGAACAAATTATTGCCGCAGGTGGTGAAGTGCATTTCAATCAGAGAGTGAATGATTTCATCATCCAAAATAATCTGATCACTGCAGTACAGACTTCAACGGGCGAAAAATTTGAAGCAGAAAACGTACTACTCGCAACGGGACACTCAGCAAAAGATATTTTCTTCCTACTCGATAAAAAAAATATCCTGATCGAAGCAAAGCCCTTTGCATTTGGAGTAAGAATTGAGCATCCTCAACAACTAATCGACTCCATTCAATACCATTGTCCTGTTTGGCAGGGCAGAGGTGCGTTCCTACCTCCAGCTGCGTACCAATTAGTGGAGCAGGTGCAACAAAGAGGCGTATTCTCTTTCTGCATGTGCCCGGGAGGAATTATTGCAACTGCCTCTACCTCGCAAAATGAATTGGTAGTGAATGGATGGAGCCCTTCCAAAAGAAACAATCCATTCGCAAATTCTGGAATGGTTGTCCAGGTTGAATTGAAGGATGCAATGAAGGAAACAAGGGACAAGGGACAAAGGAGATGGGAAACACAACAAGTAAACGACAAGATGACACTACTTGCTTTCCAGGAAATGGTGGAGAGAAAAGCATTTGCATCGGGTGGAGGAAAATTTGTTGCACCTGCACAGAGGATGACTGATTTTGTGAATGGAAAAACATCCAACAGCTTACCAGACAACTCATATATAAGAGGTGTGCATTCCATTGACCTCCAGGAAGTGCTTCCTGATTTTATAACCACAACGCTGCGTGAAGGATTTAAATCGTTTGGAAAAAAAATGAAAGGCTACTTTACGGAAGAAGCCATCATTGTTGCTCCTGAAAGCAGAACATCCTCTCCAGTAAGAATTCCAAGAGACGAAGAGAAACTGCATCACCCGCAGCTTATAAATTTCTATCCTTGCGGCGAAGGTGCAGGGTATGCAGGCGGTATTGTCAGTGCTGCGATGGATGGTACGAGAGTGGCAAAAATGATCGGTGCCGTTCATCACAAAATCGGTTAGTCCACTTCACTTTTCAGTAATTTTATAGCATGAATACAGTTCTAGAAGTCCAGCAACTGAAAAAATATTTTTCAGGACAAAAAGCAGTGGACGATATAAGCTTCTCCATTCGAAAGGGTTCGATTTTTGGATTGTTGGGTCCCAACGGAGCAGGTAAAACGACATTGCTCAGAATGATCACTGGAATTTTTTACCCTGATGAAGGAACTATTTTATTGAATGGAAATCATTTCAATCCACTCAAAGATGTTTCGAACATTGGATACATGCCAGAGGAAAGAGGCCTGTATAAGAAAATGAAAATCGGCGATCAGGTGATGTACCTGGCACAATTGAAAGGCCTCGATAAAAAAGAAGCAAAGGAAAAAATCAAAGATTGGTTTGTGAAATTTCATATGGAGAGTTGGTGGAACAAGAAAGTGGAGGACCTCAGCAAGGGCATGAGCCAAAAGCTTCAATTTGTAACGACCGTTCTTCACCACCCCGATTTAATCATATTGGACGAGCCTTTCAGCGGACTGGATCCCGTCAATGCAAACCTGATCAAAGACGAAATTTTTAAGCTGGCGCAAGAAGGTGCAACCATTATATTCAGTACACACAGAATGGAACAGGTAGAAGAAATTTGCGATCACATTGTGCTGGTAAATAAGGGTAAAAAAATTCTCGATGGCGGAGTTGGAGAAATTAAACAACGCTTCAAGAAAAATATTTTTGAAATTGAACTGGACGGCCTCTTACTTCCCGAACATACAGCAACGCATTTATTCAGTTTGCAATCCATGGAACAACATAAAGTGAAATTGAAGATCAATGCAGAGTTCAGTAACAACGAAATAATTCGATACTTCATAGACCAGCAACTGAACATTCGTTCTTTCAACGAAGTGCTCCCTTCACTGAACGATATTTTTATTGAACTTGTTCAAGGCACCCCCGAAACAAGACAATTTCAAGCATCTTAACAACGCATATTACTATGAACAAAGTTTCACTCATCATACAAAGAGAATACATCACAAGGGTAAGCAACAAAAGATTTTTATTGATGACCATTTTGATGCCATTGATTTTCATTGTCTTCATTGTAGGCTCCGCTTATTTTGGTGCTTCCATTAGGGAAGAGGTTAAAATTGCAATTGCAGTCGATCCTGGTTTCTTGAAAGAGAATTTAAAAGGAGAAGAAGGTGATGTGGTTTTTGAATTCTCGCAAGGAGTCGATTCACTGAATTTCACCCAAAAAGGATTTGATGGAGTATTGTATCCAACTCTTATAGACGAAAAATTGGTTGCGAATCTGCATTCCAAAAAACAATTAGGATTTGAAAAAACAAATTACATAGACAGGCAGTTAAATAAAGCAGTGGAAAACAACCTCTTGTTGGAAAGAGGAATACAGAAATCTACACTCGACTCCATTGCAAGTGCGTCCAAAGAAAATGTAACCGTAAGAAATTTGGTAAGCGATGAAAAAGGAAAGACCAAGGAATCCAATGCGGGATTGGCCTATGGCATTGGTTTTGGGAGTGGTATCCTTATTTATATGACCATGTTTATTTTTGGATCGATGGTAATGCGAGGTGTTGCAGAGGAAAAAACAAACCGTATTGCAGAGGTAATTATCTCCTCTTGCAAACCCTTTGAACTAATGCTAGGAAAAATTGTAGGTATAGCTGGCGTGGGTTTAACGCAACTGCTTTTATGGATTGCACTCATCACTGCACTTTCCACTTCGCTTTCTGTAATACTTCCGGTCGAGACTATTCAACAGGCACAAACTATTCAAAATAGTCAGATGCCTCCCGGTACAATCAACAATGCTACCATGGCTGCTAAAATATTGGAGGCAAAAACTACATTGACAGAAGGAGTCAATTGGCTGATGATCATCGGATTCTTTTTATTTTATTTTCTCGGAGGCTACCTTTTTTATGCATCGCTCTTTGCAGCTGTTGGAAGTGTAATCAACGAAGACCCTCAGGAAGCCCAACAACTAATGCTTCCTATCACAATGCCGATCATTTTCTCTTTTGTGATCTTAAACGGAGTGTTGGCGAATCCCAGTAGCAACATGTCGGTGTGGACCAGCATCATACCATTTACCTCTCCTATTATAATGATGGGGCGCATTCCATTTGGCGTGCCTGCTACAGTTCCTTACTGGCAATTGGCTGCATCCATGATCAGCCTCATCGGAGGATTTATTTTCACCACATGGTTTGCCGGAAAAATTTACCGAACAGGCATTCTCATGTACGGTAAGAAAGTTACATGGAAAGAAATGATAAAATGGACATTTAGAAAAAGTTGATAATCAACGTTTAAACATCGTCGCAGAAATTTGATGTAACTTGCAGCATGAAATTGCTGATAAATTATCTTAAGCCTTATAAATGGCTGATTGCATTGACATTGCTGCTCGCAACCGTCAACACTGTTTTTTCATTGATTGATCCAATCATCTTTGGAAGAATCATCAAATTATCACAGGAAATCAATACCCGTCAGGAAAACAATACAGGATATTCCTGGAATGAATTTTTCAATGCAACCCTCACCTTGTTATTGATGTCGATGGGAACGGCCATGGTAAGCAGAATTGCAAAAAACTTTCAAGATTATTTTGCCAATGTTGTAATCCAAAAATTTGGTGCAACCATATTTACGGATGGTTTGCAACATGCTATGAAATTGCCTTACCAAGAATTTGAAGATCAGCGAAGTGGGGAAACATTGAGTGTACTTACCAAAGTGAGAACAGATACCGAAAAATTTATCAATTACTTTCTTAATGCGATGTTTGCGATTTTGGTGGGAATTACATTTGTATTTGTATATGCATCCATTTACATCCATTGGTCAGTACCAATCGCTTATGTAGTCGGAATTACATTGTTAAGCCTCGGAACCAATCTGCTGAGCAAGAAAGTAAAGCAAATCCAAAAAAATATTGTCAGCAGCACCACCTCTCTTGCCGGAACTACTACCGAGAGCTTGAGAAATATCGAGTTGGTGAAAAGTCTTGGACTCACACAACAAGAAGTAAAAAGATTGAATGCAGATACTTATAAGATATTGGGCCTCGAGCTCACGAAAGTAAAAAGAATCAGAAGCATCAGTTTTCTACAAGGAACACTTGTAAATACTCTTCGCCAGGTGATTCTGTTTTTATTGATGTACTTAATATTTAAAGACAGCATGCAACCGCACGAAATGGTTACCATGCAGTTTTTTTCTTTCTTCATCTTTGGGCCATTGCAAGAAATTGGAAACATTATTCTCTCGTATAGGGAAGCAGAGGCATCGATTGGAAATTATCACAGACTGATGGAAAAGCAGCCAGAGAAAGTGCCGCTAGAGCCCATTCATTTGGGAGATGTTGAAACATTGAAATTTAATCAAGTTGGATTTCAACACATCACTGCTAAGCAAAAAGCGATTGACAATATCAGCTTCTCTGTGCAGCGAGGTGAAACAGTTGCGTTTGTAGGACCTTCTGGATCAGGTAAAACAACCCTCATGAAATTATTGGTTGGATTATACCGACCGCAAGAGGGAAGTATTTTATACAATGGGTTGGATGAAAATGAGATAAATTTTGAAGACCTGAGAAAACAGATTGGTTTTGTAACACAAGACACACAATTGTTTTCGGGCACTATCAAGGAAAATCTTTTATTCGTTAATCCAGGTGCCACCGAAGAGGAAATTCAAGAAGCATTAGACAAATCCTCGTGTCATACGCTATTAAGTAGAGCAGACAACGGCATCAACAGTGTTATTGGGGAAGGTGGATTGAAACTATCAGGAGGAGAGAAACAAAGAATTTCCATTGCAAGAGCCTTGCTGAGAAATCCACGTGTATTACTTTTCGACGAAGCAACATCTGCATTGGACTCTATAACCGAGGAAGAAATTACTGAAACCATCCGTTCAATTTCTGCAAGAAAAGAGCAAATCACCTTGCTGATTGCCCATCGGCTTTCGACCATCATGCATGCCGACAGAATTTATGTACTGGAGAAAGGAGAAATTGTTGAAACAGGATCGCACGAGGAACTGATTGGATTAAAAGGACTTTATTACGCCATGTGGCGCCAACAGATTGGAGAACGAAAAAGAGTGTAATCAGTTTTTTGTTTCTTCTTTTTGATGCAGAACTTTATCCAGTAATGACTGCTCAGAGAGTCTTTTTTCTTCACCCAACAACAATTCCAATGCGCATGGGCTTTGGAACTTTTCAATAGTGAAAAGTTAGCCTCTCTATCAAAGTACCTTTACCTTGAAATCCAATGAAATGTCTGTATCGCCAACGGAGATATTATCGTTTGCTGTTTTTATGCCCGGTTTGTGCTTCAATGTAATATTCAATATTCCTGTTCCTGCTGTAGACGATGCTGTCCATATGGATGAAGTGCCAAGCGGAAATCCTTTTCCATCTTGATTAAAATTACTGAAAGCAACAAGATTATTGGTAGATGAGTAATAGAGCTGATGATCATTTGATTCGGCAATGATTTCTGCAGTAATGTTATCTGCAGGCGTTACGCTTTCGTTCAAAATTTCTAACACACAATCATACACCTTGCCTTTTTGAAGAGAAATTTCATCAAATTTAGAAGGTGCAACACCCCCCTCTCCATCCAAATCTTTGAATTCAAAAACCGATACAGCACCTGATCCTCCCATTAGCTTCTCGGTAAGCTTTACTCGAACAGTAGTGATCAACTCACCTTCGTTGGGATCGACTTTTTCTTTGTTACAGCTTAGTACACCTATTGCCATGATCGAAACAAGGGAAAGTAAAATTCTCGATTTCATATAATTGGATTTTTTACAGTGTGTGCTTTATTTTCAATGAAATATTTCTACCTCTATCAAGGCTAAAATACCTGAAGGAGTTCATGTAGTCACGATAAGAAACATTGAAAAGATTGGTAACGGCAACAACCAGATCAATTTTTTTATTTTTTACTACTCTAGCAGTTGCAGCTTCTATATTAACAAGTGTATAGGCATCGGGGGGCGCGATGTAGTCAGATTGCATACGTGTATTGCCTTGTAGATCCTTTACTTCAATATTTCCAGTGGGAGGCACCCTTTTTTGTTCAGTCACGTGCTGTACTGTAACCTTAACACTGGATTGCTTCCAATTTTTTCCATCTGCAAAAACATACTCTAATTCGGATTCATAGCGATTGGCTGGCATTTGAATGAGCCAAGTAGCTGCCTTTTTATCAAAGGCTCTCAATAAGGAACCCTTTGCATGTGCAACAAGGTGATTATTTATTTTATAAAGTACACTTAAATCAGAACCGGAAAGCAGCGCATTGGTCTGTGCATATTCAAATGCAGGAAACGCGCCTCGAATCGTCAACAATGCAGGATACGTTGGTTTTAAGAAGATAAAATCATTTATCCATTTATTGTATACTCCCCATTCGGCTTCCCATTTTTCTTTATTGATGATCAAGGTGCCGAGAATATTGTATGCACGCTCTGTTTTCAAATCACTGTTCCCTTTTTCAATACGTGCAGCACCGTGATGAAGACCGTTGCTGAATAATTCATTGATCTGAGGAGAACGCCATGCCGATGATAGTGTAAAGGATGCTCGCACTGTTTCATCGAATGTATAGGCAACCACACCTGTACCGGACAATCCGCTAAAAACCTTGGTGCCGTAGGGGGCTCCGGGAAGCAACACATTACCTGTTAACAGATGGTACGGTGCTTTATCATTATCAAAAATCTTAAAACGATTTCGGTGATCGTATCTCACTCCCATTTCAAATTGCCAATTGTTGGATTGGTATTTTTCTGCCGCCCAGATACCAAGATCAAGAGAATTATAATTGGGTACAAAGTACCTGTAGTTGATTGAATTTATTTGATGCATTGCATTCAACCCAACGGATCCTTTCAAACTTTTATTTGAATAATGTTCCCAGACCAAATCACCCATATTGGTAAGTAAGTCTAACTCCAGTTGTGGTGATGCCGTTTCGCTGCGTACAATATCATACTCTTTACGAACATTGTATTGCGAAGAAAGTGTAAAGCTGATGCGTTGCTTATTAGGAATTTCATTGAATGCCTTTAGCTTGAACAATTGGTGTTGAACGGTTTGATAAGGCCTTTCAATAAGGTAAGAGAAAGAAGCACTGCGAATAGCCGCCGGAGGCTCTTGAGCAAGAATAACATTTTGCAAATCAGTCAAATTACCAATATGCGCTCCGCTGAATATGCCAAGTGTTGTATTGAACAAACTATAAAAGGCCTCTAGCCCACTGTTCTTTTTTCTCCATCCAACTGCGGCAGACATATTCGCTTCTTCTACTCCAGAATTTTTTAACCAGTAGGATGGCGTTCGTGCATTTCCCCCTCTTTTGAAGGTGCCTTGCAATCGCCAAGAAGTAGTTTCTTTTTTATCCAGTGAACTTTCTACCATTGCTGATACCACGCCTTGTCGGTTATTGGAAAAAGCAGCAAGATTTATTTCCCCCCTTAGATCTTTTTTATACTGCAGTAATCGAGGCTCCACCAATACCACGCCGCCGATTGCGTCACCTCCATATCGTACAGAGGCAGCACCTTTTATGACGGTGAGTCTGTTTGCAACATAAGGATCAATCTCTGGTGCATGTTCGCTTCCCCACTGTTGCCCTTCTTGTCTGATGCCATTGTTTAATATCAATACCCTGCTACTGTGTAATCCCTGGATCACAGGCTTGTATATATTATTACCGGTTTGCAGAACGGTTACTCCATTTATTTTTTGAAGCGATTCTCCCAAACTCAAGCCACGCGCAGCAAGCAGCTCTTTCCCCTTTAATTCACCTGTCATTCCCTCTGAACGTACTGTAGTAGTGCCCACTACAACCACTTCCTTCATTTTATTTTCTGTATGGGAAAGGGTAAAATCCTGCACCTTGTCTTCTTTAAGATGAAGATGGATTTCAACGCTTTGGCAATCTGCGTGCGTTACTTTAAGTGTGTAGTCGCCAGGGCACAATCCATTGAACTGATATTCGCCCGATGTATTTGTTAGTAAAACTTTTTTCAATTCAAGAATGCTAATGGTAGCCTTCTCCAGTACAACTTTTTGATCCTCGTCTTTAATTACACCCTTGATGGAATACACACATTGTGCATCAACCGTTTTCATTAAAAAACTGAAAAAAACAAAAATGATCAACTGCCTCATGAAGAGAGATGTGCAGCAAAGCTAACGAAGAAATATAAAATTTGCAACAGTATTGCAAAAAGTTAAAACCGTTCGAAAATACCTGCAATTCCCTGTCCGCCTCCAACGCAGGCAGATACCATTCCGTATTTTTTATTGGTCCGCTTCAGATCGCTTAATAATTGAACGGTAAGTTTGGCGCCCGTGCAACCCAACGGATGGCCCAACGCAATGGCACCTCCATTGATGTTCACTTTTGCGGCATCCAAACCAAGAGTGTTGATGACCGCCAATGATTGAGAGGCAAAGGCCTCGTTCAACTCTATCAAATCGATCTGACTGATATCCATTTGTGCGCGCTTCAAAGCTTTGGGAATGGCTTCAATCGGACCTACCCCCATGATTCTGGGATGAATTCCTGCCACATCACAATGCACCAATCGTCCGATTGGTTTCAAGTTCAACTCTTTTACCATTTTTTCACTCACCACCAGAACAAATGCAGCGCCGTCGCTGGTTTGAGAGGAATTTCCTGCAGTAATAGTACCGTTCACTGCAAAGGCAGGTTTCAATTTTGCAAGGCTCTCCAAGTTGGTATCTGCCCTTACGCC
Source organism: Chitinophagales bacterium (assembly GCA_030832645.1). GTDB lineage: Bacteria > Bacteroidota > Bacteroidia > Chitinophagales > Chitinophagaceae > Pollutibacter. The sequence goes on along the minus strand of JAURIR010000001.1, from coordinate 14,151 downwards.
TTCGTCCGTGTCAACTACAAAACTTCTTTTTTGCTTCTTTCCTTTTTCATCCAAATACACCTCGTTTACAGTAATGGGAAGAATTCCTTCTTTGAAATATCCCTGCTGAATTGCATTCGATGCTTTTTGATGAGAAGACAATGCAAACGCATCTTGCTGCTCTCTTGATACATTGTATTCCTTTGCAACCGCCTCTGCTGTCAATCCCATGTTCAAATAAAAATCAGGCTCACTGGATGCAATCTCATACGAAGGAACAGTCTTCCAGCCAGCAAATGGAAGAAATGTCATACTCTCCACACCGCCTGCAATGATGCAATCAGCCATCCCTGCTCTGATTTTTGCTGTTGCCATTGCGATGGTTTCCAATCCAGAGGCACAATACCGATTGACAGTGATTCCAGGTGCTTGATGCCCCAATGCTCTTGCTGCTATAATTCTTCCAACTTGTAAACCCTGCTCAGCCTCAGGAATCGCATTTCCTACAATTACATCGTCTACCCGTTTCACATCCAGCTCAGGAATTGATTTCATCAGACCCTGGATAACTTCGATGGCCAGATCATCGGGACGAGTAAATCTGAATCCTCCGCGCTTTGCTTTGGCTATTGCCGTACGAAATCCTGCTACGATATACGCTTCTTGCATACAATATGATTTTGGGATACACTCGAATTTACGAAATACAAGGGTTAATTTTGCCAACATGTATCAAGTACTCAGAAATATTCTCTTTCTCTTAGAAGCTGAGAAAGCTCACTATTTTTCGATGAACTTGCTGAAGGCACTTTGCAGCTTTCCACCAATCCGACTGTTTCTTACATGGTGGTTTGAAGTAAAAAATACCAACCCCACTTTGCAGCTTTTCGGACTCACCTTTAAAAACCCCATTGGCTTGGGAGCAGGCTTTGATAAAAATGCCAGCTACTTGAATGAATTGGAAACACTGGGATTCGGATTTGTTGAAATAGGTACTGTTACTCCCATTGCTCAATCGGGAAATGAAAAACCAAGACTGTTTCGCCTTCCAACCGATAAAGCATTGATCAATAGAATGGGATTCAACAACGATGGAGTGCAGGTGATCAAACAAAGATTGGAGTTGTACAACAAAAGACCAAAGAAAGGGAATGTTGGAAGTCATAGAATGATCATTGGTGGCAATATTGGAAAAAATAAAGTAACACCAAACGAGGAAGCCTGGAGGGATTATGAAATTTGTTTCAACGAACTCTTTGATGTAGTCGATTATTTTGTGGTGAATGTAAGCTCACCCAACACACCTGGCTTGAGAGCACTGCAAGAGAAAGACGCTTTGCTAGAAATCTTGCAAAAATTGCAAAACAACAATCATACTCGGCCACTTCCGAAACCACTGTTACTAAAAATTGCCCCTGATCTCACGAAAGAGCAATTGGAGGACATTGCATACATATGCAAAGAAGTAAAGTTGGATGGATTGGTTTCTAGTAACACAACCATTGACAGGAGCAGCTTGAGCGGTGATGGCCAATCAAAAGCAATAGAAATAGGTGCAGGTGGGTTGAGCGGTAAGCCACTGAAAAAAAGATCAGACGAAGTACTGGAAGAATTGATTCGTCTTACCAATGGCGAAATCCCCGTCATGGCAAGCGGAGGCGTATTTACAAAGAAAGATTTTCAAGATAAAATTGCAAAGGGTGCTTCGCTTGTGCAAGTATGGACGGGCTTTATTTATGAGGGTCCGGGTATTGTAAAAAAAATCTTAGCCCCTTAATAAACTCACTCCGACAATTCCTGCTGTTTCTGTTCGCAACCTGGTTACACCCAAACCAACTGGAATAAACTTTTTTTGCAATGCAGCTTCAATTTCATCATGCGTAAAATCTCCCTCCGGACCAATCAGCAAAATGCAATCATTGGATTGCTTAGTGAGGGGAGATTTTTCAGTTGAGTAACAATGTGCGATATAACGAAATGAGGGTAGATCAACTTGTAAAAGCGACTCCAACGATTGGGGCTCGTACAAAAGAGGAAATACAAACTGTTCGGATTGCAACGAGGCACTTCGAACAATTTGATTGAATCGCTCTTTTTTGAAATACTGTCGCTCGGTTCTTTCGGTAATCAACGGAAAAATTTCGTGCACACCCAATTCAGTTACTTTCTCGAGCATCCATTCAAATCGGGTAGTATTTTTCAACAGGGATATGCCCAATGAAATTTTTATTCCTGGTTTGTCATGTATTTCATAGGCACTCAACGAAACCGTTACCTGTTTTTTTGCAATTTGATGAATAGTAGCTTTTGCTGAAAGTCCCTTTCCGTCGGTCAAAACAAAATGATCTCCCACTTGCATACGCAGTACAGTTACCAGATGCTTTTGGGTTTCTTCTTCCAACACAACCGAAGCGGGTTGAGTGGAAAGCTGGGAATGATAAAAAATGGGAGTATCGCTTTTCATGAAACGACCGAAAGAAATTAAAAAGGAGTGTCCATAGGATCGGCATCAGATTCATCGTTCATTCTGCTTCCTTTCTGGATGAATAGTTTAGCCCCTTCGTTGTCGGCAACAGGCCTCCAACTTCCGCCCTGAGGAAAACCTTTGCCAAAAGGTTCAATACTCTCTTGCTCTTCAAATTTTTGTATGTAGAGCTTTGCTTTGAGCTTGATGGTTTCCAATGAGCCATTTCTATGCTTTGCAATTTTTACATATACATCACCCTTGGTATCCTCTCCCATATCGTTGGTAGTAATATCATAATAATCCGGGCGATACAGGAACATCACCATATCGGCATCTTGTTCTATAGCTCCCGATTCGCGTAAATCAGAGAGTTGTGGAATCTTATTGTTCTCTTTTCTTTTTTCTACTTCCCTGCTCAACTGACTGAGTGCAATAATTGGAACCTGTAATTCCTTTGCCAATTGTTTCAGGTTTCTTGAGATGGTACTGATTTCTTGCTCGCGGTTTGAATTTCTATTCTCGCTCGATCCACTCATCAACTGCAAATAGTCGATGATTATAAGACCGACATTGTGTAAACTTTTTAGCCTTCTACACTTTGCACGCAATTCAAAAATATTCAACGCTGCAGAATCATCGATGAAGATCTTGGCATTGGACAAAGGTTCGATTCCTTTTTTATACAATTGTTGCATTTCATGGTCTTCCATTCGACCCCGTGATATTTTCTCCAACCAAATTTCACTTTCAGCAGATAGGATACGCTGCACCAATTGACTGGTACTCATCTCCAAGCTGAATACTGCTACAGCACTGGGTTTGGTAGGATGCATCGCGGCATTGCGAGCCAGGTTCAATGCAAATGCTGTTTTACCGACAGATGGTCTGGCAGCCAGGATGATCAAATCAGATTTTTGCCAACCATAGGTAGTACGATCAAGTGTTGGGAAGCCAGAAGGCACTCCGGTAATGTCTTCGTTTTTTGCACGCATTTCATCAATGCGATTCAATGTATCCATTACACTTCGTCCGAGTGTATCGAATTCTTTTTTCAACTGATCGTTGGCGATTTCAAATAACTTTTGCTCTGCACTGTCCAACAAATCAAATACGTCGGTTGAATCGTCGTATGCATCTGTGATGATTTCACTGCTGATTCGGATCAATTCTCGTTGTATAAATTTTTCCTGCACGATTCTCGCATGCGCTTCAATGTTCGCAGCAGAAACAACTGCATTGGTAAGTTTTGAAATGTAGTAAGGTCCGCCTACCTGCTCCAATGCCTCCATGGCTTTGAGTTCTTCCACGACTGTAAGCAAATCGATTGGCTTACTTTCTCCATTCAATCGTACAATCGCGCGAAAAATAGTCTGATGAGATTCTACATAAAAACATTCCGGCTTCAATATGTTGATGACAATATCAAACGCAGCTCTCTCCAGCATGATGGCACCCAACACTGCTTCTTCCAGTTCCCTGGATTGTGGAGGCACTTTGCCATATGCCATGGCATTGAAATCGCCTGTCGTTTTTCTTCTGTTCCTTCTATCTCTGTTCAGGTTTGTAGACTCCATGAGTGCTTACTTTCTATGATTTTGTAAATTTTAAAAGTCAACAGCGAATATAAGAAGCAGGGCCTAAAGCACCCCTATTTTAAAAAAACATTTGTTGGTAACAGGCAATACACAATGCTATGCACATAATTTCCGCGGTTATTGACATCACAAAGGGTGCTATTAACAATTAGGGGCTTGCCTTATCTTTGCGACATGACAATTTCTTACAAATGGTTGATGGACTATTTCCAAGAACCGATCCCACATGAAAAGTTGAACCTCATCTTGAATTCCATAGGTTTGGAAGTAGAGGGTTATGATGCCTACCAGGAAATCAAGGGAAACTTGGCAGGATTGGTGACTGGAGAGGTGCTGACAGTTGAAAAACATCCGAATGCCGATAGACTTTCGGTTACTACTGTACATGTTGGTGGAGATCAACCATTGCAAATTGTTTGTGGAGCACCCAATGTTGCAAAGGGTCAGAAAGTTATTGTAGCTCCCATTGGTACAACGATTTTCCCAACAACCGGTGAACCAATTACGATGAAAGCTGCAAAAATCCGAAGCATAGAAAGTCAGGGAATGATATGCGCAGAAGATGAAATCGGATTGGGAACCGATCACAATGGAATAAAAGTATTACCAGCCGAAACACCAGTAGGCATAGCTGTTTCGAGTCTTTTCAATCCATACGAAGATCATGTAATTTCCATTGGATTAACCCCCAACAGAAGTGATGCAATGAGCCACTTTGGTGTGGCCCGTGATATTTGTACCTGGCTGAATCATCACGAGGGCACGTCCATTCAACCCATCACTCGATTGAAAAGTGATATTTCAACCTCCAACAAACCTTGCCCCATCAAGGTGACCATCGAAAATCAAAAAGATTGCAAAAGATATGCAGGCGCTTACATAGCAGGAGTAAACATCGTTGCCTCTCCTGTATGGATGCAACAACGATTGAAATCGATCGGACAGCGATCCATCAATGCAATTGTAGACATCACCAATTATATTCTACACGATACCGGCCAACCGCTTCATGCATTTGATGCAGATCAAATCAAAGGTGCCGGCATCCGAGTAAAGAATCTACCGAAAGGAACTGCATTTGTAAGCCTGGATGAAAAAAATAGGACGTTGAACGACAACGATCTAATGATATGCGACGAAGAAAGCAATCCCTTGTGTATGGGAGGTGTTTTCGGAGGATTGCATTCAGGAGTAAGCACTGCTACAAAAAATATTTTTCTGGAAAGCGCGTGGTTTCATCCGGTGGCAATTCGAAAAACATCTTTCAGTCATCAACTCAGAACCGATGCTGCCATGCATTTTGAAAAAAGTGTCGATATCGGACACACAGTTGATGCATTGAAAAAAGCTGCTGTGCTCATTACCGAAATAACTGGAGGAAAGGTGGACACTCAAATCATTGATGTGTATCCAACACCTGCTGAACAACCAACAGTGACATTGGAGTATGCATATGTAAAAAAATTAAGCGGCAAAGCATATCCTTCCACAACAGTGAAAAATATTTTATTGAACATGGGCTTCGAATGTGTGAAGGAATCATCCGAAGGATTGTCGCTGAAAGTACCCACACACAAAACAGATGTCAGCATTCCTGCCGACTTGGTGGAAGAAATCATGAGAATTGATGGATTCGACAACATTGAAATTCCTACCCGCATCAGTATAACTCCCGCTACATCGACTCACAACAACGATGCAGTTCTGAGAGAAAAAACCGCATCATTGCTAACAGGAATGGGATTCAATGAGATGTTGAATAACTCTATTACGAACAGTAAAAATTATACAGAGGAAGAATTGAAAATATCAGTTAGAATGCTGAACAATTTGAGTTCAGAGCTTGATATGTTGAGATACAGTATGATGGAAACTGGACTTGAAACCATTGCCCGAAATATCCATCACCGAAACGAGAATGTAAAGTTGTTTGAATTCGGAAAAACCTATCATCGCTCAGAAAACAACTATGTAGAGGAAGATCATTTGGCATTGTTTGCAACAGGTGTATTGCATCCCACCACATGGAATAGCAAAGAAACAAATGCAGATTTGTATTTCTTGAAAGGAGTGATCGAATCACTTGAATTACAAGCAGGCATCCAAGGCATTCAATACAACGTACTTCAACATCCAAAATTTGATGCAGCCATTGAAGGTACTTTTAACAAAAAGAGAATTGCGCTTATTGCAAAACCATCCGAGGCGCTCCTCAAACATTTTGATATCAAGACGCCAGTTTGGTATGCAGATATAGCTTGGAAAACATGGCTAGAAGCAGCATCCTGTCATTCAATCCGCTACAAGGAGATTTCCAAATTCCCTCCGGTTCAAAGAGACCTATCCTTTGTAGCAAGCGAACACCTTGCCTATGCTGAAATTGAAAAAGTATTAACTTCATTACAAATCCCTCAACTCAAGTCGTATCGACTGTTCGATATATTCAAAAGTGAGAAGTTGGGAAAAGAGAAACAATCGATGGCGATGAATTTCACTTTTTTGGATGAGACCAAAACCATGAAAGACGAGGAGATAGAAAAAATGATGAATAAGATCACCACACACTTAGAAAAACACCTTCAAGCGGAAGTACGTAAGTAATGGCAACCACACAAGATCATATCCAACGAATTCAGGAAAAGCTTGTCAATTTAGTAGACAAGTACCATGACTTGCAAAAAGAAAATACCCGTTTGAAAAAAGATGTAGAGGAAACAAAGGTTGTGGCAGATGCATTGAGAGAGAAGAACGATCAAATTACTTTGCAATTAAACATGCTGAAAGCAACCGAATCTGAAGATGCGAAAGAAGCAAAGTCTGCTTTGGAAAAAAAGATCAACGAATACATCAAGGAAATCGACAAGTGCATCGCTCAATTGGGCGATCAGGTTTAGATACGTTTTACCGCCTTGCATTCAACCGTTTCATCCCCTTGAGAACATTGTAGTGTATATACACCATAGGGCAATTCACTGAGTCCCTCGATGCAAAAGGAAGTACTTGCTGTGGAAATTAACTTTTGAGTTTTACAGCATATTTTACCATCTTCACTAAGCAATACAACATGCAGGGGTGAAGCAACCACGTCGTCTAATTCGATGGTTAAATTATCAATGAATGTTGGAGTTTTCGTTTTGGCAAACATGAGTAGAGCAATCTTTAATTTGTTAGAATTTAGAGTTCATGTTTTTCCTTGGATAGTGAATAAATTGTGTATAAACATAGATAATATATACTAAAATGCAAAATTTGATCCCCATAAATATTGTCGTTGGCGATCGCACATACAGAATCAAAATCGAGGCCAATGAAGAGGAAAAGGTGAGAAAAATGGCAAAAAAGCTCAACGAGCAACTGGCAACCTACAAATCGCAGTATGCAGGTAAGGACATGCAAGACTACCTGGCCATGGTACTTCTTTCTATTGTTTCCGAGCAATCCAATGCCACCCCTTCCACCGATTCAATCACATCAAGTATTGATTTTCAATCAATTGAGTCCATTCTGGATAAAGCATTGAACAGCAAATAGCCCCATTTTTAACGAGAGATTTAGGGCTTTTTTCGTTAACTTCGTCGACTATTGCCCCCGTATGAAATATTTTCGAAGGGATTGATTATGAAACAGAAAAAAACAATTATTCATGGAATCGCAACTCATTATACCCATCATAACAGGGATCGTGTCCATTGTATTCGGACTCCTTTTGGGTAGAATTTTCGGTAAAAATTCAAAAACAAAGATTGAAGAGGCAGAAAGAAAAGCAGCGCAAATTCTAGAAGATGCCAATTTAAAGTCAGAAAATCTAAAGAAAGAAAGGTTACTTGAGGCCAAGGAAAAGTTTGTTCAGCTGAAATCTGAGCACGACAAAGAGGTATTGGAAAAGAACCGAAAGGTCAACGATGCGGAAAACAGGATCAAGCAGAAAGAGCTTACCATCAATCAAAAAACCGAGCAGTTAGACAAACAAATCAAGGAAAATGATTCCATCAAAGAACATTTGAACAGGCAGATTGAGGTTGTCAACCAAAAAAGAACTGAACTCGAAAAGCACCAGGAAGAACATATCAGGAAGCTGGAAAAAATTGCAGGATTGAGTGCTGAAGATGCAAAAACTCAATTGATCGAGAGCTTGAAGCAAGAAGCGCAAACAAGAGCGCTTTCTTTACAACAGGAAATTATCGAAGACGCTCGTCAAAAGGCTAACAAAGAAGCCAGAAAAATTGTCATTCAAAGCATACAGCGTACTGCTGCAGAGCAAACCATAGAAAATACGGTAACCGTGTTTCAACTGGAAAGCGATGAAATCAAAGGTCAAATCATCGGACGAGAAGGAAGAAATATCCGTGCGATAGAAGCCGCAACCGGAGTGGATTTGGTGGTAGACGATACACCTGAAGCCATCATCCTTTCATCCTTTGATCCATTGAGAAGAGAAATAGCCCGTCTTTCACTACAACGTTTGGTTAGCGATGGAAGAATTCATCCGGCGCGTATCGAGGAGGTTGTTGAAAAGACCCGCAAGCAACTGGAAGAGCAGGTGATGGAAATTGGCGAAAGAACCATCATTGAATTGGGAATACACGGTCTTCACAAAGAGCTTGTTCGTATTGTTGGTAAAATGAGGTTCAGGTCATCTTATGGACAAAACCTACTCATGCATAGCCGTGAGGTTGCCAATTTGTGTGGCATCATGGCAGCTGAATTGGGATTGAATCCGAAGCTGGCTAAAAGAGCAGGCTTGCTGCACGATATCGGAAAAGTTCCGGACGAAGAAACGGAATTGAGCCATGCGCTTTTAGGAGGAAAACTTGCCGAAAAATACGGTGAAAACCCAGCTGTTGTAAACGCCATTGCTGCTCACCACGACGAAACAGAAATGCAGTATGTGATCTCTCCAATCATTCAGGCCTGCGACGCCATCAGCGGTGCTCGTCCGGGTGCCCGCAGGGAGATCATGCAACAATACATCCAGCGTATCAAGGACCTGGAAAACCTGGCCATGACGTACAGTGGAGTAGAAAAAGCCTACGCCATTCAGGCAGGAAGGGAATTGCGTGTGATCGTGGAGGCCGACAAGGTATCCGATGGCGACAGCGAGAAGCTCAGTTTTGAGATGGCACAAAAGATTCAGACGGAAATGACCTACCCCGGCCAAATCAGGGTAACCGTGATCCGCGAGAAAAGAGCTGTTAACCTTGCCAGATAAACATGATTTTGTCGTGAACCCCTATTTCCTTAACTTCGCCGTCCAAAATTTTTGGTTATGAATCAAGCTATCGCGTTTGTACATGAGCAGTTGACTCCCAAGTCAAACCATCCCGCCTTCAAAGCAGGTGACAATATCACCGTAAATTATAAAATCATCGAAGGAAACAAGGAGAGAATCCAGAGTTTCAAGGGTGATGTAATCAAGCGCCAGGGACAAGCAAGCACTGCCACATTCACTGTAAGAAAAATTTCTGACGGTGTAGGTGTTGAAAGAACCTTTCCAGTAGCTTCTCCCAACATCGAATCCATCGTATTGAACAAAACAGGTAAGGTGCGCAGAGCTAAATTGTATTTCTTGAGAACAAGAAGCGGTAAGAGCGCAAGAATCAAGGAAAAAAGAGTTAAATAATCTCCTCAATAATATTTTGTTAATCCCGCCCTGGTGCGGGATTTTTTATATCCCCTATCGAAACGATTCGAATAAAAAAACATTACATTTGTTATCGATCAAAAAACAAGATTATGATGTTCCATAGCGATTTTTTGTTAGCAATGCCGGGTGGTTCTGAATGGATTTTTATCATATTGGCAGTTCTCATCCTTTTTGGGGGACGTAAAATACCTGAATTCATGCGCGGACTTGGAAAAGGTATCCGTGAGTTCAACGACGCCAAGTCGAATGTGAAGAAAGAAATTGAAGACGGTATGAAAGAGAAAGACAACCAGCAGGCCAGCTAATCAATTCTCCAACGTTACGTTTGTATAGTCACACAACAATATCGGAACTCCGAAACAGATTGTCGTGCGGTGAACTTACCTGCACAGATATTGTCTCCTCCTATCTAAAAAAAATTGAAGAAAAAAAACACTTAAACGCATTCGTTGAAGTGTTTGCTGATGAAGCACTGGAAAGAGCCCAAGCACTTGATAAGAAATTATCAGCCCCGGCAACATGGGGTAAATTGTTTGGAGTTGTAATTGGTATCAAAGATGTACTCTGCTATGATAACCATCATGTGGGTGCTGCTTCAAAAATCTTAAAAAATTACACAGCAATTTATAATGCAACTGCCGTTCAACATTTGTTGGACGAAGATGCAATCATCATTGGCAACCTCAACTGCGATGAATTTGCTATGGGTTCTTCCAACGAAAATTCATCCCATGGAAATGTCTTGAACGCCTTGGATGAAACGAGAGTGCCCGGTGGCTCCTCTGGAGGATCTGCCGTTGCTGTGCAAGCCTCTCTTTGCATGGCAAGTTTGGGTTCTGATACAGGAGGTTCTGTCCGCCAACCTGCAGATTTTTGTGGCATCGTTGGGCTGAAACCCAGTTATGGCAGAATTTCCCGTTATGGATTGTTGGCCTATGCTTCCTCCTTTGATCAAATTGGAATTTTTTCAACTAACATCGAAGATGCCGCTATCCTCCTTTCTGTAATAGCAGGCGCCGATGAATACGACAGCACTTGCAGCTCCTCTCCTGTACCAGATTATGCAGCCGAAATAAAAAAATCTTCCCCCTTCAAAATCGCCTACTTCCCTCAATGCCTCGAGCATCCTTCCTTGGACAAAGAGATCAAAGAAAAAATTGTGCAGTGGATAGACGATTTAAAATCAGCAGGGCATAGTATTGAACCGGTAAATTTTGAATTCCTCGATTACATTGTACCTGCCTATTATATACTCACAACCGCCGAAGCATCCTCTAACCTCTCCAGGTACGATGGTGTAAAATTTGGATTCAGAAGTCAAGAAAAAATTCAGGACTTGAATCGATTGTATAAAAAAACAAGATCAGAAGGTTTTGGAAAAGAAGTGAAAAGAAGAATCATGTTAGGAACCTTCGTTTTGAGCACTGGATACTACGATGCGTATTATACAAAAGCACAACAAGTTCGAAAACTGATTTTCGAAAAAACAAAAGAAGTATTTGATCAATACGACCTGATCATACTTCCTACAACGCCTTCCCCTGCATTTAAATTTGGAGAGAAAAGCAACGATGCAGTTGAGATGTTTTTAGGTGACCTCTATACAGTCTACGCAAACCTGGCAGGCGTAGCCGGTATCAGCCTCCCGCTCTTTCACCATTCGAATGGAATGCCTTTTGGGGTTCAAGTGCTGGCAAATAAATTAGAGGAAAGCAAGTTGCTAGCGTTTTCAAATAGTGTGATGAATCCACCTCAACATGCGTAGTTGCAAAGGGTTTATATTACTAGGTATTTTGTTGCTTCAATTGACTACCGAAGCAAAAAGTTCATTTCAGCGTGATACTTCGATTCAAAAAAATATTGCATGGGATGAATTGAATCCCAGAGCGATTGGATTTGTGAAAGATTATTTAGCTGTTCATCAAGAACGTTTGATGAAAATGAAAGAATGGGGTGCCCCGTATTTTGTGGTGATTGAAACTATTTTAAAACGCTATCACCTCCCCCCTTCCCTAAAATACCTTGCAGTAATTGAATCCAACTTGCAATCCACTGCGCTCTCCTCTGCAGGCGCTGTAGGACCCTGGCAATTGATGCCAGAAACAGCAAAAGAATTGGGACTCACCGTCACCAAGTCCCGCGACGACCGCACCGACCTAAACAAGAGCACACATGCTGCTGCACGATTTTTATCAATGCTCCATGAACAGTTGGGTGATTGGTTGTTGGTAGTTGCCGCCTACAACGGTGGACCAGCCAGATTAGACAATATCATCAAGAGAAAAGATAAAAAAGATTTCTGGGCCATACAGAATGAGTTACCTGCCGAATCAAGGAACCATGTGAAGAAGTTCATTGCAACACACTATATTTTTGAGGGAAAAGGAAGTGAAACAACCGGAAAAATTACTGCCACCACTGCTCCAATTTCGCCAGAAGAACTGAAAATACTCGATAGTATCGTCGTATCAGGGAGATATCACGCGAACGCAATATGTACTTTACTAGGATTGGATATAGCCCGTTTCAATAGCTGGAATCCTTCTTTCAATGAGAAAGTTTCGAAAGGGAACTATCTGCTAAAAATTCCTGTAAATAAAAAGCTCGAATTCATTTCTAAAAAAGAGCAAATTCTCAAAGCATCTGTGTGGCGGATCTTAGAAGAGGGAAATAAAAAGATTGAAGGATTCCCCTCACCGCTTCCTGTAGTAAAAGAAACTCCGAAACCGCCTGTAAAGAAAAAGAAAGGAAAGAATTAATTAGAAGTCGTCTTCTTCGTCAAATCCTCCTCCGCCTCCACCGTACTCATCAAAGCCAAGGTCTTTGAACTCTTCGTCGATACCAAAATCATCATCGTCTGACGACTTCTTACCGGAAGATTTTTTTGTTTTGGATTTGGGTATATCGAATTCATCGAAATCTGGATCCCAGTTTTCGTCGTCGTCTACTTTTTCCCAGTCATCGTCTGCAACATCCGCGTCGTCATCGTCCTCGCGGGCACTCGCTGATTTTTTCATGGGAGCATCGTTCTCTTCATCAAAATCATCATCGTCGTCTGCCTGCTTTTTTGATTTTGAAGCAGGTTGTGCACTCTTTGAGGAGGACGTTTCGCCCGTTGCTTTTTTGGTTGCCTTTTTCTCTTTTTCTGACTTTGCCATATCAACAAGAAATTTCGATGTAAAATTTCTGAGACTTTTTTATATCTCCAAATATTTTAAAAGTATTTTTCTCGAAAAATATAAATGATTAGACGCTGATCAACTGTTCTCTTTCCGGTCCGTTGGAAATATGTGAAACTTTCACTCCCAAATACTGGTTGATGAATTCGATATACCCCTTCATCGCTTCAGGAAGATCTGCATGATTTTTTATTTTAGTGATATCTGTCATCCATCCAGGGAACTTTTTATAAGTAGGGGCAATAGTTACTTTATTCAATTGGTAGGGGACTGATTTCTCCTCTTTGCCATCAATTCCATAAGCAGTACATACCGCCAATTCCTCGAATGCATCCAGCACGTCCGATTTGGTCATAACAATTTTGGTAACTCCGTTGACCATACAGGCAAAATTCAAGGCAACCAAGTCTATCCAGCCACAACGACGGGGTCGTCCTGTTGTAGCACCAAATTCATTTCCAATTTTTCTTAAACGCTCACCCGTTTCATCGTGGAGTTCGGTTGGAAAGGGTCCGCTGCCTACTCTTGTACAGTATGCTTTGGAAACACCGATGACGTCTTTAATTTTTTGTGGAGCAACCCCCAAACCGGTACATACGCCCGCAGAGATCGTGTTAGAAGATGTAACAAAAGGAAACGTTCCAAAGTCTACATCCAACATGCTTCCTTGTGCACCTTCGGCTAATACTTTTTTACCCGCTTTAATTTGATCGTTGATATAATATTCGCAGTTGATAACGTTGAGTGTTTTTAAAAACTCAAGTGCTTCAAAAAACTCTTCTTCCCACGCTGAAATATCTTCAATGAAATGAAAATTGTCTAATAATTTTTGGTGCTTTAAACGGAGCTTAATGTATTGTGTCGTAAAGCGCTTGTCTAGCAAATCGCCTACTCTTAAAGCGTTACGGCCTGTTTTGTCCATGTATGCTGGTCCAATACCTTTTAGGGTAGAACCAATTTTACTTTCACCTTTAGAAAGTTCAGATGCTTTATCTAATGCACGGTGCGTAGGAACAATAATATTGGTACGGGCAGAAATAAATAAATTTTTGCGCACATCAATACCAAATGCTGCTACTGCATCACATTCTCTTTTTAATGTTACCGGGTCTAGTACTACACCGCCACCAATAATATTGATTTTGTTTTGATGAAAAATACCAGAAGGTATTTGGTGAAGTACCATTTTTTTGCCTTCTACATATAAAGTGTGTCCAGCATTGGGTCCGCCCTGAAAGCGCGCAACAATATCATAATTGGGTGCAAAATAATCTACTATTTTACCTT
>JAURIR010000019.1 GCA_030832645.1 Chitinophagales bacterium | reverse complement strand
CCTTGCTCAAGATACCGCACCCCTCCGTGCACCAATTTGGTACTTCTGCTGGAAGTGCCTTTTGCAAAATCGTTTTTCTCCAATAACAATACCTTGAATCCTCTTTTAGCAGCATCCACCGCCACTCCAAGTCCTGTTGCCCCGCCCCCAATAACAATTACATCCCATTCTGATGTACTGTTGATTTCTTTAAATGAGTGCGACCTTTCTAACATTGTTTGAGGATTTCATCATTTGCTCCATGCAAGTACTGCTCGAACGGCTTTTTGCCAATGATTGATTTTGGTTGTTTTATTTTCTGCGCTCATGTTGGGAGAGAAACGGCCAGCAACTTTCCATTGAGAGGAAATCTCTTCAATAGACGTCCAATATCCAACGGATAACCCTGCCAGATAAGCAGCACCCAATGCAGTTGTTTCAATCACTTCAGGTCGTATAACTTGAACACCCAACATATCAGATTGAAACTGCATCATCAAATCATTTACAGTAGCCCCGCCATCTACCCTCAATTCTGCAATGGGAAGTCCAGCATCCGCTTCCATTGCCTTTACCACATCATAGGTTTGAAAGGCAATACTTTCTAGCGTAGCTCTTGCTATGTGCGCATCGGTTGTTCCGCGCGTAATACCAAAGATCGTTCCTCTTGCATCTGGATTCCAATGAGGTGCACCCAAACCTACAAAAGCAGGAACTACCACCACACCATCGGTATCTTCTACACTTGCAGCAAGAGATTGAACTTCAGAGGAAGAGCGAATTATTTTCAATCCATCTCTCAACCATTGAACGGCTGCTCCTGCAATAAAAACACTTCCTTCCAATGCATAATTAACCTGCCCATTTACTTTCCAGGCAACGGTAGTCAATAAATTATTGTTCGATTTCACTGCTTTTGTTCCGGTGTTCATCAGCATAAAACATCCAGTTCCATAAGTATTCTTCACCATCCCCACTCCAGTACACATTTGTCCGAACAAAGCAGATTGTTGGTCTCCTGCCATTCCCGCAATCGGCACTTCCCCCATGCCAATTGCATGAGCATAACCAACTACTTCGCTGTTACTTTTTATTGCTGGAAGAATATTTTTCGGAATATCCAAGGTCTTTAACAATTCATCGTCCCAGTCGAGTGTATGCAAATTAAACAGCATGGTTCGCGATGCATTGCTTACATCTGTTGCATGTACTTTTCCTTCCGTAAGTTTCCAAAGCAACCATGTATCAATAGTACCAAACGCCAATTCATTATTGGACGCCAATACTCTTGCACCTTCTACATTATCCAAAATCCACTTGATTTTTGTTCCGGAGAAATAGGCATCGACTACCAACCCTGTCTTCTCTTGTATCATTGCAGCATGGCCTGCTTTTTTCAATTCATCGCAATAGCTCGCGGTTCTTCGATCCTGCCAAACGATGGCATTGTAAATAGGCAATCCTGTTTTCTTGTTCCACACCACGGTTGTTTCCCGTTGATTGGTAATACCGATCGCCGCAATATGTTCTGCTTTCAACGAATATTTTAACAACGCCTCCTTGGCAACACTGCCCTGACTGGCCCAGATCTCCATGGCATCGTGCTCCACCCAACCAGGTTGAGGAAAAATTTGTTTGAACTCCTTTTGAGCAACGGAACAGATGCTTCCTTGGTGATCAAAAACAATCGCGCGAGAACTCGTAGTACCCTGATCGAGTGATAGAATATATTTTTTCATGAGAGCAAAATGTGATTTTTATTTTTTTCAACAGAGTATATATACAATTTACGATTAAATTGCAAGTCGATGGAAAACTTCGTAGTCTCGGCAAGGAAATACAGGCCCCAACACTTTTCAACTGTTGTGGGACAATCCCATATTACCACTACATTAAAGAATGCCATTCTGCAAAATCACCTTGCGCACGCTTTTTTATTTTGCGGACCCAGAGGAGTAGGAAAAACAACTTGTGCCCGCATCTTAGCGAAAACCATCAACTGTGAAAAATTAGGAAAGGACGGAGAGGCCTGCGACAAATGCACCTCCTGCAAGTCATTCAACGACGGAGCATCATTCAATATTCATGAGCTGGATGCCGCCAGCAATAATTCAGTAGATGATATTCGCGAATTAATTGAACAAGTGCGATTTGCTCCACAAGCGGGAAAATACAAGATCTACATCATAGACGAGGTGCACATGCTCAGCGCATCTGCCTTCAATGCTTTTTTAAAAACCTTGGAAGAACCTCCGGCACATGCTATATTTATTTTAGCCACTACGGAAAAACATAAAATTCTTCCAACGATTTTATCGCGTTGTCAGATTTTCGACTTCAAACGAATCACCCCTACCGACATTGTCGCCTATTTAGAAGAGATTGCTTCCAAAGAAAAAATAAAAGCAGAAAATGCAGCCATGCAATTGATCGCACAAAAAAGCGAAGGTTGCATGAGGGATGCATTGAGTATACTTGATAAAATTGTAAGCTTTACAAATGGTCAGCTCACCTACTCTTCCACTCTTGAGCATTTGAATTTATTAGACGAAGACTACTTTTTTACCTTCTTGGAATTGCTGCAAAACGAAGACTTGCCAGGTGTTTTGAGCCTTTACGACGAAATCGATCAAAAAGGATTTGAAGGAGATACCGTTCTAAATAATTTTGCCTCCTTTTTCAGAAATCTGTTGATCAGCAAAGACGCCAGATCAATTGGATTGCTTCAGGTGGTGGATGCCTTCAGAAAAAAATATATTTCCACCGCCAGTACAATTTCATCTGCATACATCATCGGAGCATTGAACATTCTCAACGAAGCAGAAATTGGATTCAAGCAGGCAAGAAATAAAAAATTACATGTAGAGTTCCATCTGATTCGACTCACTTACTTGCAGCAAGCCGTCAGCCTTCTAAACGATGGCAGCTCAGGTAAAAAAAAACGACTGGATGAAATAAAATCCGTTGCATTCAAACAAATCGGATACTTTGAGCAAAAAAATCCACCCCAAAAAACTCCTCCCGCTCCTAAATCAACT
This sequence comes from Chitinophagales bacterium, assembly GCA_030832645.1. Taxonomy (GTDB): domain Bacteria; phylum Bacteroidota; class Bacteroidia; order Chitinophagales; family Chitinophagaceae; genus Pollutibacter. The sequence continues at coordinate 26,822 of JAURIR010000019.1, read as the reverse complement.
TCAGAAAAAATAGAGGCCAGCCTAAAAATTGACACGGCCCTACTACGAGAAAAAAAAGAACCTCAAAAAAATGAGGCAGAAGATGCCCCCAAGGAAGCAGGTGCACTTAAAAAAATCAGAGAACAAATCCTTCACCGCAAGCAAGAACAACAAACCGTTCATACGCTCACTGAATCCTCTTTGCAGGAAGCATGGGATCTCTACCTCCAAAAACTTCAAGACAATAATCAGGCTACCAGCCACCATAACCTTAAAAACGCAACACTGACCTTGCTTACTGCGGAACAATTCGACATTTTTGTTACTTCGAAAATACAATACCAGTTCATTGAAACCGAACGAATCAATCTATTGATTCATCTGCAAGACCGCTTCAACAATCCAAAGATTCAATTCAAAATAAGCCTCGATCCTGATGCTGAAAAAGAGACAGTTCCGGCAGAACAAACCCTGTCTCAAAGGGATCAATACCTCAAGATGATCTCCCTCTATCCGCTGGTTAAGGAAATGCGGGACCAATTGAACCTCGACCTCGACTACTGAGCCTTCCAATTCTTTGTTAACAGCCGAAGGGCATTTACCCAAATTGACGTAATTTCGGCCTTCAATTTATTAATCAACAAAACCTTATCTGCGATATGGCGGAAGTGATCAGAATGCCTCTCCTCAGTGATACCATGACGGAAGGAAAAATTGTGAAATGGAATAAAAAAGTCGGCGATACTGTAAAGAGCGACGATGTGTTGGCGGATGTTGAAACAGACAAAGCTACCATGGAAGTCGTGGGCTATGCAGAGGGCACATTATTATATGTAGGTGTGAAAGAGGGTGAAGCGGCAAAAGTAAATGGCATAATCGCAATTGTAGGAAAACCTGGAGAAAATATTGACGGATTGATTAGTGCAGAAGCAGCACCATCTGCACCTGCTGCCCCAAGCGCCACTCCCGCAGCAGCACCGGTTCCCACTCAAACCCAAACTACCCCATCAGTAACACCCGAACAATTAGGTGTAACAGTTATCAGAATGCCATTGCTCAGTGATACCATGACAGCAGGTAAGATTGTTCAATGGAATAAAAAAGTGGGAGATGTGGTAAAGAGCGACGATAATTTAGTGGATGTTGAAACCGATAAGGCCACCATGGAAGTGGTAGGATATACCGACGGAACTTTGTTGCATATCGGCGTGCAAAACGGTGAATCAGCTAAAGTGAACGACGTAATTGCCATCATTGGAAAGGCCGGAACAGATATCACCGGATTGCTTGGTGGATCACTCAATGCTGCGCCAAGTGCACAACCAACTGCAGCTCCAGCTGCTCCATCTACCAGCACTGTTGCTGCTCCATCAACTCCTGATGTTTCCAGTAGTTCAAACGACAGCAGACTAAAAGCATCCCCTCTTGCAAAAATATTGGCCAAAGAAAAAGGCATCGACTTATCAAAAGTGAATGGTTCCGGAGATGGAGGCAGAATTATCAAAGCGGATGTTGACAACTTCAAACCTGGAGCAGTTGCAACATCTGTTGCTTCATCCAGACCAATCATTGCAGGGCAAGAAAGTTATACTGATACCCAGTTGACTTCGATGCGCAAAACCATTGCAAGACGTTTGGGAGAAAGCATGTTTACAGCACCTCATTTCTATTTGAGCATGGAAATCTGCATGGACAATGCAATCAATGCCCGTGCACAAATGAATGAGATGAGCCCTACAAAAATATCCTTCCAGGATATGTTGATCAAGGCGTGTGCCCTTTCGCTGAAACAACATCCTGCAGTAAACAGCAGCTGGATGGGCGATTTCATCAGAACATACGACCATGTTCACATAGGTTCTGCTATCGCTTTGCCTGAAGGATTGATTGTGCCCGTTTTAAAATTTGCTGATCAAAAATCACTCTCGCAAATTGCTGCAGAATCAAAGGAGTTGTACGACAAAGCAAGAAATAAAAAAATTCAACCTCAGGATTTCTCCGGAAATACATTTACCATCTCCAACCTTGGAATGATGGACATCGATGAGTTCACTGCCATCATCAATCCACCCGATAGTTGTATTCTCGCAGTTGGTAAGATCAAAGAAGTAGTAGTGAAAAAAGGCGAAGGCTTCGGCACCACTCAGATGATGAAAGTAACATTGAGCTGCGATCACAGAAGTGTGGATGGAGCTGTGGGTGCGGCATTTTTGCAAACACTGAAAAAGTATATGCAAAATCCAATCACCATGTTGGTATAATTATCCAAGGTGAAAAAAACACTGGTCATCGGCGCCTCTCCAAAAGAATCTCAATACAGTCATATTGCGGTTACAAAGCTGCTTGCTGCAGGCCATCCTGTTGAAGCAATTGGCAGAAGTGAATTCGATATCGATCAAGTGCATGTTGTTGTCGGAAAAGAGGTTTTCAACGACATCGATACTGTAACCATGTACCTGAACAAAGACCGACAAAAAGAATACGAGGAGTATATCCTCTCACTTCATCCGAAAAGAATCATCTTCAATCCTGGTGCAGAGAACCCAGCATTTGCTGAACGAGCAGCTGCAGCAGGTATCGAGCCCCTCGAAGCATGCACGTTGGTGATGCTCAGCACCGGACAATACTAAAAAGCAGTCCTCCAATAGTGCTTATCTTTGCTGCATGCATCCACAACCCGTACGAGTTCGTTTTGCACCGAGTCCTACCGGTGGTTTACACCTGGGAGGAGTGCGGACGGCCCTGTTCAATTATCTTTTTGCTAAAAAAAACCATGGCACGTTTGTATTGCGCATAGAGGATACAGATCAAACACGCTATGTGCAGGGTGCCGAACAATACATCATTGATTGCCTCACTTGGTGTGGCATTGCTCCGGATGAAGGTCCACACAGACCCGGTAAATTCGGGCCTTACCGTCAAAGCGAAAGAAAAGAAATCTATAAAAAATTTGCAGAGGAGTTGGTAGAAAAAGGTTTCGCTTACTATGCCTTTGACACTCCCGAGGACTTAGAAAAAATGAGGGAAGAGTTAAAGACAGAACAAAACCCTTCGCCACAATACAATCACCTTACCAGAATGAAGATGTCGAACTCTCTCACGCTCTCTAACGAAGAAGTGAAAGAAAGACTATCCTCTAATCAAGCACATGTGATCCGAATTAAGATGCCGGAGAACAGAGAAATTTCCTTCACCGACATGATTCGCGGCGAAGTAACTTTTCAGTCGCAGCTGGTAGACGACAAAGTTTTATTAAAAGCAGATGGAATGCCAACCTATCACTTGGCGGTTGTAGTGGATGATCATGCCATGGAAATCACACATGCCTTCAGAGGCGAAGAATGGTTGCCCTCTGCCCCTGTTCATATCTTACTCTGGGAATACCTTGGATGGAAAGATGCGATGCCACAATGGGCACATTTTCCGCTGATATTGAAACCTGACGGACAAGGAAAGTTGAGTAAGAGAGATGGCGACAGGCTTGGGTTTCCTGTGTTTGCCATGGACTGGAAAGATCCTAAATCAGATGAACTGACAAAAGGATTCAAGGAAATGGGATTCCTTCCAGAGGCCTTCATTAACATGCTCGCATTGCTGGGATGGAACGACGGAAGCGGTAAAGAACTTTTTACCAAAGAAGAACTTGTTGAACATTTTTCTGTTGAAAGAATTCATAAAGCGGGCGCCAAATTTGATTTTGAAAAAGCAAAATGGTACAACCAAGAATGGATAAAAACAAGCACTACGGAAAAGCTGCTGCCATTGGTGAAAACTTTATTACAATCCAATGGAATTGAGGCAACCACTGAGCTACTGGAAAAAACAATTCCCCTTACGAAAGAGCGGTGTCATTTGCTAAATGATTTTGTTGGACAACTCACCTATTTTTTCAATGCCCCTAAAGAATTGGACAGTGCATCTGTACTTCCAAAGTGGGATGCATCAAAATCGAACTTCTTTTCTTCGTTTATGCAGGGATTAGAAAGTATCCCCGAATGGACAAACGTAGAAATTGAAAATTGTTTTAAGTCAACCGCGTCAACACACGAGATAAAGCCAGGAGACGTACAACTTCCTTTTCGTATCATGTTGGTGGGTGGAAAATTTGGACCTCCCGTATTTGAAATCGCAGCAATCATTGGAAAAGAATCAACACTGGAAAGAATAAAGAACGGACTGCATACTTTCAATAAAGCATAAATGCATGAATGCCCCACAAAGACCTTTACGTATTCTCATTGCGAAAGTTGGACTGGATGGTCACGACAGAGGGGCTAAAGTAATTGCAACATCATTGCGAGACGAAGGAATGGAAGTGATTTATACCGGTCTGAGGCAAACCCCTGAAATGGTGGTAGCTGCTGCCCTGCAAGAGGATGTGGATGCAATTGGCGTAAGTATATTGTCGGGAGCGCACATGACTGTTTTTCCTAAGATCATCGAGTTGATGAGGAAAAATAAACTGGATGATGTATTGCTCACAGGCGGTGGCATTATACCAGAGAACGATATGAAGCAACTGGAATCATTGGGCGTTGGAAAATTATTTGCTCCTGGCACGGTTTCAAAAGAAATTGCCGATTATATCCGCTCGTGGGTTGCAGAACATAGAACATTTTAATTCAATCGTATGTATTCAACACTGATTATTGCATCAAACGAAGGATTGTTGAACATCGTTATCAACCGTCCCGATAAACTCAATGCGCTGAATACAACTGTGTTGGAAGAACTCAAAGAAGTTGTTCAAAAATTCAAAAATGATCCTGCATTAAAAGGAGCCATCATAACAGGAGCAGGCGAAAAATCATTTGTTGCTGGCGCCGATATTGGAGGTTTTTTACAAGCCGAACGATCTCAAGGAGAAGAGCTGGCTAGAAAGGGCCAAGAAATTTTTTCAATGATCGAAGAAACAGAAAAACCAATTCTAGCGGCAGTCAACGGATACGCATTGGGTGGAGGATGTGAATTGGCCATGAGCTGTCATTTCAGGTATGCATCGGAAAATGCTCGATTTGGTCAACCGGAAATCAATTTGGGAATCATCCCAGGATATGGTGGCACACAACGTTTACCAAAATTAATTGGAAGAGGAAGGGCGCTTGAAATGATGTTGCGGGGAGATGCTATCGATGCTGCAGAAGCTTATCGCATAGGATTGGTAAACAAAGTTCTGGCCGCAGAGAAATTAATGGAAGAAGCAGAAGCAACGATGCGATTGATTATTTCAAAACCAGCACCTGCTATCGCGGCATTGATAAAAGCAACGAATGCAGGGTTTGAAGACAAGGGATACGGATTCGAACAAGAGGCGAAATCATTTGCAAAAGCATTTTCTACGGACGAAATGGTAGAAGGTGTTACGGCATTTTTAGAAAAAAGAAAACCCAATTTCAAGTAAATTTGCACATTCAATACAATACCATGGAATACAGGATAGAAAAAGATACGATGGGTGAAGTGAAAGTGCCTGCAGACGCATACTTTGGCGCACAAACTCAACGCAGCATCGATAATTTCAAAATTGCGCAAGACAGCAATAAAATGCCAATAGAAATCATTCGTGCATTTGCGTATTTAAAAAAAGCCGCAGCCATCACCAACTTCGAAGCAGGAGTACTGAGCGAAGAAAAGAGTAAACTAATCGGTCAAGTATGTGATGAAATTCTTGAAGGTAAACTTGATAACTATTTCCCGTTGGTGGTATGGCAAACCGGTAGTGGTACGCAGTCTAACATGAATGTAAACGAAGTAGTTGCATACAGAGGTCATGTTGTAAAAGGCGGCTCCCTTGCTGATAAAGAAAAATTTCTCCACCCCAACGACGATGTAAATAAATCACAATCCTCCAACGATACCTTCCCTACTGCCATGCACATTGCTGCATACAAGATGGTCGTTGAAGTTACATTACCAGGCATCGAAAAATTACGCAATACCCTTGCAGAAAAAAGCAAAACCTTCATGCATGTGGTTAAAATCGGTAGAACACATTTCATGGATGCCACCCCATTGACATTGGGACAAGAATTCAGTGGATATGTTTCACAGTTGGACCACGGTATAAAAGCAATCAAGAACACTTTGGCACATTTATCCGAATTGGCATTGGGCGGAACCGCTGTTGGAACAGGTATCAACACACCCGAAAACTATTCCACCAACGTTGCAAGACATATTGCTGCTCTCACAAAACTTCCATTTGTATCCGCTGAAAATAAATTCGAGGCATTGGCAGCACACGATGCAATTGTTGAAGCACATGGCGCACTGAAAACAGTTGCCGTAAGTATCATGAAAATCGCAAATGATATTCGAATGCTATCCTCCGGACCTCGCAGTGGCATTGGAGAAATATATATCCCAGACAACGAACCAGGTTCTTCCATCATGCCAGGAAAAGTAAATCCCACACAATGCGAAGCATTGACCATGATAGCAGCACAAGTGTTAGGAAATGATGTTGCCATCAATATAGGAGGTGCCACCGGACATTTTGAATTGAATGTTTTCAAACCACTTATGATCTATAACTTCTTGCACAGTGCAAGACTGATTGGTGACGGCTGTGTAAGCTTCAATGATAAATGTGCAGTGGGTATTGAACCACTTTACGACAACATCGACAAACATTTGAACAATTCCTTGATGTTGGTGACCGCGCTGAATACCAAAATCGGATATTACAAAGCAGCAGAAATAGCTCAAAAAGCCCACAAGGAAGGAACCACACTAAAGGAAATGGCCGTCAAGCTTGGTTATTTAACAGAAGCCGAATTCGATGCGTGGGTGGTGCCGGCAGATATGGTTGGGAAGATATAAATTTCTCAGAATGCAATTGTTATCGCTGACTTGCGATCAACAAATTCAGATCGGTGTATTTCAACTTGAAGCGTTGAGACAAATGAAAATTGGTCAAAGAACCTTTGAAAAGATAGATGCCGTTACGAATATTCAAATTGTGCCACACCAATTTTTCCAATCCTCCCTCATCTCCAATACGCATTAATAGAGGCATCAATACATTGCTGATGGCTTGAGAGGCCGTTCGTGCAAATCCTGATGGAATATTAGGAACACCGTAATGAATTACATCGTATTTTCTTGTTACTGGTTTTTCGTGAGAAGTAACTTCTGAAGTTTCAAAGCAGCCTCCTCGGTCGATGCTGACATCAACAATCACACTACCCGGACGCATCATTGAAACCATTTCTTCGGTAACTACCACAGGCGTTCTTCCTCCTGAGGAATTGAGTGCCCCCACCGCTACGTCGCATGTCTTCAATTGTTTTGCCAAGATCTTAGGTTCCAAAACGGAGGTCCACATACGCACTCCTATATTATTTTGGAGGCGTTTTAATTTGTAGATGTTGTTATCAAAAACTTTTACACTGGCACCCATTGCCAAAGCAGTTCTGGCGGCATGTTCTCCGACAATGCCTGCGCCTATAATAATAACTTTTGTAGGGGGAATACCAGAAATACCGCCCAACAACATCCCTTTACCATTGTTGGCACTGCTCAAGTATTGTCCTGCAATCAGCATCACCGCACTTCCGGCAATTTCACTCATGCTTCGAACGATAGGATTGTGACCTGATTCGTCTTTCAAATTCTCAAAAGACAAGGCCGTTACTTTTTTCTCCATCATCTTCTCCAAAATATGTGTTTTCATAACAGGGAGATGAATAGGAGAAATAATGGTTTGTCCCACAGATAGCAAGGGAAGCTCCTTATCAGAAACGGGAGCAGATTTCACAATCATATCACTGGTAAAAATTTCTTTTTTATCGTGTATGATTCTTGCTCCTGCGTCTGCATAATCCGAATCCGAAAAATGTGCACCTTCGCCTGCTTTATGTTCAACCGAAACCATGTGGCCATTGTTCACTAACACTCCAACCGCATCGGGAGTAAGCGCAATTCTATTTTCCTGAAATTCACTTTCCTTGGGAATAGCAATGGACAGGGAGGAAGCAGCAGGCTTGATATCAAGCGTTTCCTCTAACGTTTCGTAGCTGATACTTGTACTAACAAAAGGTTTTTTCGCCATCGATTAAAAATACAATTGAAGATACTCATTTTTCCGATGAAATGATTTCAATGAAACGCTCATCATAATGCACAGAACTGAGGCGCACGGTCATATAATTATCGGGTAATAAACCGAAAGCTTTCTGCGGCCATTCCACCAGACAAAGGGCATTGCTGTAAAAATATTCTTCGATGCCAGCGCGGTAAGCTTCCTCTTCGGTGGAAATTCTATACAAATCAATATGAACCACCTGATCAAAATCACTTCCTGGGGTGGTATGATAACAATTTAAAAGAGAAAAAGTAGGACTGCTAACATGGTCGATTACTCCCAACTGCTTACAGATGGCTTTAATCAGAGTGGTTTTACCTGCACCCAATTCCCCTTCGAAACAAATCACACGACTGGGTGGGATGATCTTAATGATTGCATGAGCAACATCATCCAACTCACTCAATTTGAAGGTTCTTTTCAAGAGATGCATATACTGCGAAGGTAATTTAATCTGTAATTTTGTGGTATGGAAACAGTCAAGTGGAAAGTGGAAGGAATGACCTGTGCAAATTGTGCACTTACCATTAATAAGTACCTCGACAAAAAAGGCATGTCAAATATTCGGGTGAACCCAATTGATGGGGATGTTTCCTTTGACATGCTGGAATCTTCCAAGACAGACGAGATTAAAAAAGGGATTGATGATTTGGGATATCATGTCATTGATAAACCCCTGGAGGGAACTACCCCAAAAAGACCTTTTCTTTCTACTACCCTTCACCGCTTTCTTTTCTGCTTGCCGTTTACTTTAATCCTCATGTTGCATATGCTGGAATCAATCATCCACATTCATTGGTTGATGAATCCATGGGTTCAACTTGGGTTGTGTTTACCGGTTTTTATTGTGGGAATGAATTTCTTTGGGAAAAGTGCCATTATTAGCATTCGAAATAAAATGCCCAACATGAATGTGTTAGTGGCATTGGGAGCCTCTGCAGCCTTTTTATATAGTTTACTCGGAACGCTGATAGGGCAGGCAGATGAATTTCTCTTTTATGAAACGGCTGCAACCATCATTACATTGGTATTTTTCGGCAACTATTTAGAAGATGCCTCAATGCAATCCACTCAACGAGCACTGAAGGCATTGATGAAATCACAAAAAGTGATGGCGAACATGATTGCTTTTGATGAAAATCATCAGGAGGTGATCTTGCCTATTGAAAATACCCAACTCAAAGTAGGTGACTTAATTCTAATTAGAAGTGGCGAGCAAGTTCCTATCGATAGTAAAATATTATGGGGAGATTCCCATGTAAACGAATCATTGCTGACAGGGGAAACGATTCCTATTCATAAAAAAGCAAAAGATAAAATTATTGGGGGAAGTATTCTCGAATCTGGTTCGGTGAAAGCACAAGTAACTGCGGTGGGAGATGATACGGTCTTATCGGGTATCTTAAATTTAGTAAAGCAAGCACAGGGCGAGAAACCACCTATTCAGCACCTGGCAGATAAAATAAGTGGCATATTTGTGCCGATAGTAATCTCCGTTGCCTTACTCACATTCATAGGCAACTACATCTATCTAAAAGAATTCACGCCTGCACTCATGCGCAGCATCGCAGTACTGGTTATTGCTTGCCCCTGTGCTATGGGGCTCGCGACACCTGCGGCCATTGCAGTTGGATTGGGAAGGGCAGCAAGAACTGGTATCTTATTCAGAAATGCAACCAGTTTAGAAAATTTCAAAAATATCAGGCAGATTGTTTTTGATAAAACAGGTACACTTACAACAGGTTCATTTACGATGTCTGATTACCAAATCAATGGAGTAGACGAAGATCAATTCAAATCAATTGTATTCTCTTTAGAAAAATACTCTACTCATCCCATTGCTGTTTCCATTACAACTTCATTTAAGACGAATAAAGAGATCAGATGGAAATCGATTGAAGAAGTCAAAGGCATTGGAATGAAAGGAATCGATAACGAAGGAAACGAATACTGGGCCGGTTCGTATAAAATAGCAAAAGAACTTACAACGGAAGGCAATCATAATGTATACATCGTAAGGAACAACGTATTGATTGGTTGGCTGGATGTGCAGGACGAAATTCGAACAGAAGCGAAAGAGGTAATTACCTACTTGAAAAAGATGAACTTAAAAACCATCTTGTTGAGCGGAGACAGAAAAGAAAAATGCCTGCGTATTCAAAACGAATTGGGTTTAGATGAAATATATGCCGAGCAGAGTCCAGAAGAAAAACTCAAGATCATCACCGCGCTTAACAAGGAAACACCTACCGCTATGGTGGGAGATGGCATCAACGATGCTCCTGCATTGGCAAAAGCCACCATCGGCATATCATTGAGCGAAGCTTCGCAACTTGCCATTCAGAGCGCACAGGTGGTACTAATGAATGCAGGTTTAAAAAAATTACCCACTGCACTCGGATTGGGAAAGCATACTTATATTACCATCAAACAAAATTTATTTTGGGCATTCTTTTATAATATCATTGCTATTCCAGTAGCGGCGTTTGGGTTGCTCACGCCAACATTTGGTGCGCTGGTCATGGGATTGAGCGATGTAGTATTGGCCATTAATTCAGTTCGACTATTCATAAAAAAGGTAATTTGATCCATGTCTGAAATGACCCCAAGAGAAGTGTTGAAAAAGTATTGGGGATATGATTCCTTCAGACCCCTGCAGGAGCAAATCATTCAATCCATCGTTGATGGAAAGGATACACTTGCCATCCTTCCGACGGGTGGAGGAAAATCCATCTGTTTTCAAGTTCCGGCTCTTTTATCAAAAGGAACTTGCCTGGTTGTGTCCCCATTGATTGCTTTGATGCAAGATCAGGTTGAACGTCTGAATAAAATGCATATTGCAGCCAAGGCCATAACCACTGGATTGAGCCTGAGTGAAATAGACGACATCATGGATGCCTGCGAAGAGAACGAATTGAAATTTCTCTACATATCTCCTGAACGACTGGGCAATAAAAGATTTTTAGAACGATTACCGGATTTTCCTGTTACACTTCTGGCAATTGATGAGGCGCATTGTATTTCTCAATGGGGATATGATTTTAGGCCCTCCTATTTAAAAATAGCTGATATCAAACCGTTGTTAGACAATGTACCTATCATTGCATTGACAGCCTCGGCAACTCCAAAAGTGAAAATAGATATCGCTGATAAATTACAACTTCATCAACCATCCATATTTTTTGGATCCTTCAAAAGAGAAAATCTTGCCTATAAAAACATCCAAACAGAAGATAAAATCAATACACTGATTCAACTCATTAAGCATGCATCAGGCTCCAGTATTGTCTATTGTAAAACCAGAAGAAGAGCAAAAGAGTTCTCTGATTTGTTGAATCAATTTCAACTCAAGGCTGATTTCTACCATGCAGGACTCACGCAGGAACAACGTTCAGAAAAACAACAAGACTGGATAGCAGGAATCACACCCTGCATAGTATGTACGAATGCGTTTGGAATGGGGATTGACAAACCGGATGTTCGCTTGGTCGTGCACATGGATGTTCCAGATTGTCTTGAAAACTACTACCAAGAGGCCGGCAGAGCAGGAAGAGACGAACAATATGCAGAAGCGGTTTTACTATTTAGAAAACAAGAATTGGAAGAACTTAAATTATTGCCTGAAACAAAGTTTCCCAGCATTGCTACGATTCGAAAAGTATACAAAGCACTCGGAAATTATTGTCAACTTCCATCCGGAAGTGGAAAAGGAATGAATTTCGATTTTGATATGCAACTGTTTCTGAATTCTTTCAAAGTAAGTTTGAATGAAGTACTCTATAGTCTGGAAACATTGAAACAGGAAGGAATCATACATTACCAAGACCAAGTATTTTCTCCGTCAACTGTCGTATTTCTATCCGATCGAACATCACTGGAAAGTTTTGAGAAAGAATATCCTGCACTAGAGCCTCTTATTAAATTATTATTAAGAACCTATGGCGGAATATTTGATGTAGCAATCAAAATAAATGAAAAACAACTCGCCTGGTTACTTAAAACGGATATCACGTATGTGAAAACCGATTTGATGAAGCTTCATCAAAAAGGCATCATCGAGTACCTCGCTGCCAAGGAAACTACACAGATTGTTTTTTTAGAAGATAGAATTGTATCGGAAGAACTTCATATTAACTATCCTCTCTATCAGGAAAGAAAAAAAGAATATACCAACCGCATTGAAAAAATGATATACTATACCGAGTCATTAGAATGCAGATCGATTGTGTTATCAAATTACTTCGGGGATACAAACAATGTTGCATGCGGGAAATGCGACTTCTGTCTCTCTACCAATAAATCAGCTACAGATAAAAAAGTCATTTTCGAACTAACTAAAAAAATTAAAAAAGAATTGCAATCACATGAACGAACAATAGCAGAACTAGAATTAATTCTAGGTATAGAAAAGTCAGTTATAAAAGAATCGTTAATAATATTGCAAGAAGAGGGCCTGATTCAATTGAACAGAAATGGCAAATTAGTAATGAAATAAAAAAGGGCCAGGATAGAAATCCAGCCCGTTTTAAAATCCAATATCCTATGAAAAACCATTGTGAAGGTATGTATACAAATCATATTTGTCATATAAAAAGTCCAAAATTTTTAAAATAAAAATCCATTTTTTTAAAAATCGGTCCTAAAATCACATTTGTAACCTTTTTTCACCAAATAAAAATGGGTAAAAAACGAACATTTGTTAGATAATATTCAAAATAATGTTCATTTTTAGAAATTTCTACATTTCCTCCTCTCTTTCAAGCATCAATATTGCACTTTGTTGAATAATGTAGAATTTATTACCCTCGTAAACAATTTCAGTAGCTGAACTGACCAGAAAAATTGCAAGATCACCCTCTCTGGCCTGTAACGGTATATACTTGACCTTCTCGTCATCGCTTTTCCAAGGCTCCTCTTCAACAGGCATGGGAATGATGAAACCTGGACCGGTTTTTACAACCACCCCCTGCTGAACCTTTTCTTTCTCCTGCACCCCTGGTGGAAGATACAGTCCACTTTCGGTTTTTTCGTTTGGTTTCGAGGGGCGTATCAGAACCCTGTCGCCTATCACAATTAATTTTTTAAACGTATTGTCAGAAGTCAGTCGCATATGGTTGAATTTATTTCTTGATAGCAAATTCCAAAAAACATGGCTGTTTAACAAAATTTTATTCTGGATCAGCGATACTTATCCTCAACTTCAATTTATTTTGTCTAAAACAAGCAATATGTCATCTCAATCAAAACATAAAATTCTACTGTGCGAAGACGACGCGAACCTTGGACTCGTACTCAAGAACTTCTTAGAGTTGAATGAATTTGAAGTTGTATTGGAAAGAGACGGTAGATTGGGACTCGCAGCTTTTCAAAGAGAAAAGTTCGACATCTGCCTTTTGGATGTAATGATGCCCAAAATGGATGGTTTTGCTCTTGCAGAAGAAATCAGGGATATCAATCCGGATATTCCGTTGTTCTTTCTCTCTGCAAAATCTATGAAAGAAGATCAAATCAAAGGTTATAAACTTGGAGCAGATGATTACATCACTAAACCTTTTGACTCCGAACTTTTGCTTTTCAAGATCAAAGCAATCTTGAAAAGAAACGAGGAACAACACAAAGAGCAAGAAAATATTGAATACGATTTGGGTAAATACCACTTTATCCCAAAATTAAGAGAGCTTTCCATAGAAGGTAGCAAAGTAACGCTCTCGCCAAAAGAAAATGAATTGCTTAAAATGTTAAGCGAATACAAGAACGACCTGCTACAGAGGGAATTGGCTTTGAAGAAAATTTGGGGCAACGATAATTACTTCAATGGAAGAAGCATGGATGTATACATTGCTAAACTCAGAAAATATTTGAAAGACGATGCTAACGTGGAAATCGTCAACATCCATGGAAATGGTTTCAGGCTAATTGTAAAATCCTGATCGCGCTGAAATTAAAAGAGTAAATTTTCGCTGCCTGCTCTTGGTGCTCTTCCTAAATGCTCGTAAGCACGTACAGTAACTTCTCTCCCCCGCATAGTGCGCTGTAAAAAACCTTCTTGTATAAGGAAAGGCTCGTACACATCTTCGATGGTACCTGCTTCCTCTCCTACTGCTGTTGCCAGAGTACCCAGCCCAACATGTCCGCCTTTGAATTTATCGATGATCGTTGCCAATATTCTATTATCCATTTCATCCAATCCATGATCATCCACTTGCAAAGCCTTCAACGCATGTTGTGTGATATCCAAACTCACAACTCCATTCCCTAAAACCTGAGCAAAATCTCTAACCCGCTTTAAAAGACCGTTGGCGATTCGTGGAGTAGCACGACTCCTGCAGGCAATTTCTTTTGCTGCATCGGAGGTGATTTTGGTATTCAAAATACCGGCAGATCGCACAATGATTTTTTCCAACACTTCGCTGTTGTAATATTCCAATCGAGACTTGATTGCGAAACGAGATAACAAAGGTGCTGTCAGCAATCCACTTCTTGTAGTAGCCCCAATAAGGGTAAAAGGATTCAAATTGATTTGAATGGTTTTGGCACTTGGACCGCCATCAATCATGATATCAATTTTGAAATCTTCCATTGCAGAGTAGAGATATTCCTCCACCACATTACTCAACCGATGAATCTCATCTATAAACAACACATCGTTTGTTTCCAGGCTGGTTAGGAGCCCCGCCAAATCAGCTGGTTTCTCGATCACTGGTCCTGAAGTTTCCTTGATATTGGCTCCCATTTCTCTTGCAACGATGCGCGACAAAGTAGTTTTTCCCAATCCGGGTGGTCCGTGAAACAACACATGATCAAGCGACTCTCCGCGGAGCTGAGCGGCCTTGATAAAAACTTTCAGATTATCGATGATGCCTGGTTGGCCAGAGAAGTCTTCCAGACTGATAGGACGAATAGTGTTTTCGAATTCATTATCACCAGTAATTCCCGGGGCAGCGTTCGGATCCAAATGTGGATTCATCATACCATGAAATTACATGATTCCTAGGGAATGAAGAGGAAGAAGATCTGGATTAGATAACTACATTGATCATCTTGTTTTTCACATAGATGATTTTTTTGGGAGGCTTTCCATCCAACCACTTTTGAACGATGGTATCCGCCAGCACCAGTTGCTCGATCTCCGACTGAGTAACAGTCAAATCAACCATCAGGGTGGTCCTAGTTTTACCATTGATGGCAACTGGATATTCCTTGGAAGTTTCTACTAAATATTTTTCTTCTACAAGGGGATAGCTGGCGTCCAATACGGAACCCTCAGCGCCAATTGCACTCCACAACTCTTCGCAAATATGAGGTGCATATGGTGATAATACTACCAGAAATTTTTCCAACAATTGAGTAGAACGACATGATAAATCAGTCAATTCATTTACTCCAATCATAAAGGCACTCACCGCTGTATTAAAAGAAAATTTTTCTGTGTCCTCTTCTACTTTCTTCAACATCTTATAAAATGCCTTCCATGCTTCGTCTTTAGGAGGTTCATTGGTAACAATCAACCCTTTTTCTGCATCGTAGAAAAGTCTCCAGAATTTTTTAATGAACCGATGTACACCTTCGATACCTTTTGTATCCCAAGGCTTGTCTTGCTCAACAGGGCCTAAAAACATTTCATACATACGGAATGTATCGGCACCGTATTTATTTACTATATCATCTGGATTGACCACATTGAAATAGCGTTTGCTCATTTTTTCTTGACGCGTACCGCACAAGTAACTATTGTTTTCGGTAATAAACGTTGCATCAGAAAAATCCGGTTTCCATCTTTTGAAGGCTTCAGTATTCAGCTCAAATCCATCTACCAGGCTCACATCCACGTGCAATTCATCGGTAGTATATTGATCTTTCAATCCTGCAGAAACAAATTGTTTGGTACCACGGATGCGGTAGACCAATCGGGAATCACCACCGATTTTTCCTTGGTTTACCAACCGCTTGAATGGTTCGTCGAAACCTATGTATCCCAGATCAAATAATACTTTGGTCCACATTCTAGAATACAACAGATGCCCCACAGCATGTTCGGTTCCACCAATATATAAATCAACTTGACCCCAGTAATCACTTGCTGCCCTGCTACAAAATTCTTTTTCGTTCAATGGATCCATGTAGCGTAGGAAATACCAACTGCTTCCTGCATACCCAGGCATGGTATTCACTTCGCGTGTACCCCCCTGAAAACTTGTCCATTCCGGCAAGTTTGCTAGAGGCCCTTGCGCATCCGGTCCGGGCCGAAGATCCGTCATAGCAGGAAGTTCTACTGGTAATTCTGATGCATCAAGGGGGATGGCCATGTCGTCCTTCCACACAATCGGAAAAGGTTCTCCCCAATAACGCTGACGGCTGAATGCCGCATCGCGCATCTTATAATTTGTTTGTCGCTTACCAATGCCCATCGACTCCAATTGATCGATCGCAACTCCAATTGCATCGGCCATTTTCAATCCATTTAAAAAACCACTGTTTTGTAAAATGGCATCTTTGGTGGGATTGGCTTCTGATCCGTCGTAATGATTTCCAATAATATTGGTGATAGGAATATTGAAATGTTGCGCAAACTTGAAATCTCGCTCGTCACCACATGGAACTGCCATGATAGCACCGGTTCCGTATCCTGCTAAAACATATTCACTGATCCAAACGGGAATTTTTTTATCCTCGAAAGGATGCTGACAGTAGGCTCCTGTAAAAACACCCGATATTTTCTTCTCTGCCATTCGCTCGCGTTCACTTCTGCTGTTCACATATTCAATATATTCTTTTACAGCAGTGGCCTGATCGGCACTGGTAATTTTATTAACCAATTCGTGTTCAGGAGCAATCACCATAAAATCGATTCCAAAAATGGTATCGGGCCTGGTGGTGTATACTTTTAATTTTTGTTGAATAAAGGATGTATTGGAAGAAATCAGATCAAACTCAATTTCTGCTCCATAACTTTTACCAATCCAATTGGATTGCATTTCTTTCATGCTATCACTGAAATCAACCGTATCGAGGCCCGTCAACAATCTCTCCGCATACTCGGTAATACGCAAATACCATTGACGTAACTTTTTCTTCACCACAGGATGTCCGCCACGTTCACTTACGCCATTGATCACTTCGTCATTTGCTAATACTGTTCCCAATGCTTCGCACCAATTCACTTCGCCGATACCACAATAGGCAATACGGTAGTGCATAAGAATATCCGATTGTTGCTTGTCGTTAAAACTTTTCCATTCTGCAGCAGAAAAAACAATGGAGCGGTCACCAGGACAAACATGAAAAGCATTTCCCTCTTTGTTGAAAATCGTTTTCAACTCATCAATTCTTCTTGCTTTTTGCTGAGCCCGATCGAGCCAGCTATCGAATAATTGGAGAAAAATCCATTGTGTCCAGGTATAGTATTCTTTGTTGGATGTGCGTACTTCTCTGCTCCAGTCGTAACAAAATCCAATTTTATCCAGCTGAGATCTGAACGTTGCAATATTTTGATCGGTTGAAATAGCAGGAGGTATTCCATGTTCGATAGCATATTGTTCGGCTGGTAATCCAAAAGAATCGTATCCCATGGGATGGAGCACATTGAATCCTTTTAGGCGCTTGTACCGGCTGAAAATATCACTCGCAATATAGCCCAATGGATGCCCAACATGGAGTCCGGCTCCACTCGGGTAAGGGAACATGTCTAGCACGTAGTACTTGGGGCGTTGTGAAGTATTGGAAACGGTGTATGCATTGTTTTTCTTCCAACTGTCTTGCCACTTTTTTTCTATATCGCTGAATGCATATTCCATGTAATGAAAACCTTTATTTTAAGGAAGGGCAAAGGTACGCAAACCCCTTAAAAT
This sequence comes from Chitinophagales bacterium, assembly GCA_030832645.1. Classification (GTDB taxonomy): domain Bacteria; phylum Bacteroidota; class Bacteroidia; order Chitinophagales; family Chitinophagaceae; genus Pollutibacter. The sequence continues at coordinate 8,909 of JAURIR010000019.1, read as the reverse complement.
TGTTATTTTTGAGGGTCTAATTCAATAATCCATTAAAATTCGAAGTCAATGATGACAGCACAGGGCAAAGCATCGATGAAAAGAAGCAAACCCTCCTACTTTATGGCAATTTTGGGAGTTGCCTTGGTATTGTTCATATTGGGTATACTGGGATGGTTGGTTATTAATACAAGTAAACTGGAAACCTATTTCAAAGGAAGTGTGCAAGTACATGCATTTGTAAGAGAAGGGAGCCCGGAGAGAGAAATCGAAGTCGTAAAAAATATCATCAAGGCAAAGCCCTACGCCCGTAATGTAGAATTCATTACCAAAGAAAAAGCGAGACAGACATTTATTGGAGATGGCAACCAAGATTGGAACAAGGTATTGGATTACAACCCCCTGCCTGCCAGTATTGATTTTTATTTGGAGCCCTCCTACGTAAACAAGGATAGCCTTAAGGTGATTACCACAGAAATCATGAAAAACTTCATTATCAGTGAAGTAAAATATCCAGATGCAGTGGTTACGAATTTGAACAATGTAGTGAGAAAAACAGGATACTTTCTTTTGGCATTGGCAGGTATTTTGGCACTGATTGTTATTATTTTGATTGACAATACCATCAAACTTGCAATGTTTTCCAACCGCTTTCTGATTAAAACCATGCAAATGGTGGGTGCAACCAGGTGGTTCATCTCCAAGCCATTTGATAAAAAAGCCATTATCAATGGATTGATCAGTGCACTGATGGCGATTACAGCAATTTTAATATTAACCTATGCTGTAGAAAATTGGTGGCTGCCCGAGATAAAGGCATTGAAAGATACCACCAGTTTGTTTTTGCTCTTCTTAGCACTGATTCTAATTGGCATAAGCATTACCTTTATCAGCACACACAGAAGTGTAACCAAGTATTTAAAAATGAAATTAGACGACCTTTATTAATACATACATCATGGAAACAAAAAATACTCCCCTGTTTGGAAAAGACAATTTGCTTTGGATGCTCATTGGTATCATTGCGATTGTCATCGGCGCATTTCTGATGATTGGAGGCAAGAGCGCCGATCCAAATGTCTTCAATGAAGCGGAAGTATATGGTTTTAGAAGAATAACCTTGGCGCCAATTTTAATTGTTGTTGGATTACTCATTGAGGTATTTGCCATCATGAAGAAGAGCAAATAAAGCTATTCATGAGTCATTTCCAAGCCATTGTTTTAGCCATAATCGAAGGCATCACAGAATTTCTTCCTGTCTCGTCTACCGGCCATATGGCCATAGCATCTGCGTTGTTTAAAACTGCCAGTGATCCATTTACCAAACTTTTTGAAATTGTCATTCAACTTGGTGCTATACTTTCAGTAGTGGTATTGTATTGGAAAAAGTTTATCAACTTCAAGAGTATAGATTTTTACATAAAACTCCTCATTGCCATCATTCCTGCTCTAGCATTTGGTGCAATTTTTAAAAAACATATTGATCAAGTTTTAGAACGCCCTCTCTTCATTTCCAGTGTAATTTTTGGAGGAGGTATCGTATTGCTCTTTGTAGACAATTGGTTCAAAGAATCTGAAATCGAAAGCGAAGAAAAAATCAATTACAAAAAATCTTTCTTTATTGGCTGCTATCAAGTACTTGCAATACTATTACCCGGACTCAGCAGAAGTGCTGCAACTATTATCGGCGGGATGCAACAAAAGCTGAGCAGAAGTGCCGCCGCAGAATTCTCCTTTTTTCTGGCTGTTCCAACCATGTTTGCAGCTACTGCAAAAAGTATCTATGATATTTGGAAAGAAGAACCCGCCCTATTAAATACCGACGGTATAACCGTCCTTCTTCTGGGAAGTATCATTGCGTTTGTAGTTGCCCTACTGGCCATTCGTTTTTTCATTCAGTTTTTGAAAGTCAATGGCTTCAAAATATTTGGATGGTATAGAATCATTTTAGGACTTATACTATTTGCACTGATTGTTACTGGTAAGTTATCTGTAAACGAAGTATCCCATTAATTGAATTGATTTCTTTTGCTTATCTTACTATTGAACAATAGTATATGCAAAACAGAAAAAAAATACAATCTGCTTGGGCGATGTACGACTGGGCAAACAGTGTCTACAATCTCGTCATCACATCCACTATTTTCCCAGCATATTATGTCGCAATTACCAGCAGTAATTCCGAGGAACAATCGTATGTCGATTTTTTTGGATTCCAATTTATTAATACTGCCTTGCAGAATTATGCACTTGCAATTGTCTTTTTCATTGTTGCCTTTACCTCCCCCATACTATCATCCATTGCAGACTACAGAGGAAATAAAAAAGCGTTCATGCGATTTTTTGTGATCATGGGATCGCTCGCATGTTCCATGCTATTTTTCTTCACACCCGAAAAGATTGAATGGGGTATCATCTTTTTTGCCTTGGCTGCATTGGGCTTTTGGAGCAGTCTCGTGTTTTACAACTCGTATTTACCCGATATCGCAACTCCAGAGGAACGAGACGGATTGAGTGCCAAAGGATTTGCAATGGGATATATTGGAAGTGTTCTATTGCAACTGATCTGTTTTGTAATTATTTTAAAACCCGATTTATTCGGAATAGACCCTGCCAATAAATCACTCGCACCTCGTATTTCGTTTGTATTAGTGGGATGCTGGTGGCTGGGATTTTCTCAGATAACATTCAAGGCCCTCCCTTCCAACACAGAGCAGAACAAGACATTAAAAAAACATATACTGGTAAATGGATTCCATGAATTAAAATTGGTTTGGAACCAGGCAAAACAAATTCCTGCCTTGAAAAGATACTTACTTTCTTTTTTTCTATTCAGTGTAGGAGTACAAACAGTGATGCTGGTTGCAGCAAGTTTCAGTAAAAAGGAGATTTTTCCAAAGCCCGAAGACGAGCCCAAATTGATCATGACGATTATCTTGATTCAACTGGTGGCACTCGTTGGGGCACTATTGATGAGCAAACTTTCAAAATTCATTGGAAATATTTACACCCTGGTAGTAGCTGTATTTATTTGGATTGGTATTTGCCTCTGGGGATACTTTATTCAATCACAGACAGAGTTTTATATTTTAGCGGCTTGTGTTGGCTTAGTAATGGGTGGCATACAAACCATCGGAAGAAGTACCTATTCAAAATTAATACCCCCTACAGAGGACACAACTTCTTACTTTAGTTTCTACGATGTAACCGAAAAAATAGCATTGACAATTGGATTGTTTCTGTTTGCAAGAAACGAAGAATTGACCGGCAGTATCCGAAATTCCATCTTAGTTTTGATGTTGTTTTTTATAGCAAGTTTCTTTTCATTGCTGTATACCAAAAGAGTAATAACCAAGGACAAGTATGCAAGTTTATTCCATTGATGCTGGACAATTTAAATTAGATGGCGGTGCCATGTTTGGAGTCGTGCCCAAGGTTCTCTGGCAAAAATTGATTCCGGCAGACGAAAACAATCTTTGCACCTTCGCCATGAGATGCATGTTGGTAGTAGACGAAAATAGAAGGATTTTAATCGACACGGGAATGGGCGATAAACAATCAGAAAAATTTTTCCAACACTACTATCCCTCCGGTAAAAATCTTTTATCCTCATTACAAGAAAAAGGATTTGAAAAAGAAGATATCACGGATGTGATTCTAACGCATTTGCATTTTGATCATTGCGGAGGCGCCGTCAATAAAGAGCTGAAACCTACCTTTCCCCATGCTACCTATTGGACTTGCCGCTCTCATTGGGAATGGGCCATTCACCCCAATGCCAGGGAAAAAGCATCTTTTCTGAAAGAGAATCTATTGCCACTTCAACAACACGGAGTATTGAAATTTATTGAGGAGAACGAAGGCGGTACAACTTCCTTCACAAAAAATATAGATATTCTTTTTGCAAACGGCCATACCAAAAATATGATGCTTCCCATCATACACTACAAAGAATATCTAGTCTCTTATATGGCAGATCTCATCCCAACAGCAGCGCATATTCCATTGCCGTATATCATGGGATATGATATGTATCCAATGGAGACATTGATAGAAAAAGAACGCTACCTACAAGAGGCTGTAGAAAACAATCATATCCTATTTTTTGAACACGATTCTTCTATTACTTGTTGCAGGGTACAAAAAAATGAAAAGGGATATAGCAAGGGAGAAATCGTAGATTTTGATGCCCTTTAATTATCTCCATGCAATTAGTGAGCTGAAAGGGTAGCGCAGGTTCTTGTATTTCATCATGTCGATTTTTACACTCCCTACACTGATGGGACTTTCAATTCTCAATGGCAGGTGATTGCCATCGTCCGAAACCCATACTGTCATTACCTCTCCACCTTTGAATACCGTTCCACTGATCAACATAGGTTTAAACTTGATTGCATTAAATATTCCGTATTTGGTTTTTATGACTTCCTTGCCGAGGTAACGGATATATAAATTAAATACTTCGTCGTCGATGAACATACTAAAAGGAATTTTTTCACCTACTGCGTGTTTTGAAAAGTCAATATTCCTTGCATAGTATATCGCACTCAATACATCTTGTATACAATTGGGCACTTTGAAAGTGCCTTTGGCTGAAACAGCTGTTTGCGCCTGATGATTAAACGTTACCAGCTCATCTTTTCTAAATCCGCCCTCCTCCACATGTCGTACAAAACGATAGGGCTTTAGAGAACTTGTATCAATATATGTTTCGTAACGATCCCTCACCCGAAAAATCCAATCGTAGGAAGGATTGGATGTTCCTAAACCAACAATATGATAAACGGGATTCCCGTTCAACTTGGTATTGCTAATGGTAAAGGATGCCGTTCCTGCATCCACGTATAAACCAATTACATTGTAAAATATTTTGAAATTGATTTGCTCGTTTCCATTGAAAGACAAATTGTCTACTCCACAAAAATCGTTGTCGGCCGTAAGTGAAACAGAAACAAATAATAGGATAGCCAATAAAGGGATTCGCACAGATGCATTCATAGTGCAAAGATAGAACGCTTCTAATGGAAAAACCAATGAGTTTGGATTGATAACAATTCGTTTTGCATCAATCTCCTATTGGATGTTTCTTGGCCTCAGGGTGATCCATACAGAACCTATAATTGCCGGAAAAACAATATTCATTAACCAAATAATTGTAGTTCCTATGGTAACACCCAGGGGGTTGTTTATAAATACCGAAAATAATAGAATAGAAAATTCCCATCGGAGCCCTACTTCCAAAAAGGAGATGGTAGGAAGAATGGCTAACCAGTATACCATGATTGTAACACCAATATATACCTCTGTCCAGACTAACTCAACACCAAGCCACTTGAATATCAACCAGTATTGAAAAATAAAGACCAGGCAACGCAAAACGGTTAACAAAAGTAAATAGATGCAGTGTGATAGCTGAATAGCATCCAATCCATTTGCAGCATGTTGGAATTTTTTTAAAAACGGTAACAGAAAAATAAATCTGCTAAAAAATGAAAAATTCAGAAGTATGATCAATCCTCCAAAGGAAATAAAAGGAGAAATATATTTCAACAGTACGATTATGTTGTATAGCAATACATGCCCTTTAACAGCAGGGTAATACGCCGTTAACATGAACAACGAAACTGTTCCCAACAAACAATAAACTACAAATTGAAGAAAGCTGCCGTAAAAAGTCAGGATACTTGCGGTTCCTCTTTTTTCGGCTGGAAGATGCATCACTCTACCGATAAACTCTCCCACCCGATTAGGAGTAACCATTGAAAAAGAGAGTCCAGAAAAAATCATTTTGATACTGGGCAACAACGGAACATCAACAAGTGGTTTGATCAATATTTTCCATTTAATGGCCTCGATAACCCATTGAAAAAACATCAAGAGAAGGGCTAAAAGGAATAATCCTACTCCATTTTGAAGTATTGCGGCTATCCAATTTGAAGTATTGTTTACCAGAAATTCTTGTTGGGAGAGCTGCTTCCATAGATCATATACAATGAGCAGCAACAAAACAGGACCGAGTCCATAATTGATGATTAATTTGATATTTTTGTTTCTTCTCACCTGTTAATTGATCTCTCTTGAACCGGAAAAGTAGAATTATTTTAGGAATCGACCCAGGAACAGTCATAATGGGTTTCAGTATTATCCAAACCAACGGAAATCAAATAGAGATGTTGGAAATGGATGTATTGAAACTAAATGGTAAAAAAGATATGTTTGAACGCTTGGGGATCATCAATCAAACCATTCAGCAATTAATTGATACCTACCATCCAGATGCGATGGCTATTGAAGCACCTTTTTTTGGTAAAAATGTTCAGAGCATGCTGAAACTAGGAAGGGCACAGGGTGTGGCGATCGCTGTTGCTATGTCTAATCAAATTGAAGTGGCTGAATATTCTCCCAAAAAAGTTAAGCAGTCTATTACAGGAAATGGAAATGCCACCAAAGAGCAAATTTGGAAAATGCTGAACTCAATCATGCGGTTAAAAAATACCATCAAATACTTTGATGCCTCCGACGCATTGGCAGTAGCCGTCTGCCATCAATTCAATGGCCACGGAATTACAGTTCCAAAATCGGCTCCAAAGAAAAAATCCTCTAAGAAAACTTCTAGCTGGGCGGCATTCGTTCAACAACACCCTGAGAGGATAGCTAAAAAATAATTAAGCATTATTGAGATGGCGTAAAATGGCTGTTTGTGCTGCAAGCAGCTCGTCTTGAGTTGGCTTCAACTTGTCACGGGTAAAATTCAAGTCGTCGGCAGAATCAATGGGAACCAAGTGCATATGAGCATGGGGCACTTCCAAGCCGATCACCGCAATGCCAACACGCTTGCAAGGGAAAGCTTTTTCAATGGCTTTAGCAATGGGCTTTGAGAAAGTAAGTAATTCGTTCAATTCTGCATCGCTTAGATTGAAAATATAATCTGTTTCTATTTTTGGAACTACCAAAGTATGCCCTGGCACCAATGGAAAAACATCCAAAAATGCATAGAAATGTTCGTTCTCTGCAATCTTGTAGGAGGGAATTTCACCCTGGATGATTTTGGTGAAAATACTCGACATGTTTATATAGTTATATGATCGATGGAGAAAGTAATCTTTCCGTTGGGTGCCTGTATCTCTGCTTCGTCGCCTACTTTCTTCCCTAAGAGGCCTTTCCCGATTGGAGAAGTAACAGATATTTTTTGAAGTTTAAGATCTGCTTCTTTTTCCGAAACGATTTGATAGGTCATCGACTTTTTAGTGGCCTTGTTCGTAATGGTTACTTTGGTGAGTATAGATACTTTGCTGGTATCAATTTCAGAGGCATCTAATATACGCGCGTTGGCCAACTCAGACTCCATACGAGAAATCCTGGCCTCCAATAAACCTTGTGCTTCTTTTGCCGCATCGTATTCAGCATTTTCTTTCAAATCGCCCTTCTCCCTAGCTTCAGCAATGGCCCTGGAAGCTGCGGGTCTTTCGACCGTTTTCATCTTATGAAGTTCCGCCCTCATTTGTTCCAGTGTTTCTTTTGTCACGTACATAACACTCATAACATCCTAATTTAGTTGGGGTTGAAAAAAATAGCAACGCCTCAGAGTGATCTGGGGCGTTGCTGTAATGCAAAGGTAGATAAATTCTTTAAAATCTGTTTTTGATCCCGATGTCCAATTTATTCAAAACAACCTCGGCCATCTTCAACAAGGCTTCGTGGCTGTATCCTGCAATATGGGGTGTGATGATTACATTATCTCTTTTTACCATATTTCCCAATAGGCTTTTTTCCAGGTCGCTATGCGTCGCAAAATCTTCATTTTCAATTACATCCAAACCAGCACCGGCAATCAACGATCGATCCAGGGCATCAATCAGCGAGCTGGTATCCACAACCGCACCTCTTGAAGTATTTATGAAGTAAGGCTTTCGCTTCATCAATTCAAAAAAATGAGTAGTCGCAAAATGATAGGTTTCATCGTTCAGCGGCAAGTGCAAGCTTACAACATCACTGTATGCCAATACTTGCTCTAAAGAAGCTTCCCTTACATGGTCATGTGCAAATGATGTTTTGTATTTATCATACCCTAATACTGTAACTCCAAAAGGTGCTAAAAGTTTTGAAAATGCCGACCCCGTATTTCCATATCCAATGATACCAACGGTTTTACCACCCAATTCCCAACCTCTGTTTGCCTCTCTTATCCATTTACCTTCTTTTACCTCTTGACTCGAACGTTGAATGTTATGCATAAGCGAAAGCAGCATTCCCAAACAATGTTCACCTACAGCATCGCGGTTTCCTTCGGGACTGCTGATACATATAATATTCTTTTGAGCAGCATAGTCAACATCTACAATTTCCATTCCACTTCCCAATCGTGCAATCCATACAAGATTGGAAGCATGATCCAATAAAGATTTATCGATTAATAAACGAGTGGTGATGACCAGACCAAAATACTGATGGATATTTTTTTTCAATTCTTCATAGGAAATAGAAGAAGATACTTCAACTTCGTATCCCCTCGCGACCAATCCTTCCCTCAACGCTTCGTGTGCAAAAGCAGTAATCAATACTTTCTTCATCGCATCATATTTAACAAATCAACAAAATCCTGCACAGACAATTGCTCTGCTCTCTTTGTAAAAATATCTTCTTTTAAAACAGCCGGATCGAAATAAGGTTTTAATGGATTACGCAATTGTTTTCTACGCTGAGAAAAAGCAGCTTTTACAAGCATTGAAAATTTTTTATGACTTTGGATATTATGAACATTCCCAATAAATTCCAGAGCAATCACTCCGCTCTTCACTTTTGGCGGAGGATTGAATGCCTGTTCATCAACGTCAAATAAATATTTTGCTTTGAAATATGCCTGAGTAAGCACGCTGATAATTCCATAATCTTTTGAACCAGGACCAGCACAAATTCTTTCTGCAACTTCT
>JAURIR010000199.1 GCA_030832645.1 Chitinophagales bacterium | reverse complement strand
ATCAGACAACTCAATGCCGAGTTGCGTAAGGTTGTTTTCAATATTGGATTTGCCACTTGTTTTGCCGAGTGCATATTTGCGCTGGCGTGCAAAACGCTCTGGCATCAGGTCGTTGTGGTAAAGGTTGTTTTTCTTGTCTCCATCCGCATGGATTCCTGCCGTCTGTGTAAACACATTTTCGCCAACAATCGGTTTGTTGTCGGGGATGCGAAAACCAGAGAAGGTTTCCACCAAACTGCTTACCTGGTACATTGATTTTTCCACCACACCCGTTTTTACCTTGGGCAAGAAATCGTGCAAGACGGCTACAGCACTGGCCAGTGGGGCATTCCCCGCCCTTTCACCCATGCCATTCACGGTAAGGTGAATACCCTGCACACCTGATTTTACTGCCTCCAATACGTTGGCCGTACCAAGGTCGTAATCATTGTGACCATGAAAATCAAAATGAATGCCTGGATACTTTGGGATGATTTGTCCAATAAAATCGGTCACCTCATCTGGCGTAAGAATGCCCAGGGTATCAGGAAGCATGACCCTTTTCACGGGTTGTGCCGCTATAAAATCAAGGTATTGG
>JAURIR010000198.1 GCA_030832645.1 Chitinophagales bacterium | reverse complement strand
TTGGACGGGGTTACCACCAATCCAAGTTTGATGGCCAAAGAGGGCATCTTCAGCGAAGAAGCCGTTTTGAACCATTACAAAACCATTTGCGAAATGGTTGATGGCGATGTGAGCGCAGAGGTAATTAGCACAGATTACGATGGCATGGTGAAGGAAGGTGAAAAATTAGCAGCCCTCCACCCCAACATCGTGGTGAAAGTCCCCATGATCAAAGACGGTATCAAAGCCATCAAATATTTTTCTGATCGCGGTATCCGCACCAACTGCACCTTGGTGTTTAGTGCTGGGCAAGCAATTTTGGCGGCAAAAGCAGGGGCTACTTACCTATCTCCTTTCGTTGGTCGCATCGACGATCAAAACTGGGAAGGTATGGACCTGATCAAACAAATCGCCGAAATTTATGCGGTGCAAGGTTACGAAACCGAAATTCTGGCGGCCAGTGTGCGTACATCATTGCACATTGTGCAGTGCGCGCAACACGGTGCAGATGTGGTTACATGTCCGCTGAGCGCTATCCTTGGTTTGTTAAAACATCCCCTTACCGATATCGGATTGGCCCAATTTTTGGCTGATCACG
>JAURIR010000197.1 GCA_030832645.1 Chitinophagales bacterium | reverse complement strand
CTCGGAAATCATATGCCTGCTAATAAAAAACTAGATCTTGAGCGGCTATTTGAACAAAATCGTTCATGGATTAAGAAGGTCACCGACGATGATCCTGACTACTTTTCACGCTTAGTGGATCAACAAAACCCAGAGTACCTATGGATCGGTTGCTCAGACTCCCGCGTGCCAGCAAACCAAATCGTTGGATTAAAGCCTGGTGAAGTATTTGTCCATCGAAATATTGCCAATATGGTGGTGCATACCGACTTCAATGCCTTATCAGTGATTCAGTTTGCGATCGATCGATTAAAAGTAAAACATATTATTGTGGTTGGGCATTATGGCTGTTCCGGCATTGAGGCTGCAATGAATAATGTTCGGATTGGGATTGCTGACAATTGGATACGCCACATTAAAGATGTTCATGACAAACATAATCGTGAGCTTAGTAATATTCATGATCAACATAAACGACTAGATCGATTATGCGAACTCAATGTGCTTGAGCAAGTAGTTAACATTGGCCAAACCAATATCGTGCAAGATGCTTGGTCAAAGGGACAGGGGATCTCAATCCATGGATGTATTTATAGCT
>JAURIR010000196.1 GCA_030832645.1 Chitinophagales bacterium | reverse complement strand
GGTTGAACGAGCGGTAAATTCCCAATCTTCGCCCTTTTCCAACTTGTGGAAGAATTTGTTGGGGATACGCACAGAGTTGTTACTGTTCTGTCCGCTCACTGTATTGTATGCCTCACCCTCGTAGTCGTTAGAATATCCAGCAGCAATCAAAGCAGCCACTTTGCGCTCCTCTGTGCTCTTCCACTGAATGAATTCCATTGCATCGGGGTGATCCAAATCCAAGCAAACCATTTTTGCTGCCCTGCGAGTAGTACCGCCGCTCTTGATTGCACCCGCAGAACGGTCACCAATGCGCAAGAAACTCATCAAACCAGAACTGGTTCCGCCGCCACTCAACTTCTCACCAGAGCCACGAATTTTGCTAAAGTTGGTACCAACACCCGATCCGTATTTGAAAATACGTGCCTCACGAACCCACAAATCCATGATACCACCCTCGTTTACCAAATCATCGTCAACCGACAAAATAAAACAAGCATGGGGCTGTGGACGCTCGTAAGCCGAGGTGCTCTTCATCAATTTCTCAGTATCAGGATCAACATAATAGTGACCCTGTGGCTTGCCTGTGATGGCATAGCTGTTGTGC
>JAURIR010000195.1 GCA_030832645.1 Chitinophagales bacterium | reverse complement strand
TCAGATTTATTAATAAGTTTCATGGAACCCTTAATAAGGTTCCTTTTTATTAAAAATTCATCGTCTACTTTTGCAAGTACATCAACAATTGCATTGCCAATTCCTAATATTTTTTTATTCATTTTTTCCTTTGTATAGGCAAACTTTATTTATTACACACTTTTTACATAATGGATTTCTGGCCTTGCAGGTATATCTTCCGTGCAAAAGTATTAAATGATGAGCTTTTTTTATATGTGTTTTGGGTAATATTTTTAAAAGTTGATTTTCAACTTGTTCAGGATTTTTGCCATTAGAAAGACCAGTTCTATTACCAACTCTAAAAACATGAGTATCTACAGCAATAGTTGGTTTGTTAAATGCAGCATTTAAAACTACATTAGCTGTTTTTCTTCCAACACCAGGAAGAAGTATTAGATCTTCAAATTTATCTGGAACTTTTCCTTGATACTTATCTGATAAGATTTTTGATAAGTAATATATATTTTTCGCTTTAGTATTAAATAGTCCTATTTTTTTAATAAGCTTCTTTATTTTGCTTATTCCAAGATCTACAAAATGTTCAGGGCGGTAATATTTTTGATAAA
>JAURIR010000194.1 GCA_030832645.1 Chitinophagales bacterium | reverse complement strand
AATGTTGGTTGCATGTAATGCTTCTCGCACATCTCACCGAAGAGGGTATCGATGAGTTTTCCTTTTCCTAAATTTTCTCCTGCGTCTAAGCCTAATTCCAAACACTTCGCACGAAGCTCGTCTTCAGACTTTCCTGTAATGTCGAACCCAGTGTGCTCTTTAATCGCTTCGGTCATCGTAACGCGCGCGAATGGGGCTTTAAAGCTTAATGTTTTCTCTCCGAACTGAACATCTGTTTTTCCAAGGGCTTCCATAGCAACATGCTCCAACATTTGCTCCGTGAAATTCATCATCCAGTTGTAGTCTTTGTAGGCTACATAAATTTCCATCACAGTAAATTCCGGATTGTGTGTACGGTCCATTCCTTCGTTGCGGAAGTTTCTACTGAACTCATACACTCCGTCGAATCCGCCTACAATCAAGCGCTTCAGGTACAATTCGTTCGCAATACGCAAGTACATCGGAATATCGAGCGAGTTGTGATGTGTAATGAACGGACGAGCAGAAGCCCCTCCAGGTATGGCTTGAAGCACAGGTGTGTCAACCTCCAAATATCCTTTGTCGTTAAAGAAATTGCGCATCGCATTT
>JAURIR010000193.1 GCA_030832645.1 Chitinophagales bacterium | reverse complement strand
GAGATCCAGAAAAGGCAAAAAAAATTCAGATTGGCTTTCTTGCCATTGACAAAGAAGGCAATTATGGCGCATATGCCCTCCAAAAAGGTTTCTCCTATGCGGTAAAGTCTGCCTACGAAGAAATCGTTATTCCAGGTGAAAGCTATTTTAATTGACATGCAATTTGAACTAGAAGTCATAGCATTTGATCTATTATCCTGCCAGTTAGCAGCTGAAAATGGTGCAGACAGGATTGAGCTATGTGCCAATCCACATGAAGGCGGCACTACCCCATCTTATGGCATGATGAAAGCTGCCAGGAAATCAACCCTTATCCAGGTCTTTCCCATCATCAGGCCCCGTGGCGGAGACTTCTTGTATACACAAGAAGAGTTTCAGGCAATGAAGGATGACATAAAAGCTGCACAAGATATTGGTTGTGAAGGTGTTGTAATAGGTATATTAAATAAAGATGGAGGTATAGATCTTGAAAAATGTCAGGAATTAGTGGAGATAGCAAAAGGTATCGATGTCACATTTCACAGGGCATTTGACAGGGTAAAAGATCCTCATTCATCACTTGAGCAGATTATTGCAATAGGTTGTAAAAG
>JAURIR010000192.1 GCA_030832645.1 Chitinophagales bacterium | reverse complement strand
CCTTCAGTGCCCTTGGCGCCGAAGTCAAAAATGCGGTGGGTGTAATCCCAGTACTCAGTGAGGTTCTCGCCCTTCACCGCAAACACAGGCGTGCCAGAGGCCGCAATGGCCGCAGCAGCGTGGTCTTGTGTTGAGTAAATGTTGCAAGAAGCCCAGCGCACTTGGGCGCCCAAAGCTTGCAATGTTTCAATCAGCACGGCTGTTTGAATGGTCATGTGCAATGAACCTGTCACGCGGGCACCCTTCAAAGGTTGTGCGGCGGCAAATTCTTTGCGAATGGCCATCAAACCGGGCATTTCTGTCTCGGCAATTTTGATCTCTTTGCGTCCCCAGTCGGCCAAGCCGATGTCGGCAATGACGCAATCTGTATTAACGGGCGTGTTTAAACGTGCATTCATGGTGTGCTCCAAATTAAGGTTTGAAACCACATCTCAGAGGGAATCTCATTTAAAAAAGAGCTCATCCCGCTGAAAAGTGGATGAGCGTGGTTGCAAAGTAGGGTTCCGAGCCTCACGTCCTCGCCACTTGTTAAAGTGTGGGCCGCTGCAACGCTCCTCGGAATGGGGCAAATTATACTAGGGGCTTCTCTGG
>JAURIR010000191.1 GCA_030832645.1 Chitinophagales bacterium | reverse complement strand
TTTTATTGCCAATAAAGCCAGTATGTGTAATAAACTCGCGGTGCTTGCTTGTATGCTCCAAACGGTCAAAGTATTTGCTTACTTCTGATACCCTGTCTGGATCTCCAACCGTTAACACAGTGGTGCCTAATTCTTCGGGGCGCAGGTCTAAATGATATACAGCACCTCTATTATTGATAATAAGTTCACTTTCGGCAATTCTTTGCATTTGATCTAATTTTCAACAAATTTCGGGTATTCAGATTTAGAATTTTGATTTTCCTTTCTTTGCTTTATTTTCGCAGTCCAATAAATGGTCCTGTGGCCGAGTGGCTAGGCAGAGCTCTGCAAAAGCTTCCACAGCGGTTCGAATCCGCTCGGGACCTCAAAACCCTTTAAAATAGCTCCTTTTGGAGCTATTTTTTCTTAATTTTAATAGAAATTAGCCATGAAATACACACAAACTATTGGAATTATTGCCGCTTTAGTAGTGCTTTTATGTTCCTTTTTACCATGGAGCATTGTGGTTTCTGAGCAAATAACCATCTCTGGTTTTGACACAAAGGGAACTAGGTTTGGAAAACCGGGGTTGTTTTTGAACTTTTTTACGATT
>JAURIR010000190.1 GCA_030832645.1 Chitinophagales bacterium | reverse complement strand
TTGGACATGGGTTCGATTCCCATCACCTCCACCAAAAAAAATATTTTGTATTTTGGAATTTTTTCCGTATATTTGTATATATATAAATACAAAAGATAAGTTCTTTTAAAATAATATCGTGGGGTAGTAGCAGCGGTAGCTCGTTAGGCTCATAACCTAAAGGTCGGTGGTTCGAATCCATCCCCCGCAACCTAAACACAGGAAAAACCGCTATAGGTTGATTGGAAATCTGGTTAGAAATGCTAATCGTAAAAGTAGATGTCCACGCACCCATCTTCTACTTTCCTATATTGCCTCTTAGTATAACGGTAGTACGACAGATTTTGGTTCTGTTTGTTGAGGTTCGAATCCTTGAGGGGCAACCAATTGATAATCAATGACTTATTTTTCCAAAATTACTTGGTAAATTCAGATATTTTTACTATCTTTATTATGTAATAAAAACAAAAGATATGAATACCAACAAATGGATTACCCCTCAAGACATTCTTCCAAAACATTATGAAATAGGTTCGTTTACAGGCTACTTTGATGAACGAAGTGGTACTTTGGAATGGTGGGATGAAGAAAGGGATATCACTATATACGCCACA
>JAURIR010000018.1 GCA_030832645.1 Chitinophagales bacterium | reverse complement strand
GGCCCTTCACAACGAGCTCGGCTATGCGGTCACGGATAAATACAAAGACTTTACCAAGGAATTAGTTGGGAAATACAAGGGAGGAGAGAGGAGAGAGGAGAGAGGAGGGAATACAGTTGACAGTTCACAGTTGACAGTTAAAAGTCAACGGTCAACGGACAACAGTCAACCGTCAACTCAAAACCCCAAACCCACAACTCAAAACAGGTTATTCAAAAATGTAGATGGTATAAAGTTTCTCAATCATCAAGGTGGATGCGGCGGTACCCGTCAAGATTCTTCCACATTGAAAGACCTTTTAGTTGCTTATGCAGATCATCCCAATGTAGGAGGGATAACGGTATTAAGTTTAGGTTGTCAGCATTTGCAGACAGATGAATTTTTGGATGCAATCAAAAAAAGAAATCCTTCGTTTGATAAACCTCTTTACATTTTTGAGCAACAAGCATCTTCCAGCGAAGAAGATTTATTAAAGCAAGCGATCGAAAAAACTTTTGAGGGGTTGATTGAAATCAATACATACGAAAGGAAACCAGCAAGCTTGGATAAACTTACTGTGGGAGTGAAGTGTGGAGGAAGCGATGGCTTCAGTGGAATATCTGCCAATCCTGCTGTTGGTTATTTCTCTGATTTGTTGGTTGCATTGAACGGTAAAGTTCTTTTGGCTGAATTTCCGGAGCTATGCGGAGCTGAACAGGAATTGATCGATAGGTCTGTTGATCGTCCTACTGCCGAAAAATTTATACGCTTGATGGATGAGTACAGTGCACAAGCTGAACAAGTGGGATCTGGATTTCATGCCAATCCGTCTCCAGGAAATATTCGCGATGGATTGATTACGGATGCAATTAAAAGTGCTGGGGCCTGTAAAAAAGGAGGAAGCTCCCCGGTGGTAGATGTACTGGATTATACGGAGCCTGCTACAAAACCTGGATTGAGTTTGGTATGTACTCCAGGCAACGATGTAGAAGCAACTACTGGTAAAGCTGCATCGGGCGCTACATTGATTTTATTTACCACTGGGCTTGGAACACCCACAGGAAATCCTGCAGCACCTACCATAAAAATTTCCACTAATAGTGCTTTGGCAAAAAGAATGAGTGACATCATCGATTTTGATTGTGGTCCTATTGTAGATGGAGAGAAATCCATTCAAGAAATGGGAGAAGAATTGCTCGAGCTATGTATCAAAATGGCCAGCGGAGAAATTATTCCCAAAGCCGTTCAATTGAACCAAGATGATTTCATACCCTGGAAGAGGGGAGTATCTCTTTGAGATAACACTTAATTGCGGTTAATACAATTCAAATCCTCGAAAGCAGTTTTCAAACGTGCTATAAAGGTTTCTTCACCTTTGCGCAACCAAACCCTGGGATCGTAATGTTTCTTGTTTGGCTTATCCGGACCTTCTGGATTGCCCAGTTGTCCTTGAAGGTATGCTTCGTTCTTTTTATAATTATTTAATACACCCTCCCAGAAAGCCCACTGCAGATCTGTATCAATGTTCATTTTAATTGCACCGTAGCTGATGGCTTCTCTGATTTGATGTTGAGGAGATCCGCTGCCACCGTGGAATACAAAAAATACCGGTTTATCACCTGTATTGAATTGCTTTTGAATATAATCTTGAGAGTTTTTCAATATCTCCGGACGAAGTTGTACGTTGCCGGGGCTGTAAACACCGTGTACATTTCCAAAGGCAGCGGCTACGGTAAAGAGTTCTCCAACTTTACCAAGGTGTTCGTAGGCATAAGCAACGTGTTGAGGTTGCGTATACAGTTTATCGTTTTCAACATCTGAATTATCTACTCCATCTTCTTCACCACCGGTTACTCCTAATTCAATTTCAATGCCCATTCCCAATGGAGCCATGCGTTTGAAGAACTGAACGGATGTTTCGATATTCTCCTCAATCGGTTCTTCACTGAGGTCTAGCATATGTGAACTGAACAAAGGCTGACCTTTTTCTTTTTTGTATTGTTCTCCTGCATCGATCAATGCGCTTATCCAAGGCAACCATTTTTTTGAAGCATGATCTGTATGCAATACAACGGGTACTCCATAATATTTAGCAACATTATGAATATGCAAAGCACCTGATATTGCACCAGAAATGTTTGCTTGTAGTTTATCGTTGGGCATTCCTTTGCCTGCAATGAATTGTGCTCCCCCGTTAGAGAATTGAACAATAACAGGAGAATTTACAGCTGCAGCAGCCTCCAATGTTGCATTGATGGTATCTGTTCCAGTAGTATTGACAGCAGGCATCGCAAATTGATGCTCTTTTGCATCCTGATAAAGTGCTTTCAATTCTTCCCCATGAAGTACACCAGCTCTGTATTTGCCCATAGTTATTGATTTAGGAGCTGCAAATATCGTACTTTTTCAGTTGTCTTCCTGCTGTTCGGGAATTGCTCTTTCCAGTGTTTCAAGCGGGTTGCTTTCCCAATTTTTGTCATATTTCACAAACCACGAAAGCCAAATGCTTCTGGAGAGTCGCATGAAAAGTGGTTGCATAAGTATCATCAGTACTGCGTTGGTTCCCATCCACCAAAAAAATCTATTGTCATCCAATGAGAAACCAATAAGTACCCACCAGGCGATAAGTGTGGAAACGCTGAAAGCTACTGTGAGCGCATAGCTAACATAACCAGTTCCATAATAGAATCCTACCTCGATTTCGGTTGCTTGTCCACAAACGGGACAATGCCTATTCATAGTGGTCATTTGTCCTGGCTTGTATGCATTTCTGGAGCTAAAAAGATCGCCTTTTCTGCATCTCGGACATTTATTGTTCAATACACTGAGTAAGTAGGAATCTTTCATTCTGGAAGAATAATTTTTTGCAAGCTACCTTTTTTGAATTGTTTTTTCTGTGATGAAAGTCGCACTTACATTACCTCAAGAATTTTTTCCATTTTCATACTGCGGGAACCTTTTATCAAAAGGGTACTATTTTTAATGGGATGGTTTTTCAACCATTTGCTTGCTTCTTCTACATTTTTAAAAAACGTATATGGGTGATCGACTTTTTCAAAATCTCCCCCCACCAGTATCACATGGTTAAAATGAAGTGATTGAAGTTGTCTTATGATCATTTGATGTTCTGCGAGGGAGTCGCTTCCCAGTTCCATCATTGCTCCCAGTAGAACAACTTTATGTGGAATGTTTTGCTTGGAGAAATTCTCAATTGCTGCCTGCATGCTGTTTGGATTGGCATTGTAGGCATCAAGTATGATAGCGTTGTCTCCTTTCTCCATCCATTGTGAGCGGGC
This sequence comes from Chitinophagales bacterium, assembly GCA_030832645.1. GTDB lineage: Bacteria > Bacteroidota > Bacteroidia > Chitinophagales > Chitinophagaceae > Pollutibacter. The sequence continues at coordinate 27,328 of JAURIR010000018.1, read as the reverse complement.
ATTTTCAGGAACATATGCTTCAATAGCATCTCTTATTTTATCAAATGGAATTTGAAAATAATCTCCAATGCAGATGGCGGCATCTACATTCGGCTTATTATACGCGCCAACTAATTGTGTAAATATTTTCTGGGTATTGATTTTTTCATTTTGAATTTCCATTACTAGGAATGGATCATTTTGAAATATGGAAGAAATGTATTTTCCACGCGTGTTACCGTAATAAATTTTTTGATTGATTTTTTCGGACATAGTTATTAAATAGTCAAGATCTCCGTTCACGAAAGCTATTCCGTTTTCTTCTGCCAAAAAATCAAATAGTTCGCCTTTCCCTTTTCTCACTCCTTCTACTCCTCCAAATCCCTCTAAATGTGCTTTGCCGCAGTTGTTTATGATTCCATGCGTAGGACGAACATAGGTACAATAGGATTCAATTTCTTTTTGGTGATTGGCTCCCATTTCTATGATGGCCATTTCTGCATCTTTTTTTATGGCAAGAAGTGTGAGTGGGATACCAATATGATTGTTTAAGTTCCCCTTGGTAGTATATGTTTTGTAAGTAGTAGATAAAACCGCATGGATAAGCTCTTTGGTAGTTGTTTTTCCGTTGCTACCAGTAATTGCAATAAACGGAATGGAGAATTGCTTGCGATGATGCAACGCAAGTGCTTGAAGAGTTCTTAGTACATCTTCTACTAAAAATATATGATCTCCCTCTATGCCGATGGGCTCATCTATTACAACGCCAGCGGCACCTTTTTCCAGAGCTGTTTTTGCGTAAAGATTTCCATTAAACTGAGGACCTTTTAGCGCAAAAAATATTTCTCCTTCCTTCAATGCACGTGTATCTGTTTGAACAAAGGGGTGCTTCAGATAAAAAGAGTACAAAGGTTCCATTTATTCTTCTCCGTTATTTCTTGCTTTGTAACGTCTTCTAAAAAAGATAATGATCACTGCAATGATTCCAAATATGATAGGAAAAGTCATTCAATTTTATTTACATGAAGGTAACAAAAAAGCCCCATGAAGGGGCTCTGTTGATAGTGTAGTACTATTATCTCTTTCTTGTATTTTGTCTGGTGTTGCTAAAGTGCATCCCATTTTTAAATCCATTGCCCTCTTGGCTTCCGAATCGATCCATGGCGCATCTGAAACCAATTGTCGCGCTTGACTGATCTTCGTCGAGGAATCTTCTTGTACCGGGGCTCAACCAATAAGCTCTGTCGTCCCAGCTTCCACCTTTGTATACGCGTGATTTGTTACTGATGAGTGTATTGTAGCCAGTATTGTAAGTGACCATCGAGGTGGAGTCGCCGTCCATGAAATTCAACAGATTATTTTTTTGATAGTTTCTTCTATTTTTTGTTTCCTCATCGGATACGATTACTTTTTGAACATTGCCTAAGCTATCTCTCTTATACTCTCCGTTTTCGTCTTTCTCGTATTTGGTAAAAATATTTCCTCTGTAGGGATTGAAATCCTCAAGGTCTTTGCTGTTTAGTGGTCTGTATACATCGGAAACCCACTCGTTCACATTTCCTGCCATATTGTACAATCCAAAACCGTTCGGGAAGAATGATGTAATAGGACCAGTGATGGACGCATTGTCATTCAATCCACCTGCAACCCCCATATAATCACCGGAGCCTCTTTTGAAGTTCGCCATGTATTTTCCTTGCCAACTTCCCAATCTGCTATCACGCAAACCATTCACATTTCTAGACCAGGTGTATACCTGTCTGTTCATAAAAAGTTCTTCGCCTCTTTTGCCCTCTTTTGATTTAACATTCGGATTTTGGTTGATGTATCCAAGAGCAGCATATTCCCACTCTGCCTCTGTAGGTAGTCTGTAATCGGGCATCAAGATGCCGTCTTCAATTGTAGTATAATTTCTGGGTCTTCCATTCTCGTCAACCAACAACGGCTTTTTCTGAGGCTTGGCTGGTTGGGGAGCATAGATACCTAACAAGTAAGATTTTGTTGTAAAATTCTCTTCTGCTTGGCCTTGGATTGTTTTTAATTGATTGGGATTGGCCAAACCTTTCTGCACCAATATCAATTCATTCACTCTGTTGCTTCTCCAAATACAAAAATCATTGGCTTGTCTCCATGTTACTCCCACTACAGGGTATTCATTGTACGAGGGATGTCTGAAATAATTTTCTACAAGCGGTTCGTTCGCAGAAAGTGCTTTCCTCCAAACCAACGTGTCGGGTTTCGCAGCATTGACGATCTTTTCATAAGAAGGATCATCAAATGTTCTCTCGATCCAATGAAGGTATTCTCGGTAATGAATATTGGCTACTTCGGTTTTATCAATGTAAAAAGAGGAAACCGTCACCCTGCGAGGAATATTATTCCAATCTCCCATAACATCTTCGTCGGTTGCGCCCATTGTAAAGGTTCCACCCTGAACAAACTGAAGTCCTGGTCCTGTGCTTTGTTCCACGATGCTGGACTTATTAAATCCACCCATCGATTTATCGTTATAATTCCAGCCTGTTACGGTTGATTTCTGAAATTTATTTTTTTTAAATATGCCACCGCCTTTACAAGCAGAGAATAAAACAGCCATGGCAGATAAGTACAAAAAACTTCTCACAATCTTTTTAGTGTAACCGGTCTTTATTGGAGGTGCCGGTAGGTAACAAATTTAAGTGTTAAATAAAATCAAATCAATGGATTGCGCGAATTATTATGTTTAGTAAATGCTAAATTTGTTAACACCCCGTTATGAAAAAATGCTTGATTTTACTGGCCCTTTTGGGGATTTTCGATGCTGTAAGGGGGCAAAAAATATATACCAGTTCCTCTGTGCTTTCTTCTGGCCAATGGATCAAATTTTCCATAGAATCCCCCGGAGTCTATAAAATCTCTGCATTGGATCTAAAAAATGGGGGTTTTTCGCTGCCTATATCCTCTCCTCAGTTGCGTCTTTATGGAAACGGCGGCATGGTATTACCTGAGTCGAATGCTTCTACTACAGTTGATGATCTAAAAGAAAATGCCCTTGATATGTATGATGGGGGAGATGGCACGTTTGACGGGAACGATTACTTACTTTTTTATGCTCCCGGTCCTCATCAGTGGAGAAGGGATACTTCTACATCAGGCTATCTATTTCAAAAAAATCCATACAGTGATCGCGCTTTTTATTTTCTTCAAATTGGAAATACGGGCGGAAAGCGACTCACGGATAAAACAGCTCTACCGGCAAACGGACAGTTGACAACAATGTTTGATGAGCATATTCATCACGAATTGGATAGTATCAATTTTTTGAAGAGTGGAAAGGAGTGGTACGGAGAGGATTTTAGTAACCAGTCGGGAAGAATTGCTGCACGCGATTTCAACTTGAATATGAATGGCGCTGTTGCCGGGGAATTATTTCAATTAAGAAGTGAAGTCGTTGGAAGCAGTGCAGCACAACCCAATAAGATTTCTGTTTCTGTGAATGGAAAAAAAGTTGCAGAACACATTACTGATCCTATTTCTGGCAGTTTGATTTCGCCTGTGGCAAGTATAAGTCAGCTTACTGCAAAAGAAGTATTGACCGGAAGTGGACTGGTTATAAATTATCAGCACAGTGGGGGCAGCGTCAATGCAATATCCTGGTTGAATTGGTTTGATATTTTTTTCAAGAGAAAATTAGACTTGCAAGGATTGTCTCAATTGAATATACGAGTAAATGAATCCTTGAAACGTCCGTATAGTTTTCAACTCTCTAATGCATCCACTTCAATGATGGTATGGGATGTATCGGATCCCAGTAGCCCACAAAAGATCAAAACCAGTGCAAATGGTTCTACTATCAGTTTTACGGATACCAGTTCTAATTTGAATGAGCACATTGTTTTCGATCCTGCCAAAACATTGTCTCCCACTATTATTGGTAAAATATCCAATCAGAATTTACACGAATTGAAGCCTGCCGACCTGATCATTGTTACAGAAAAAAGCTTGATGGCACAAGCCAACCGATTGCGGGATTTTCATCTTCAGCACGATGGCATGTCTTCCTTGGTGGTTGATATCGATCAAATTTATAACGAGTTTTCCTCTGGTGTTCCTGACCCCACTTCAGTGAGGAATTTTCTAAAAATGTTTTATGATCGTTCATCAGTGGGCTCCTCTCCTCGACCAAAATATTTACTATTATTTGGAAGTGCTTCCTATCTCATTAAAGAAAAAAATGCAAAGAAAAATAGCCTTGTACCATCCTATCAAACCAATAATTCAATTGACCCTCTGTTAAGTTATGTAACGGATGATTACCTCGGATTATTAGAGGATGCTGACGACATAAACGATTCGAAAAATATCGCATTGCTGGATATCGCCATAGGTCGCATTCCTGTTCGAAACGAAGAGCAAGCAAAAAAAGCAGTTGATAAAATTCTGCGATATCACAATCCTTCATCAATTGGGGCTTGGAGAAATAACCTCACACTCGTGGCCGATGACGAGGATTACAATTTGCACCTCGATGATGCAGAATTACACAGTGCATTGCTTGAAAGAGTGGCTCCTCAGTTACGTGAAAACAAAATTTATTTAGACGCATTTAAACAAGAGAGTAATACAGGCGGCAGTAGGTATCCCGCAGTAAATGAAGCAGTCCAAAAAGATATTCGAGAGGGAACATTGATTTGGAATTACAGTGGGCATGGTAACAACACGCGATTGGCATACGAGGTGGTCTTGGATAAAGAATTGTTGTCTCAATGGAATAACGAGAATAAGCTTCCTTTCTTTATTACAGCAACTTGTGACTTTGCTCCTTTTGACGATCAAAGTCAATTTTCTTTGGGGGAGGATTTGTTTATTGGAAGAAATACGGGAGCTATTGGTTTGGTAACAACTACTCGATTGGTATTTGCATCCAGCAATCGTGTAATGAATAATAATTTTCTTTCTGCTCTTACTTCTCGAAATCAACAACACGTATACCCTACACTTGGTCAGGCTTCAAAAGATGCAAAAAATTATACTTACCAAAACAACAGCGATTTTATCAACGTACGAAAATTCACATTATTGGGTGATCCTGCTATGAAGCTCGCCATGCCAGATCATCTTGTAAAGACTACTTCTATTCAATTGGAAGGAGCAGGAAAAAATGCCGATACTTTAAAAGCATTGAGTACCTATACTGTTAATGGGGAAGTTAAGGCTCCTGATGGAACTATGTTGACTAATTTCAATGGGTTTGTTTATCCAACCTTATACGATAAACAGAGTTTGGTAAAAACATTGGCAAATGATGCGGATAGCAAAGCAGTCGATTTCTCCGCATACAACAATGTGTTGTACAAAGGAAAAGTAAAAGTAAGCGCTGGTAGATTTTCTTTTGGATTCACACTTCCTAAAGATATCAACTACAAGTACGGTACTGGTAAGTTGATCTACTATGCAGAAAACGGGCAGATCGATGCCAGTGGTGCGGATCAGAATTTTGTAATTGGTGGACTTGGTTCTACATCATCGAATGATGTGACTGGTCCGGATATGTTGGCATATCTTGATACTATTACATTTAAAAATGGGGATGAGCTGAGTGAAAATCCAGTCCTATATCTTCAGTTATCTGATCTCTCTGGAATCAATTTATCGCAATCTTCCATTGGACACCAGATTGTTGCTGTATTGGATGATAATTACGCCCAGTCGATCGTTTTGAATGATTATTATGTGCCGGATCTCAATGGCAAGGGAACTATTCGGTATCCTTTTTTCAATCTTTCAGAAGGAAGGCACAAGCTGATGATCAGGGCTTGGGATGTTTTCAATAATTCAAGTATGAAAGTGGTGGAGTTCTTTGTAAAAAAATCAGACGAACTCCTCATTCAGTCATTTGTGAATTTTCCCAATCCATTTTATGATAGAACAACATTGAAGGCAGCGCTCTCGCTCCCCACATTGGGCTATCAATTAGAGTTTTCTATTTTCACGTTGGATGGAAAATGGGTGAAGCGATTCCAACAGGAAATAAATCAAACAGGCGCCTTGATTGTAACCTACGATTGGGATGGAACGAATACACAGGGGGTCAGTATGCAAAAGGGAATGTATATCGCTCGCATCGTATTAAAATCGAAGGATGGAAAAAACATTTCAAAACTGCTAAAGGTCATAAAACGTTAGATTTAAAATCCTTATTTTTATCACAATAAACCCCATCTATAGAAGCAACTCTACTCAAACAATTTTTAGTATTTATTAAAAAATCAAAATGAGAGGAATCCTGAAAGTATTCATCGGAGGTTTATTTATTCTGCAATGCAATACCATTTTTGCTCAGTACAGCACCATCAACGTAGTAACCAGTGCTGTTCCATTTCTTAGAATTTCCCCGGATGCGAGGGCAGGTGGAATGGGCGATTTGGGTGTAGCTACTGCTCCAGATGCCAATGCACAGTTTTATAATGTTGCCAAATATCCTTTTGCAAAAAATACCTCTGGAATAGGACTCACTTACACACCATGGTTAAAAGATTTGGGCTTGAATGATGTGTTTCTTACTTCTGTGGCGGGATATAAACAATTGGATGAAACACAGGCCATCTCTGGATCGCTTCGTTATTTCAATTTGGGTAATATTGAGTTTACCGATAATCTTGGTAATTCATTGGGTACAGGAAGACCAAGGGAGCTTGGGTTGGATTTTGCTTATTCAAGAAAACTATCTGATCAGTTGAGCTTGGGAGTCGCCCTGCGCTATATCAATTCATCTCTTGCCAATGCACAAATTGGAGGTGTATCCTATAAACCAGGAAATGCGGTTTCTGGTGATATTGGTTTGTATTACGTGGCAAATGCAGAGGATGGAGTTGGATTATCAGCTGGATTGGCCATGAGCAATTTGGGATCTAAGATCAGTTACACCAGTGATGCAACCCAGAAAGATTTTATTCCTGCCAACCTCACAATGGGCGTCATGTATACCATTTTGAGTAATGAAGTGAATAGACTATCCTTTGGTATGGACGTTCATAAATTGATGGTTCCTACACCACCCTTATTGGGCGATAGTGCAGGTATGGTGAACTACAGAACAAAAGGAGTGGTAGGTAGCTGGTTTTCCTCTTTTGGTGATGCACCCGGCGGATTTTCTGAAGAGTTGAAAGAGTATGCACTTTCACTGGGTGGTGAGTTTATATACAACGAACAGTTCTCTGTGAGAGCAGGATATTTTTATGAAAACAAAAACAAAGGAAACAGACAATATTTCTCAATGGGCGCAGGGTTCAAGTATAATAATCTTAATGTCAATCTTTCCTATTTGATACCCTCTGGTTCGGGTGTAAACCGCAATCCTCTCTCCAACACCATCCGTTTTAGTTTGCTTTTTGATTTGGGCCCACTAGAACAATAGCCGAAAACAGGAACTGTTAGGTTTTCACTATTTTTATAAAAAATAGTACATGTCCATCAGAATAGGATTTGGCATTGATTTCCATCAATTGGTAGAAGGCAGGGATCTATGGATAGGAGGAATCAAAATTCCCCATCACAAAGGTGCAAAAGGGCATAGCGATGCAGATGTCTTGTTACATGCAATCTGCGATGCGTTGCTGGGTGCTTTGTCTCTTGGAGACATAGGTACTCATTTCCCTGATACAGACCCTGCATACAAGAACATCGATAGCAAGATTTTATTGGCCCAAACTTTTAAGTTGATTTCATCTAAAGGTTATAAGGTGATAAATATTGACAGCTCTCTTTGTTTGGAAGCCCCTAAAATAAAAAGTCATGTTGCTGAGATGCAATCTTGTATTGCCAATATTTTAGATTTAACGGTGGAGGATGTTTCGGTGAAGGCTACTACCACCGAAAAGATGGGTTTTGTAGGAAGAGAAGAGGGGTTGATTGCTTATGCAACGGTATTGCTGGAAAAGAAAAATTAACCAAAAAGGGTTTGAAAATCTAGAATCTGGGAACCTGCTTCCATTGGATAATTGTAGATTTGCAAAAAAGTATTTTTGAAGGTTCGAATCATCAATAAATCAAGCAACTCACTTCCAGGGTATGCAACTGCAGATGCCTCTGGAATGGATATCAGAGCCTTTCTTTCCGAAAAGATTTCTATCGCTGCTATGGAGAGGGTATTAATTCCTACTGGCTTATACCTTGAAATTCCTCGAGGATTTGAAGCGCAGATTCGTCCCCGCAGTGGCTTAGCAATCAAACAGGGAATCACTTGTTTAAATACACCAGGAACCATAGATGCTGATTACCGAGGAGAAATTAAAGTGATACTTATCAATCTTTCCAGCGAAACGCAAGTGATTGAAAACGGTGACCGCATTGCACAAATGGTTTTTCAAAAAGTGGAACAAGTTGAATGGTTGAGTGTTGATACTATCGATCCAACAGAGAGAAATACCGGAGGGTTTGGACATACAGGAAAAAATTAAATTTATGAGGCTAGCAGTTTTATCCTTTATCGTTTTAGTGCTGATTGCCTCTTGCAGGACAACTAGGAAGTTGACAAATGTTATTTCAACGAAAGACAGTGTTGTTACAGTCGTAAATCCATACGATACAGATTCGGCGAAGTCGGTTCGCGCTAACATGGACAAGATAAAAGAGAACCAAATTAAATTCAAGACGTTCTCTTCTAAAATAAAGGTGAATTACAATGATGATAAGAATAGAAAGTTTGACTTTAATACCTTTTTCAGAATGGAAAAAGACAGTGCGATGTGGGTATCCATTGTAGCAGCTTTGAATATTGAAGCTTTCAGGGTATTGATCCGTCCGGATAGTATTATCATACTCGACAAATTGAATAAAACCGTTCAGCGAAAACCGTTCGGCTATTTACAGAGTATTACAAAAGTTCCATTCGACTATCCAACATTGGAAAATTTAATTGTAGGCAATCCTGTTTATCTCGAAAAAGAAGTAGTTGCTTTTTCCGAGAAGTTAGAGACCCTTTCCTTTTCGACAGTAGGAGAGGCGTTCAAGCACTTCATGACCGTAAGTAAAAACGACCTTCATCTCTTGTTTAGTAAGTTAGATGATGTAGATGTTTCAAGAAGTCGTACAGCGAATCTTGCCTACGCTGGTTACATTCCCGTGGGGAATTGGATGTTTGCCGAACAGCGGAAAATTGACTTGGCAGAAAAAACAAATATTGAAATTTTATTGGATTTCAAGCAAGTTGAATTTGATAAGCCCATCACTTTCCCTTTTAGTATTCCTAAGAATTATAAAGTGATAAATTAACGAATTCTTAAATTACAAATTGGCATATTCGAATAATTATATGCAAACAATGACAATGAACCTGAGATCCATAGTAGTCCTATTTATATTAATTATTACTTGCCTTGCTTCTTTCTCTCAAACCAGAGAGGAACTGGAGAAAAGGAGAAAAGAAATACAACAAGAAATACAGGATCTTCAGCGAGCTCAATCTGAAATATCAAAAGATAAAAAGGCCGGCTTATCTCAGTTGAAGCTCATTGAAAAAAAACTGAGAAGTCGTTATGCTGTCATCGATAATTTGAACGAGGAGATGAAGATGATCGATAATACGATCTTTAATGATAATCGTGAGATTTACAGATTGCAAAAAGAATTAGATACACTTAGAAAGCAGTATGCACGTACGGTCGAATATGCTTACAAGAACAGAAGCAGTTACGATATGTTGAATTTTATCTTCTCTGCTACCAGTTTCAATGATGCAGTTCGAAGAGTCAGCTATTTGAAAACATATCGTCAATACCGGGAAGAGCAAGTTGGAAAGATCAACAGAACACAAAAAGATTTATCTGGTAAAATAAATACCCTTACTCAAGACAAGAAAGAAAAAGGTAAAGTATTGCTTGAGCAAAACAAACAGAAGGAAATTCTAGAGTCCGAGAAAAAAGAAAAAAATCAATTTGTTTCAAAACTTAAGTCGCGCGAAAAGGAAATTGAAAAAGAGATGGCAGCCAAAAGGAAGATTGAACGGAGTTTGCAAAGTTCAATTGCAGCCATTGTAAAGAGGGAAATTGAAGCTGCCAGAAAAAAAGCCGAAGAAGATGCTAAGCGCTCTGCTGCAAGTGCTGTTACCAAAACTGTGGAGACCAAATCCAGTTCAGTCGCGACCGCTGCAGCTTCCACTCGAAAAGTGAATGTATTGGAAAATACCCCTGAGGTAACTAAAGTGTCTGTTGGATTTGAAAACAACCGCGGTAATTTACCTTGGCCAGTAGATAAAGCAACTGTAACTGCAGGTTTTGGAAGACAAAAAATCGAGGGTACTTCCATCATAGAGGATAACATTGGATTGACAATTCAGACCGTATCAGGTTCTTCTGTTAAGGCGGTTTTTGATGGAGTTGTGACCACCGTGTATGATGTAGCAGGAAGTCAAACCGTCACCATCAAACACGGGAAATACTTCACTACGTATTACAATCTCTCTACTGTAAATGTTGCAAAAGGAGCAAATGTAAAGATGGGACAGTCCATTGGCAAGGCTGCTCCGAATGATGATGGCGACGGTGAAATAATTTTTGTTGTCAACGTTGAATCTAAATTTGTTGACCCTGAAGATTGGCTAAAAAATCGCTAAGGTTTATTTTGTAAAACCTGCTTATAAAGCGTTTCGTATTGTGGAACAATATTAGCGATATCAAATTGTTCTGCTTCTTTTCGTGCTTCATTACTAAATGACCGCAGCATGTCGTTGTTGCCAAGTAAAATAATTGCATTTGCACTCATGCTCTCCACGTCTCCCACCTCACTTAGGAATCCATTTTTCCCATGTGTAATGATTTCTGGAATACCTCCCGCGTTAGTAGCCACAACGGGTGTACCTGCTGCCATTGCCTCTAATGCAGCAAGTCCAAAACTTTCGTACTCGGAAGGAAGCAAGAATAGATCTGCGATAGCATAAATATCTTCCATGTCTTGTTGTTTTCCAACAAACCTGGTTTCCTCAAAAATTCCAAGTTCCCTACAAAGCTCCTCTGCCATATGGCGTTCTGGCCCATCTCCTACCAATAAGAGTTTAGAGGGAATTACTTTCTTTATTTTGTTGAATGTATAGATAACGTCTGCAATTCTTTTTACTTTTCTGAAATTGGAGGCATGCAGAATAACTTTTTCTCCGTGAGGAGCAATTACTTTTTTGAATGCATCCATCGGCTTTACCGAAAACCTGTTGATATCAACAAAGTTGTGAATGACAGAAATTTCTTTTTGGATATTGAAATTATCCAAGGTTTCTTTTCGTAGGTTATCAGAAACGGCTGTGATCGCATCACTTTTATTAATCGAAAATGAAACGACAGGTTCATACGTTTTATCTCGTCCTACCAGGGTAATATCGGTACCATGCAATGTGGTGATGAATGGTACATGTATATTTTCTTCTGCTAAAATTTGTTTGGCCATGAAAGCTGCTGATGCGTGTGGAATAGCATAATGCACATGCAAAAGATCAACATTATTATTTTTTACCACATCCACCAAGGTGCTTGCAAGAGCGGTTTCATAAGGTGGAAAATCGAACAGCGGGTAAGAAGGCACCCTTACTTCATGATAAAATATGTTTGCGCTAAACCCTGTCAAACGAACAGGCTGTTGGTAGGTAATAAAATGTACGCCATAACCCTTATCGGCCAATACTTTGCCGAGTTCAGTGGCCAATACGCCACTTCCACCAAAAGTCGGATAACAGACTATGCCAATATTCATCACATTCAGATCAACCTCAAAGGTATCATATCCCTCTCAGATTCAACTTTTCGAGGTGGAATAATATCAAAATTGATTAGCTTAGTTAGCAAATAGTGTAAAGATGAAAAAAGTTATTTCATTGCTTTCTCTGATAATGCTGACCCTTGCTCAGGGCTTCGGACAGACCGATGATTCGTTGATAATCAAAAAAATATCCGATGAAATTTTCATGAATGGAACAGCCTATAGCAATCTTAGATACTTGTGTAAGAAGGTCGGCCCGAGGTTATCGGGTTCTACAGGTGCCGAATCGGCCGTAGAACAAACCGCACGAATGCTGAAAGAAGCCGGTGCAGATACTGTCTTTCTTCAACCCTGTATGGTTCCTCATTGGGTGAGAGGTGCAAAAGAAATTGGAAGAGCAACCTTAACAAATAAGACTCAAATTAACTTGAATATCGTGGCATTGGGCAATTCGGTAGGCACTCCACCCAATGGCATCGATGCTGAAGTAGTGGAGGTTAAAAATTTTAAAGAACTCGATGCGTTGGGAGCGGATAAGGTAAAAGGGAAAATAGTTTTTTATAATTATCGAATGGATCCCCGCTACATCAACACGTTTCAAGCATACGGTGATGCAGGTGCTTATCGTGGACAAGGACCTTCTCGCGCAGCTGCACTTGGAGCTGTTGGTGTAATTGTAAGAACTCTTTCTCCGGTGTTGGACGACAATCCCCATACGGGTGCAACACGTTATGAAGATGGAAAGCCTAAAATCCCCGCTGTTGCTATCAGCACAAATGGGGCAGTGGAACTGAGCAAATTGATTGCAGAAGGAAAAGTAAAATCCATCTATGTTAAAACAAACTGTAAAATGTTGGAGGATGCTCCTTCGTTCAACGTGGTAGGGGAGTTGAGGGGAACTGAGTACCCGGATGAAATCATAACAGTGGGCGGGCATCTTGATAGCTGGGATTTAGCAGAGGGTGCGCACGACGATGGTACCGGATGTGTGCAAAGTATTGAAGTATTGAGAGCCATGAAAGCGCTTGGTATACAGCCCAAAAGAACGATTCGCGCAGTTATGTTCATGAACGAAGAGAATGGATTAAGAGGTGGCAGCAAATATGCTGAGCTAGCAAAACAAGAAAATAAAAAATTCATCATGGGTCTGGAGAGCGATGCAGGTGGATTCACTCCACGGGGATTTGGATATTCAGCAAGCGAAGCGCAATCGGCAAAAATTGAAAAATGGCAACCTCTGTTCAAGCAATACGGTGCGCTGGAGTTTACAAAAGGTGGCGGTGGTGCTGATATTGGCCCATTGCGTTCTTTGGGTACTGCGCTTATTGGGTTAAACCCAGACTCGCAGCGCTACATGGATTTACACCATGCGAAAACAGATGTATTTGAAGCAGTGAGTGAAAGAGAATTGAACCTGGGAGCTGTAGTAATGACTGCAATGGTTTACTTGGTTTCTAAATACGGATTATAGGAGTCCAATTCCGAACATTGTTGGTTGTTTTGGAATTTCCAGATTTGATTTTTTCCAATCGCCAACAGACTTTGTTTTGATCCATTCTTCATCGGAAGTAAGATGGTATCCAATACAAAGGGCTGTTTTGTTATCGAGGTGTTGCAAAAGTGACTGAAGCAATTGGTTATTTCTGTAGGGTGTTTCAATGAAAAGTTGGGTGCAATTTTCGGCAAGCATCTTTTTTTCCAACTCCTTTATCTTTTTCGCTCTATCCATTTGTTGAATAGGCAAGTAGCCGTTGAATGTAAAATGCTGGCCGTTCAATCCACTAGCCATAAGAGTAAGTAGAATACTGCTGGGTCCTACCAATGGTTTTACTGGAATGTTATTTTGCTGAGCCAGAGAGATCAACATCTGTCCAGGATCTGCAATACCAGGGCATCCGGATTCACTGGCTATACCAATTGTTTTACCTTCCTGGATGGCTCTTTTAAAGTCATTTATTTTTTCTTTTTCCTCTTTCCCAATCTCATACCAGGTTTTGCTGTCAATATCAAATTGCTTGTTGATTTTTTTGAATGCTCTCCTTGCTGTTCTCAGATCTTCCACAAAAAATACGTCGCATGCATTCAAGTAATCAATAATGTATATTGGAAGTGTATCTGTATTTTCTTCTGTGATACCAATGGGGATCAATACGACTTTTGCTGTTTTCATTGTCTAACCTTTTTTACTTCGTGCATTGTAATAGTGGCAGCAATCACTGCATATGCAGGAGCAAAAATCCAGCCCACAAGAACCACGCAATGCATTATATAAAATACCATTCCATTTCCTATCGCCAAGCCCCTGTGTTGATTCATAAAGGTGGAACTATTAACAGTGCTGCGATTGAATTTTTCGTACGAATAATTGAGCATGGAGAAGCCATAAAAGTAGCATTCCACCAATCCTGCTAAGAGAGGAGTTGCCCATCCGATCAGCGGTAACAATGAAATAAAAATGATCGAAAAAACATACACTGTTTGCCACAGTGTATTTCGTGCAGCCATTTTAATTCCATCTACGACCAGATTGATGTAGAGTTTTGGCTCGCTTACCATGGGGGTATTATCTAAGATGGAGATGGTTCTCTGTGTCAGATAGGAGAACACCGGCGCTCCCAGAATCAACCATATATATTTAAAAAGCGAGAAATACAGTAGCATTAAAATGATCCAAATGATAACGCCTCCAATGGTAAAAAGGAAACCAATCCAACTGTCTTCCAAGGTTGTCAACCATTTTTGTAGTCCTGTTTCTACATTTAGCCATTGTATTACCTCATTGGCAGATTTTGAGAAAAAGTACATGCTTGTTCCGAAAAGAATGGCATATATGATTCCAGGAATGATGATCCATTTCCAAAGCTTGTGTGTTTTTATGAGTTCGTGAGCTTTGAAATACGACTGTATCGATATGATGAATTCTTTCAGCATGTAAAGTGACGAAGGGCAAAATACAGATTAATGATGAATTCTTCGTGCCTGATTACTATCGCAAAATTGTAACTTCAACGAAAGAGTACAATCATGGCGGAGTCTACAAATACTCGAAAGAAGACCGAGAGACGAACTGATTTGCTTAAAATCTTTCTTGGACTTGCTATCTTTTTATTTTTTCTGTTGGTAAATCCTTTCGGAATGGAAACATTGGCCAGCAAAGTGCTGGCAGTGGCTATATTGATGATTTTCTGGTGGATCAGTGAAGCTATTCCTATGCCAGTGGTTGCACTACTTCCATTGCTTTTATTTCCCTTGCTGAAAATTTCTAGCATTTCAGAAACAGCAACACCCTATTCCAACGAGGTGATATTCCTTTTTATGGGAGGATTCCTGATTGGGTTAGGAATTGAAAAGTGGGGACTTCATAAAAGAATTGCATTAAACATTGTTTCGCTCACAGGTACCAGCGGAAATAAAATCATTCTTGGATTCATTCTCTCTAGTGGTTTCATCAGTATGTGGCTGAGTAATACAGCTACTACCATGATGATGTATCCTATTGCTGCATCCGTCATTGCGGTAGTTTTTGATATGAATGAAGGGGAACGCTCAAAGAAAAATTTTGCTTTGAGTATGATGTTATCCATTGCGTATGCTTCGAATTTTGGTGGTATTGCAACAATCATTGGTACTCCTCCAAATGTTGCTTATGTTTCTTTTATCAGTAAAAAATATCAATACGATATTTCTTTTTTTGATTGGATGTTTGTTGCAATGCCTGTTGCTATCTTCCTTTTGATCTTTCTTTATATCGTATTGGTTTTTATCTATCCGAATCACATGAAAAAAAATGGGGCACTGGAACTAATGATATCCAGCGAATTAAAAAAATTGGGCCCCATCACAAAACCCGAAAAAAGAGTGTTGGCAATATTTTTGCTTACTGCAGTTTTGTGGATTACCAGAGATATGATCAATCAACTTCATATTGTAAAGTTGGATGATAATATGATTGCAATTTTTGGTGCCGTTTGTATGTTTTTGGTTCCATCCGGGAACATGCAAAAACCACACGAACGCCTTCTGGTGTGGAACGATACCCATAAAATGGCCTGGGGAATTTTATTGTTGTTTGGAGGAGGCATTGCATTGGCTGCTGCTCTAGAAAAATCCGGCATCATTCATTTGATGGGAGGACTTCTCTCCAGTTCTTCATCACAATCTGTTTTATTGGTAATACTGTTGGTAACAGTTCTTTCAATTTTTATCAGTGAAGTCATGAGCAATGTAGCTCAAGTAATTGTATTTGCTCCGCTGATAACAGGAATAGCCGAAGCAATGAATGTCAACCCATTTTTACTGGGCATTCCCATGACTTTAGCTGCCAGTTGTGCTTCCATGCTTCCTATGGGTACTCCACCCAATGCGATTGTTTTTTCGAGTGGGCACATAAAAATTGGGGAGATGATCAAGGCAGGATGGATCATGAATCTGATAAGTATTGCTCTTATCGTTCTTGCATCTTATTACCTCGTTCCTTTGGTGATGCACAGATAATATTCTTGGATTATGACTGGGATTTTTCGCCAAATGCGAGATCACCCGCATCTCCTAATCCTGGAACAATGTATCCTTTTGCAGTTAATTCTTCGTCAATCGCCCCACACCATATATGCACTTGCGGTTCGTTTCTTCTCAGGTACTCAATACCCTCTGTACTTGCAATCACAGATACAACATGTATTTCTTTTACAGTGCCTTCCCTTTTCAGGAATTCAATTGTTTTTACAAGGGATGCACCTGTTGCCAGCATCGGATCACATAGGATTACAACTCTGTCGTCTAATGATGGAGAGGATAAATATTCTAAACTTATTTCGAAACTGCCGTCTTGATGATGTTTTCTATATGCTGCTATAAATGCATTGTCTGCTTTGTCAAAATAATTCAGCATTCCTTGGTGTAAAGGCAAACCTGCTCTCAAAATTGTAGCCAGCACAGGTTGGGAGGCCAGTGTAGTTGATTTTGATATACCCAGTGGTGTGGTGATTTCGGTTTCATCCCAGGGAAGTTTCTTGCTTATCTCGTAGGCAATGACTTCGCCAATTCGTTCGATATTTCTTCTAAACCTAAGTCTGTCTTGTTGTACGTTTACATCTCGTAACTCATTGATCCAGTTGTTTACAAGAGAATGGTTTTGACTAATATTAATTACCATAAATGTTTAATTTCGGCCTACTACAAATTTAGTTAAATAAGATGGTATACAGGGTTATAGGTTTGATGAGTGGAAGTTCATTGGATGGACTGGATATTGCTTTTGTTGAATTGGAGGAAAAAGGCGGAAGATGGAACTACCAAGTATTGAATGCAAGCAGTTTACCTTATGATAAAGACTGGCAGCAAAGGCTCCAACAAGCACCAGAACTTTCGGCACGCGCAATGGCAGAACTCGATGCCGCATACGGTAAATACATCGGGCAAAAAGTAAATGAGTTCATTGCATTAAATGGACTTGAATATAAAGTCGGACTCGTTGTATCGCACGGCCACACTGTATTTCATCACCCCCCTCACTATACTACACAAATTGGAAGCGGCGCATTCATTGCAGCAACTACATCTTTACCCGTTGTTAGCGACTTGCGAACGATGGATGTAGCCATGGGCGGACAAGGAGCGCCTATTGTACCCATGGGAGAATTTTTACTGTATTCTGCGTATAAATATTTTTTAAATATTGGAGGGATAGCCAATCTTTCTTTTCGCGGAGAGAATGTATATGATGCTTTTGATGTTTGTCCAGCAAATAGAGTACTCAATATGCTCGCAAGTGAATTGGGTCATGTATTTGACGAAAATGGTGAACTCTCGAGAAAAGGGAAAGTGGTAGAAACCCTTTTGGATCAACTCAACGCGCAGGAGTATTATTGGCAAGCTTATCCGAAATCTCTTGCAAATGAATTTGGCACAGAAGTGATTTATCCTTTGATCCGGTCGTTCAAATTAAATCCCCACGATGCATTGTGTACATATGTAGAGCACATTAGTATGCAAACTGCAGAGGCTATTCAGCAAGTCAACAGAAAAAGAGGGTACCGCCTTGAATCTGAAAAAATAATGATCACCGGTGGCGGTGCATTGAACACGTTCTTGGTTGAGCGGTTACAACATCATTTGAATTCTATTCCTCTTGTTGTGGAGGTTCCAGACAGGCAAACGGTAGAATTCAAGGAAGCAATTGTCATGGCTTTACTCGGCGTTTTACGATGGAGAGAAGAAGCGACAGTGATTCAAACAGTTACCGGAGCAACCGATGCCAGTATTGGAGGGGCATTGTGGATGGGAAAGCAATAACATAAAAAAACCGGATTTTTCAATCCGGTTTTCATTTTCTAGTAGCCCCATTTTTTCATGATGGCCAGATCTTCTTTTACACAGTCAATAGGTAATTTACCTTGATAGGATTCCTGTTCGATGATGAAGTGTTTAGTACCCCATTTTTTTCCAAGGTCTATGATCTCTTTCACAGGCACAGTGCCTACACCTAAAATGGTAGATTCAAATTTTTCGTTACCACTGCTGGCAAGAATTTCGTCTTTCACGTGCATAGACTCGAATCTTCCAGGATATTTTTGCATGATGTCAAGTGCT
Source organism: Chitinophagales bacterium (assembly GCA_030832645.1). GTDB lineage: Bacteria > Bacteroidota > Bacteroidia > Chitinophagales > Chitinophagaceae > Pollutibacter. The sequence goes on along the minus strand of JAURIR010000018.1, from coordinate 9,034 downwards.
TTTGCACCGCCATTCACCATATTACCAATATCCAATTGTTGCATCACCAATTTAGGATCTGTTTCGCCTAGGATAATATCATAGAGCGTTCTTCCCTCTAATTGTTCACTGAATTCAAAGTCGTGGTTATGATAACCAAACTTCATTCCGCTTTTCTGACACAATTCGCCTGACTTATTGAAAATTTCCATGAATGCCTTGAGTGCATTGGCATTTCTTCTGGTGTTGGTATCCATTGAAGGACTGATTACAAACATCTGACCAACGGTAGCTGCATCTTCAACAGTATATTTCCATGCATCGGTAAAATCCTTTTTAGAATCATCCCAATGTTTATAACTCATCACGGTGTGACCACTGGGCATTTTCAAACCCAGGTCATCCAGTACCTTTCTGAATTCTGTGGCAGTCCAACCGTAAAACTTTCGGTTGATGTAATTGGCATGTTCAACATGCTTGTATCCCATTGCTGCGAGCTGTTTCAAAGTACCCATTGGATCTTTGCTCATTTCTGCACGTATGGAATAGAGCTGAATACCTGTGAGCTGTCCTTTTTTTGCAGTTGCTGCAAATAATGAGTTAGACAGCAATGTTGTTCCTGCAGCTGCCCATGCAGCATTGCGGATAAAATTTCTTCTGGATTGATTCATATGGTTGATTTTGATCGAGAAAGTAAATTACGAAAAAAATCAGCATTAAAAATATTCTTCTGACTGCTCAAAGAAAAGGAGCAGTTTGACTTTTCTTTATTTTTTTGATCCCTAAAGGGACACCTTCGTAGACGAGATTTCCGCCTTCGTCGCCTGCTTCTGGTCCCAATTCAATCAGCCAATCTGCTGATTTGATAACATCGATATTATGTTCAATTACTATAACAGTATGCCCCTGCTCGATAAGTGCATTGAAAGAAGTCAATAGTTTATTGATATCATGAAAATGGAGTCCTGTTGTTGGTTCATCAAAAATGAACATGATTTTATCTTGGTGGCCTTTGCCTCTGCCCAAGAAGCTGGCAAGCTTTACTCTTTGTGCCTCACCACCTGAGAGGGTATTGCTTGACTGGCCTAGTTTTACATAGCCCAGGCCTACTTCATTCAATGGTTTTAGCTTTTGGGCAGTTTCCTTATGGTCACTGAAAAACTCCAATGCCTCGTCTACACTCATCTCCAAAATATCGTAAATATTCTTTCCCTTGTATTGAACTTCCAATACATCCTCCTTGAATCTTTTTCCATGACAGCTCTCACAGGTAAGATGTACATCTGCCAAAAACTGCATTTCAACCAATTGCTCTCCTTCACCTTTACAGGCATCGCACCTCCCGCCGTCTACATTGAAGGAAAAATGTTTAGGTTGATAGCCTCTTATTTTGCTTAAAGGCTGCGATGAAAATAAATCCCTCACACTGTCCCATGCTTTTATATAGGTAACAGGGTTGCTTCTGGAAGATTTTCCAATTGGATTTTGGTCGACCATCTCAACCTGCTGTATCAAATCTAGTTTGCCGGAAATAGATTTATGTTGGCCCGCTTTCTCAGAAGAGGTTCCTGTCAAATGTTTTTCAATTGCTGGGAATAAGATTTTTTTTATCAATGTGGTTTTCCCGCTTCCACTCACTCCGCTTACTACGGTGAAAATACCCAGTGGGAAAGCGACATCAATATTTTTTAAATTGTTTTCGGACGCTCTCTCAATTTTTATAAAATTTTTTGAAGTCCTGGTTTTGTCAGGAACCTGTATTGTTAAGTCACCGTTCAGGTACGAGGCGGTTAAGCTTTTTTTAGATTTGATGAGTGTGTTATAATTTCCTTCTGCAACAACTTCTCCACCAAGATGGCTGGCTAGGGGACCCATGTCGATGATATGATCTGCCGATCTCATCATGCCCTCATCGTGTTCCACCACCACAACGGTATTGCCAAGATCTCTCAATTTTTTTAATACTTTGATGAGTCGTGTTGTATCTCTGCTATGCAATCCAATAGAGGGCTCGTCTAAAATATAGAGTGAATTTGTTAAGTTACTTCCCAAACATCTTGTTAATTGAATACGCTGACTTTCTCCACCGCTCAAACTATTTGCTAATCTGTCCAATGTTAGATATCCCAAACCCACATCGAGCATTGTCTCCATCCGTTGATTGATTTCGATTAGGATCCTTTTTGCAATAGTAGTTTGATGAGGTGTCAGTTGAATTTCTTTGAACCAGTTTGCTAATTCACTGATTGGCATTTTGCACAGCTCACCGATATGATGATCATTTACTTTTACGTAAAGTGCTTCCTTGCGCAATCTATAGCCATCGCAGGCAGTACAAGTGGTTCTTCCTCTGTATCTCGAGAGAAGTACCCTGAATTGAACCTTGTATAGATTTTGTTCAACCTCTTTAAAAAAATCATGTATGCCATATGCCTCGTCGTGGCCATTCCAAAGTATGTTTTTTTGTTTGTCTGTTAATTCTTCGTAGGGTTTATGTATCGGGAAAGAAATGCTTTTTGCTCCTTTGATGAATTGATCTTTCCACCAAACAAGCTTTTCTCCCTTCCAGGGAGCTACTGCTCCGTCGTATAGACTCAATCGATGATTTGGAATTACAAGGTCTTTGTCGATACCCAAAATTTGAGAATATCCCTCACAGCTTGGGCATGCTCCAAAAGGATTATTGAATGAGAATAGATTGGGTACTGGCTCTTCAAATCGAATTCCGTCCAATTCAAATAAATTGGAAAAGGAAATCGGTTTTTGGTCGTTTCTTTTGACGAACAGTTTTCCTTCTCCCTCATAAAAAGCCAGTGAAATGGAATCGGCGATTCTGTTTTCTTCGTCTTCGTCTAATTTTTTTGCAATCAATCGATCGATCAATAAATAAGTTGTATCCTTCATTTTCCATGTAGGGTCGGTTGATACTTCCTCCAATTGGAGTATTTGATTGGTTGCTTGATCGTATAGCCTGGAGAATCCTTTTTGAATCAAAATATTGATTTCCTCTGCAGTTTCCCGTTGTTTGGAGAATCGAATGGGGGAGAGAATAAATATCTTGTCTCCATCCTTGTATGTTTTAATTGCATCCAATACATCCCTCACATCATCTTTTTTGACTTCTTTACCTGATATAGGAGAAATGGTTTTTCCAATTCTCGCATACAGCAATCGCATGTATTCATAAATCTCTGTCATACTTCCAACAGTCGATCTCGGTGTGCGCGTAATAACTTTTTGTTCGATGGCTACTGCAGGACATAAACCAGCAATATGGTCTACATCTGGCTTGTCCATCCGCATTAAAAATTGCCTTGCATATGCACTTAAACTCTCCGCATACCTTCTTTGACCCTCAGCAAAGAGGGTATCAATGGTCAACGAAGATTTTCCTGAGCCGGAAACACCCGTAACAACAGTGAGTTTATTTCTAGGTATTTCTACGTACACGTTCCGTAGATTGTGCATACGTGCTCCTTGGATGAAAATGGCATCTTTAGAGCTTAGATTTTTCTGCGATCCCTTCTTTTCCTTTGCTGGTGCGACTTTAGACATATTGAACTGCAAATATATAATGAAAGCGGTTAGTGTGCGTTGCGTACTTTCACGTAGGCATTAACACTGCATTGACAATTAAACGCGTACAGCCCCTACAACTATTTACGTAATCGATTAAAATATGCGGTTCAATTCTTTTTATTGGCAAGGTTGGTATCTAGTTTTGAATGGTGAAACGGAAAATTTCACACATCGTTTAAAACCATTTTATGATTTCAGCAACCAAACTAACAGACCAAGAATTGATAAGTCAATTTGTTGAGGGAGATGCCAAAGCGTTTGAAACTTTACTATACAGACACAAAGACAGAATATTTACCTCTATTGTTATGATGGTGAAAGATTCCTCTCTTGCAGACGACATCTTTCAAGACGTATTCATAAAGGTCATCGATACCATCAAAGCTGGAAACTACAACGACGAGGGCAAGTTCCTTCCTTGGGTACTAAGGATTGCGCACAATCAATGCATTGACCATTTTAGAAGAATGAAAAAAATGCCTTCTTTGAGAGTGGACGATCAGGAGGAGTTACTTGACTCAACCATCTTTACAAACGACAATGCTGAAAACGCTATTATTCGTCTTCAAAAGGAATCAGATATTCAATATTTACTTAATAAGCTGCCTGAAGATCAAAGAGAAGTAATTGTAATGAGGCACTTTGCAAATTTGAGTTTTAAAGAAATTGCCGAGAAGACCAATTGCAGCATCAATACAGCACTTGGAAGAATGCGTTACGGGTTGATTAACCTTCGCAAGCTTCTTGCCGATGCACCTGCTGTTATGGCTTAATTTGTTTCATTCCGGTTAGGCCACAGGATAGCCATGCTGCGAACTTTTCACTATTAGGGGTGTACCCAATTGGTTTTGAAATCAACCGCTGGTCGGGCGACAATACTACATACCATGGTTGAGAAGTGGCATTGAAGTTCTCGGTTTGAAATACACTCCATTTATTACCTACTGTTGTAATACTAACTTCAGTTCCCGACGAAGTCTTGTAGAGGTATTGTTGATCCAATGGAAGTGGTTTCTTGTCATCTACGTATAGAGAGACCAGGATGTATTGATCCATCAATGCTTTTACTTGCTGGTTCGTCCAAACATTTTCCTCCATTTTTCTACAGTTCACACAGGCCCAACCTGTAAAGTCAATCAATATCGGTTTGTTTTGAGCTTTTGCCAGCTTCAAGGCTTCGTCGTAGTCTTTCAACGGCTCTTCGCAATTGACGGGGTCGTTGTATATGCTGTAACAAACTGGAGGCGGAAAACCACTGATCAGCGATATGTTTGCATACTTGCTGTTTGTCACTCCTGGTGAAATATAGAAGGTAAACAACAATACCAAAACGGCAAGTATTTTTCTCTGCCATGATATTTTCAAACCTTTTGTATCATGCGGAAAACGTATCCACCCCATCAAGTAAATAAAGAGTCCAAGGAATAGCAGAATCCAAACCCCAAAAAATACTTCTCTTTTAATAAGAGACCAATGGGCAACAAGATCAGCATTGGAAATGAATTTCAACGCAAGAGCAAGTTCAATAAATCCTAGTACCACTTTTACTGTATTTAGCCAGCCTCCACTTTTGGGCAGAGAATTTAGCCATTGAGGGAACAATGCAAAGAGCGCAAATGGTAATCCAAGTGCTACTCCAAATCCTGCTAAACCTGCTGTGAGGGGCCAAGCTCCTGCTGTCGCAGTGCCCACCAGTAAAGTACCCAAGATCGGTCCTGTGCAAGAAAAAGAAACAATGGTAAGTGTGAGTGCCATAAAGAAAACACCCAAGGTATCAGATCCTTGCTTTGCATTGGCTGAGTTCGCCAACCCACCAGGCAATGTGATTTCATAGAAACCAAAAAATGAAAAAGCAAAAATTAAGAAGATAACAAAGAACGCAATGTTGAGGTATACATTGGTTGAAATATCGTTGTAAACGGAAGGATTGATATTTCCAGCCAAATGAAACGGTAAACTAAATGCTACATAAATCAAGAAAATAAAAAAGCCATACAAGACGGCAAGTCGCTTTCCCTTTTTTTTGTTGCTGCCGTGCTTGGTAAAAAAAGAAACAGTGAGAGGAACCATCGGAAATACACAGGGTGTTAGTAGTGCAAACAATCCGCCCAGGAATCCCAAAAGAAAAATTTTCATCAACCCGTCGTCGCTCTTTTTTTCTGAATCTCCGCATGCAGCGATAGGCTGATCAATAGAAAGTCCTTCAATTTTCAGAGAAGAAGTACTCTCTTTTCCGCCTTCAAAATCAAGCGGGATAGTTGAAATTTCACCTGGGAAAAACTCATCTTTTTTCCCATATGTATAGTTCAACTGAATATTCAGGTGTGCAGGTACTGCTTGTGTAAACTCCAATCCTATTGTCCATTCTACGTCCTTCTTGAATACCTCAAAGGTCGATCCCTGAAAAATACTGCTGCTTATTTTTTCTCCTGCAACAATAGCTTGTAGCGGAGAATAAATTTTGATGGAGGAATCTGGTAAAATGATTTCGGCAGATTTAATACCTTCAAAGTTGTTATTAGGTGCATAGAGTTCCCACCCATCTTTGTTTTCGGCCATGAGATGGACGAGGTACTTGTTTTGTCCGGCAATTGTTGTCTTGCCCTTCCATGTTATAGGGTCGTTTTTACTCTGTGCATCAGTAGAGAAAACAAGTAAAAAGAAACAAGCAAGTGAAAGCAGTATGTTTTTCATCGGTTGATGGATCAGCCTCCAACAGGAATTTTGAAAGTGATTTCAGATGGAGGCAGGCACATGTCGTCGTTGCACACCATGAATTCTATTTTTCCGTTCACGTTTGTTTTCGCAGTAGTTTTAGCTTTTACCTTTTGAACAAAGGTTACAGTCTTTTCAAAAAAATTCACGTTTCCATCCCAAGCAGATTCGAACTTGGTGATTTTTTTACCTTTTTCAATCAAGGTGCCGTTCATTACCAATAGGGGATTGGGATTGAAGGAAATGGTAGTAGGTACTGGTCCTTCTACACCTGCTTTAATAGCATACAAATGGTAATTGCCTGCAATGGAAGCTGTGATAGTTATTTCGTAGGTTTTGTCTGCGATTTTTTTTGAACCATATGACCAGGTTACCTGCTTCGCAGAGCCAATTTGGGCTTGTGCAGCGAAGCCAATAGATATCAATACTGATAAAATAATTGTACGCATATAGATGAGTTAAGCGTGAGTAGTTGCAGAGATTTTTTCAAGAAACAGGCTATTGAAAACAATTTTGCCGTCTTGGTTTGCCAATTTGTTTGAACAAGCCCTCTCTGGATGAGGCATCATGCCAAATACGTTTCTTGCTTCGTTGCAAATGCCTGCAATATTTTTTAGAGCACCATTCGGATTACTTTGGTCATTGATGGTGCCATCTTCATCACAATAACGATAAATCACCTGCTCATTTTTAAGCAGATGCTCTACTGTTTTCTCATCAGCATGAAACCTGCCTTCGCCATGCGCAATAGGTATTTTTAGTGCCTTTTCCTCTTTGCCGATGATGTAAACATTTTTACAGATAAACTGCTGATTGGCATTTTTTAATAATACTCCTGGCAACAAACCTGCCTCACACAATATTTGAAACCCATTACAAACCCCAAATACTTTTCCGCCCTTGTGTGCAAATTTGATCGTTTCCTGCATCATCGGACTGAAACGGGCGATGGCGCCACAACGTAGGTAATCTCCGTACGAAAACCCACCAGGTAGTACAATGCAATCTTCCGTTGAGAACATACTCAAGTCATGGTCTTTGTGCCACAGTTCAATAACTTCTTGGCCCAAGTCATCTCTCAATGCACCTATCATATCGCGGTCGCAATTGGAGCCTGGAAAAACGATAACACCAAACTTCATGTAAACGAGTTTGTGCAAATTTAACCCCTTTCTGGGTAAGAGTTTTGCCTTTTATACTTTTAACGTATACATGACAAAAGGATGAGTAAAACTAGTACCAGATTGGGGATAAAATCTTTCCGAAACGATTGAAAGAATGGGGCAAAAAGAACGGCTGCAGGGACAATGGTTAAATAAAAATAATCGTTGATCCGGTCCATATTTAGGATATTGATCAGTATCACACCCAGCATCAACGCAAACATGATGATATACGCTTTTCGATTTTGTAAAACCATTTTGTTGATGGAGGTGCTGCCTATCGAGAAACCAATCAGGGGTAGTAGAACAACCAATGCCATTTTTGCTAAGACGACAGGTGCGGTGAAAGGCATATGCAATGTTGGTGTAACAAAAGTAGCTATAGCATCCAACGAAAATTTATCAATTAAATACAAAACACTAACGATAAAATAATAGGGGATAAGAAAGCCGATGTTCATAACGCTCCATTCCCTGATGGAAGAGGGTCTCATTACCAACAGCGCAATCGTTAGCCAAACATAAAAAATCATATAGCTGTTGACGATCAATGAAAGCGAGGCTATGAGAAAGCCGCACAGTAAAATATTATTGAAGGGGTTGTTTTTTTTATATATGATAATGAAAATGTGAAAAACGATCATCAAGATTGCATTGATGAGTAGCAGTAAAAAGCTCGCCTTGAAAGGAATAAGAAAATTGAGCAGCAAGAAAGACAATGCCACTAAGAAGGTAGATCTTTCCAGCAGCTTATTGTCAATTGCAATTTTATTCAAATAAAAAGCTTCTGCAGTTATAATCAGGTAACGGATGATATTGGTTGAAAGATGCTCTTGTGCATTCAAGGGAGACAGTAAATCAGTTACCCCTTTGTACAGTAATGTAGTTGGATGATCAGCTATTACATGGGCATTGCCAACTTTGAAGTATTCGGCGACAAAAGCCAATACCAAGAGTAAAAGGATGGAAAGTGGATTGTTATGCCTAAAAATGCCCAACACTTTTTTTAATATTCAATTTTTGCAAAGCAAATATAGTTCTTGTACATGCACGGCATGATAATTTGTCTCAAGCTCACCTGCTTTCCAAATTTTGGCATGAAGTCGTAATCCTTGTTGAGATTTTTCAAAGTCGGTTGTCTTTTCAGTTTTCCATCTGCCTCAATAGAAGCGCTGTTCAACAGTAACTCTCTTTTTTCTTTTTGATTGAATAAGAAACGTATTTCGTTTCCGGTGTTGAATAATTGATAACCTAAATAGGAATCTGTATTATCGTCGTATTGACTTTTTCTGATGGTATTGCTCCATTTTAGATTTCCATCGTTATCGAAGAAAAAGGTTACAATATTTTCTGAAACATACCTTGTCAAATTATTTTGCATTCCATACCGGTTGAAAGGATCGTACCAGCCATAAGGATAAAACCTGTTCATAGGGGAGTAGTAATATGGAGAGTAGAAAGGCGACATATACAATCCAGGCCCGTATAGGTAATCGTATCGATTCCATGCATTGTTTCTAGAGCTTGAGTAGTACGACTCCGTGAAAACAGCGAATCCTCCATCCTGTGTTGGTACTACTTGACGTATGAATTGATCA
>JAURIR010000189.1 GCA_030832645.1 Chitinophagales bacterium | reverse complement strand
TTCTATACAAACAGGTCTTTTCAAATTGGATGGTGGCGCTATGCATGGGGTTGTACCTAAAAGTATGTGGCAAAAATTTAATCCGGCTGATGAAAACAATATGTGTAGTTGGGGCATGCGCAGTTTACTTATCGAACAAGACAATCGTTTAATATTAGTGGATACAGGCATTGGCAATAAGCAAGATGAAAAATTCTTCAGCCATTATTATTTACATGGTGGTTCTACATTAGAAAATGAACTAAAAAAAGTAGGCTTTTCAAAAGACGACATAACCGATGTATTCCTCACGCATTTGCATTTTGATCATTGCGGAGGCGCCATTGAACGACAAGGCGATCAACTCATTCCAGCTTTCAAAAACGCTACTTATTGGAGTAATGAAGACCATTGGAATTGGGCCGTTCATCCAAACGATAGAGAGAAAGCATCTTTCTTAAAAGAAAACATTTTACCTATTCAAGAATCTGGGCAATTACAATTTATCCAAACTAAAGAAGCTGAAGAGTGGTTGCCAAATATTGCCATTCGTTATGTATACGGACATACCGAAGCAATGATGCTACCACAAATAAAGTACAAAAACAAGACCTTG
>JAURIR010000188.1 GCA_030832645.1 Chitinophagales bacterium | reverse complement strand
ATTATATTTTAAAATGGCTATCATATAACGCCTTTTGTACTGGGTATTGCAAAATGATCGGTTTTAGCAACAGCCATTCTTAGCGCCTTTGCAAAGGCCTTGAAAATAGCTTCTATTTTATGATGCTCGTTTTCTCCGTCTGCTTTAATATTCAGATTACACTTAGCACTATCAGCAAAGGATTTAAAAAAGTGCATAAACATCTCCGTAGGCATCTCACCAATATACTCTCTTTTAAACGCTGCATCCCATACCAACCATGGTCTACCTCCAAAATCAATTGCCACTTGTGCTAAGCAATCATCCATTGGCAATAAAAACCCATATCGCTCTATTCCTTTTTTGCTGCCTAAGGCTTCTACAACAGCTGTGCCTAAAGCGATGGCAACATCTTCAATGGTATGATGTTCGTCGATATGTAAGTCTCCTGCAACATGGATACTGAGATCAAGTTGGCCATGCTTTGCGATTTGAGACAACATATGATCGAAGAATCCAATACCGGTATCAATATCTGATTGTCCAATCCCATCTAAATTGAGTTCAATAAGAATATTAGTTTCTGAAGTAATCCGTTCAATTCTCGAAGTGCGCGG
>JAURIR010000187.1 GCA_030832645.1 Chitinophagales bacterium | reverse complement strand
ATCATTCTACCTGGTGTGCATACCACAATATCCACCCCGCTAGTCAATGCCTTCTTTTCTGCAACAAAGGAGCTTCCATCTCCACCGCCATATACCGCAATAGAACTTACGTCTGTGAAATAAGAAAGGCCCTCAATGCTCTCTGCAATTTGTATGGCTAATTCTCTGGTTGGAACAATAATTAATGCGTTAATATCTCCTGCTGTATGCGCTGAAGTAAGTAGTCTGTGTAATAAGGGTAATAAAAATGCAGCTGTTTTACCAGTGCCGGTTTGAGCTGCTGCGATAATGTCCTTGCCTTCTAAAATAGGAACCATTACTTGTTGCTGAACAGGGGTGGCCGTCTCATAGCCCATCGCGTCAATGCCATCCAAAATACGCTGATCCAATCCTAAATCGATAAACTTCAAAATACACTATTTTAATAATGTAACGAAGGTACGACTAATCAAGCAGCTTAGTTATGAAATGGGCTATTTACTTGGTGAATAGCGGATACTCTTAGGATGAAAGTACTCCCAAGAATGCAGATACTCTTGATAGCTTGCAATAGGGCTTAAAGACAAACCTTTCAATTTACCATCAATGCATAGACCGTCTACAT
>JAURIR010000186.1 GCA_030832645.1 Chitinophagales bacterium | reverse complement strand
GATTTTAAAACCATTGAACTAACTACTAAAACTGACGAAAGTTTAATTGGCGGTTTTGTACTAGAGTTTAATAATAATTTAGTAGACGCAAGTATTGCTAGAGATTTAAAAGACATTAAAAAACAATTTTTGAACAACGAGTTCATTAGTAAAATATAAATAATCATACATAAAATAGACTGTTATGGCGGACATTAAACCAGATGAAATTTCGGCGATTCTTAGACAACAATTAAGCAACTTTAATGCTTCAGCAGATTTAGAAGAAGTAGGAACTGTACTACAGGTGGGTGATGGTATTGCCCGTGTATATGGTTTGAATGGTGTTAGAAGTGGTGAGTTAGTTGAATTTGAGAATGGCACTAAAGCCATTGCACTTAACCTAGAAGAAGACAATGTGGGTGTGGTATTGATGGGTGATAGTAAAGGTATCAAAGAAGGTAATAAAGTAAAAAGAACTGGAGAGATTGCTTCTATTAAAGTAGGAGATGGTCTTACAGGTCGTGTTATTAATACATTAGGAGAGCCTATCGATGGTAAGGGCCCTATTAAAGGTGACTTATATGAAATGCCATTGGAGCGTAAAGCGCCAGGGTTAATTTTCC
>JAURIR010000185.1 GCA_030832645.1 Chitinophagales bacterium | reverse complement strand
ATGTAGCCGCGCAAGGTGCCACACATGGGCCTTCTGCAGATCGTGGTGTATATAAATCTACCGATGGTGGTGCAAATTGGACTAAAGTTTTATTTGTTGATAATAACACAGGTTGTGCCGATTTAGCCATGGACATGACCAACCCGCGCATTTTGTATGCCGCTATGTGGGAGTATCAAAGATTACCATGGGAAATTAAAAGTGGTGGACCTGGAAGTGGTATGTATAAATCTACAGATGCTGGACTCACATGGAATAAAATTGAAAACGGATTACCTACAGAACTTGGAAAAATGAGTGTTTCTGTTTCTAGAGCCAATCCCGAAAAAGTATATGCACTCGTAGAAAGTGATACTGAAAATGAATTGGGTGGACTTTTTGTTTCTAATGATGCGGGAAAAAACTGGAATAGAATTAGTAAAGACCACCGCTTAACACAGCGCGCTTGGTATTACATCGAAGTGTTTGCTGATCCTACCAACGAAAACGTTGTGTATGTCTTAAATTCTCCAGGATTACGCTCTAGTGATGGAGGAAAAACATGGACGAATATGAGCGGCACCCATGGTGACTATCACCAACTTTGGATTCATCCAAAAAACAGTAA
>JAURIR010000184.1 GCA_030832645.1 Chitinophagales bacterium | reverse complement strand
TCATTACGCTATTTTAAAAGCGTATGAATTTGATACCAAGCATCAAGCTACTTTTTATAGAAGTAATGACAAATGGTTGCAGGGACGTGAAATAAGTTTTGAAGTATACGATAAAAAATATGTTGCGCCACCACTTCTAATGGCCGACACTGCCATTGGAACAGAAATTATTAATACCAATCAAAAATTTGTATACGAGTATGACTTTGCAAAAGGTTGGTTGTTTTTAATTGAACTGATTCATGTGAGTAAAGAAACAGACAACACTTTAACCTATCCAACTACCACACGTATCGAAGGTATTGGTCCGCAACAATATGGTACCAAAAGCTTACTGGGTAATAAGTTTGCCGACATCGAAGAAAAGTATGATTTATCGGAAGCATCAGATGGTTTTGGAGAAGAGGGCGATGATGAAGACAATGGTTCAGATGATGCAGACGATGAAGCAGTAGATAGTCAAGACGAGTATGGACAAGACGAATATTAATAATGTCTTAGCACTACTCTCTGCTAGTAGTGATTTTAATCCACAACAACCCACGGTAATTATTATTGTAGGCCCTACGGCAGTAGGCAAAACAGCCTTTGCAATTTCCCTTGCGCAGCAT
>JAURIR010000183.1 GCA_030832645.1 Chitinophagales bacterium | reverse complement strand
TGCCTTTATTTGAAGGACTACCAACAAATTCAACATCATTAAATTTGCTAATTTTATCTAAAGCATAGGACGCTAAACTTTGTTCGTGACTGATGATGTTTTTAATTTTTATATCTTTTACAAATTTAACTGCTTGTTTAAGGGCAACCACTTCTGCAGAAGCTAAAGATCCAGCTTCAAATTTACTCACACCCGATGCATAAGTTATATTTTTAGTATCAACATTTTGAATCATTCCACCTCCGCCTATGAATGGTTCAAATTGTTCAATCCATTTATTTTTCATATATAAAATTCCAACACCTGTTGGTCCGTAAATTTTATGACTTGAGAATGCATAAAAATCGCAATCTAATTCTTTAAGATCTACATGACTGTGAGCAACTGCTTGTGTGCCATCAATACAAACCGGGATCTTTTTAGCTTTAGCAATTGAAATTACTTTTTTAATATCCGTTGTAAGTCCTGTAACATTGGATATGTGAATAACGCTAATAATTTTTGTTTTATTAGTAATCAGTGAAGTTAATTTATTAACCTCTACTTCGCCATCTTCATTGATTGGAATAAATTTTATATTAACCTTTTTTTTTCTTAAAAAATGCCAAGGCA
>JAURIR010000182.1 GCA_030832645.1 Chitinophagales bacterium | reverse complement strand
GTGCAAGTGGCCGCAAAACTGCATCTGTGCCAGCGTACAATGAAGTGGCACTTAAAGTGATGAAGAAGAAAAACATACAGGTCGTTGATCTCTATCAACCTTCCCTGGAAATTCATCCCCTCAACTCAAAGCCCAAGGATGTGCATTATACGCCAAAAGGATATGAGCAATTGGCTTCCATTGTTGTTGCCGCCATTCGAAATGCTTTGAATGGGTAATATTCTGTTTCAATAAAAAATGCTTCGTAGCCTAATCGGTACGAAGCATTTTTATGTGTAGGTATCTAGTGGTAGTCCCGACAGGAATCGAACCTGTATCTAAAGTTTAGGAAACTTCTATTCTATCCATTGAACTACGGGACCAGCCTTCCTGCCTGATGCAGGGGCAGCAAAATTACTCAATATATTTTTTTAACAAAGCTTATTTTCATTTTAGTTTTAATTTGAAGTGGATTTTGGTGATTAAATTGATTTTCAAGCCCTTTCTAAATGAAATTTGTCCATAAACTTGCAACCACACTGGTGCTTTTGGCTTTCTGCCTCGGGCCTTCTTTTGGTCAGCACTACCAGGCAGTTCATGGCTCCAATTACGCTGGTAGCCTGGGTGTGATGAACA
>JAURIR010000181.1 GCA_030832645.1 Chitinophagales bacterium | reverse complement strand
CGACTTAGCGCCTCATCCAGATGTTATTAAAGTGTTGCAAGAAACATCTGCTGCAGACAATGTGCATGCGTATCAGTCTTATAAAGGTTCTCCCATACTTCGAAATGCGATCAGTGAATTTTATAAAAAATGGTATGATGTTAGTGTAGATCCTGAATCGGAAGTGCTTCCGCTTATTGGAAGCAAAGAAGGTATCATGCATATTTGTATGACCTATTTAAATGTAGGCGATCAGGCGCTTATACCTAACCCAGGTTATCCAACCTATAGCAGTGCTGTTAAACTAGCAGGTGGTGAACCGGTGTATTACGATTTAACTTTAGCTGGTAATTGGGAGCCTGATTTAGAGGCACTTGAAAAAACGGATTTATCCAAGGTAAAATTAATGTGGGTGAACTATCCGCATATGCCAACAGGTCAAAGTCCTACTAAGGAATTGTTTGAAAAATTAGTAGCCTTTGGAAGGAAGCATCAAATATTGATTTGTCATGACAATCCTTACGCATTCATTTTAAATGATCAACCGGAAAGCTTATTAAGTATTGATGGTGCGAAAGAGGTAGTGATTGAATTAAACTCTCTTAGTAAAAGCCAGAATATGGCAGGTTGGAGAGTGG
>JAURIR010000180.1 GCA_030832645.1 Chitinophagales bacterium | reverse complement strand
CATCCCTATATACTGAATCCCATTTTGAATATCATTTGAATGGGTTTATCTCCAATAAAATACCAGTATTTAAAAAATTAAATTGGTTTTTTGTAGTTGGGGCAAATACATTGAATGTCAATGGGAAGCCTAATTATTTTGAAACTTTTGTTTCCGTTGAAAAAATATTTAAATTAGTTCGTGTTGATTTTGTAAATGGCTACTTACAAAATGGACCCAAAACACAGGGGGTTAAATTTTCGTATAAATTATTTTAGCGTCGAATCATTGGGATATGATCAATTTCATCCTCCAGGTAAATTTCACCTGCCTGTTCAAAGCCTTGGTCATTGTAAAATTTTTTCAAATAGAGTTGTGCGCCAATTTTGATAGACCCTTTGCCAAATAACTGTTCGCATTGTTCGATGGAGTATTGCATTAATTTTTTCCCAATGCCCATGCCTCTGAACTCTGCAGCGTTTGCCACACGGCCAATACTCTGATAGCCTTTATAAACAATGTCTTTGTCAAACAATCGCGTAGTGGCAATCAGTTCATCATTTACATAACCAAGTACATGGTATGCTTTTTGGTCATTATTGTCCGCGTCTAAGAAAATGCAGTGTTGCTCCACTACA
>JAURIR010000017.1 GCA_030832645.1 Chitinophagales bacterium | reverse complement strand
CAAATGGGTGATGACGGTTTTTCACCGATATCAATGGGATCTAAATTATCGTAACGCAGCGGTACTTAGGGAAATGATTGAAAACATTTTATTCTATGCCAACCTTGGAGTGGATGTACTACGAATCGATGCTCCTGCTTTTATTTGGAAAGAAATTGGCACCTCTTGCCAAAACCTCCCTCAAGCTCATACGTTACTAAGACTGATCAAACACTGCGTCATGGTAACTGCACCAGGAATGGCACTATTGGGTGAAGCCATTGTTGCGCCCAAAGAAATCATGCGCTATTTTGGTACGGGTTCGTTTGCTGCAAAAGAATGCGATGTTGCCTACAATGCCACCCACATGGCATTACAATGGGATATGTTGGCATCTAGTGACACAAGAGTCATGCTTGCTGCGCAACACGAAATACTACAAAAACCCTACGGAACCACCTGGATCAATTATACAAGATGCCACGATGATATCGGACTTGGATACGACGATTATATGATTGAACATGCTGGGAAAAATCCTTTCGAGCATAGAAAATTTCTAAAAGACTATTATTCAGGTGCAATTTGGGATAGCCCTGCCAAGGGAGCGCTGTTCTCCTCCAATCCCAAAACGGGTGATGCACGCATCAGCGGGTCCTTGGCTTCATTATGCGGTTTAGAAAAAGCGCTGGAACAAAACAACGCCTATTATATCGATCTGTCCATCAAGAGAATATTGCTGATGCAAGCACATTCTTTTTTCTTGGGAGGCATTCCAATAATTTTTTACGGTGATGAACTCGGTTATACAAATGATTATAGCTACCTGAACGATCCTGGAAAAAGTTATGACAATCGATGGATGCATCGTCCTGTCATAGATTGGGAAAAGAATAAAAAAATTGACGACCCCCAATCTGTTGAAGGTATCATCTTTCAATCCACTAAAAAACTACTTGCAATACGAAAGAAATTATTTGTAGTGGGAGATCAAAAAAACCTCACATGGCTTCCACCCCACAATCATTGTATTGCAGGATACCTCCGTGCATACGATGAAAAAAAGCTATACGGAATTTTTAATTTTAGTGATAAGACAGCTTACCTCACTTGGTATGCATTCAAAGAACACGGTAATTTCAAACCAATGCTCTATGATCATTGGAAAGAGAAGAAATATACCATTGGAGAAGACAATGATTATTTAGTGATCGAGCCGTATGGATTTCATCTGTTAGAACCTATAGACTAGCTGTATATTTTTTTAAGGCTGCTAAGAGTTTTTCAAAACGTTCGTGTGCGTTGTTGCAAAGCAAAATAATAGTTCTATCCGTATCAATAAATCTGACGATTTCAGTTTTATAGCCTGGGTTGTCGCCACTGTGTTGAACTACCTTCCCCCCTTTTTCATCCTCCTCTAATTCCCATCCAAATCCATAAGGAGATAAAGTATTATTATTTAGCAGCGCAGGCTTGAATGCTTCGTTTCGCATTGCAGGTGTAAAGAATTTTTGATCATACAATGCCCGGTCCCAATTCAACAGATCGTGCGCATTAGAACTGATTCTTCCTGGACCTTCGCGATTGCCCAACCAAATAGTATAATTGGAAGAAGGAAATGAGTCTGCCTTTTTATAATGCCCGTTTTCGGGTTGTTTTATATGACCGTACGCCAAATTCACCAATGACTTTTTTTCTGCAGGTGTTCTCAAGTCGGTATTCTTCATATTAAATCTTCTAAAAACCATTGTCCGTAGCATTTCGGTAAAATCTCTTCCACTGGCTTTCTCTGCGATACTTGCCAACAATACATAGCCTGTATTACTGTAATCGTATTTTTCGCCGGGAGAAAAATTTGCAGGAGGTGCAAATCTATTCAGGTACTCGATGATAATGGCATTATCAGCAACTTTTGATTTGTCCCAATGTTGGTCCATGATAGCCTGGTAGTCGGGTAATCCACTGGTATGATTCAGCAATTGCCTGATTGTAATATTCTTATAGGGAATCTGAATATATTTTTCTACTTCGTCATCGTACTTCAACTTTCCTTGAGAAGCCAGTTGCATGATGACCATTGCGGTGAATTGTTTGGACACGGATGCCAATTCGAAAATATCAGACGTTTGTAATGGTGTATTGGTTTCGAAATCTCTAACACCGAATGCTGCCTCCTCTATGATTTTCCCTTCTTTCGCAATTAGAATCACGCCATTGAATGGATCTCCTTCTTCAAAAACAGTATGAACAATATCTGTAATAGCAGTATTCTTTTTTTGTTGGGCATAGGATATGCCGATTAGCAAGAAAAGAAGAACAGCGAAAAGTGATAAACCTTTTGCGAATGATATCATATAAATTATATTCATTTGAGCTCAACAATCATCTCTATCTCCACTGCTGCATCCATTGGCAGCGACGACATGCCAACAGCTGCTCTCGCATGCTTTCCGGCTTCACCAAAAATAGCTACCAATAAATCAGAACATCCATTTATCACCGCAGGATGCTGGGTAAAAGATGGGTCGGCATTTACCATACCGGTTACTTTTACAATACGCTTTACATTAGTAAGATCTCCTGCAAAATAACGGAGTGTTGATAGTAAACTGATGGTTGTTAACCTTGCTGCCTCTTTGCCCTCCTCTACAGTAAGTTGAATGCCAAGCTTCCCTCTGGTCTTCTTGCCTTCTGTTTCATCAGGAATATGCCCTGAGAGAAAAAGTAGCTTTCCTGTTTGTACAGCCTTCACGTAATTTGCTATGGGCGCCTTCATTTCACCCAACTGAATTCCCAATGCTTGAAGACGTTGATTTGGATCTACCTCCTGCGCCCTGCATAAATTGACAACCAATAGTAGCGTGAGAAAAATATATTTCATAATTATCTATTTCAATGAGATGCCATTCAAATCGTATACGACTTCCCCCGACTTGATAGTTTGTTCGCATTCCAATTTGGTATCCCCTTCCATTCGAACTCCTTCAGTATCAAAGAATCCGAATCGTCCTTTGCGTACACTCAACAATGCAATATCCGCTTCTGCGCCTACTGATAGAGTTCCCAATTCTTTTCGTTGTATAGCTGCTGCGGCATCGCTGGTGCATGCCTTGATAACATCGTATAAAGACATTTTCAATGCCAGAAACTTTGACATCACATTCAACTGATCTTTCATAGCCGCATTCATACTATCGATATGCAGATCTGTACTAATGGTATCGGGATAAAATCCTTCTTCGATGGCAGGTACTGCCTGTGAATAAGCAAAACTCGCTCCTCCATGTCCTACATCAAATACAATACCCTTCTTTCGTGCATCGTGTAAAAACGATTTAAGTTTTTTTGTAGAAGGATCAATGATGGGGTCTCTTCTTTTTAGATCTGTATATACATGCGTATAGATATCCCCCGGACGAAGTTTTTCCATGAACAATGTTTCGATGGAAAGAGGAGGATGACTGTCGTCTCCACCAAAATCTATCATTACAGGAAGACTAGATAATTTACCAGCTTCTAGCACTCGATCCACTGCAATCCAATCTTCCGCTAAAAAATGTGCTACTTTAAATCCAATTACAAAATCTCTATTTTCATTTGCTGCTCTTGAAGCCAATTCTGGATTCATATCTTTTACATCCTGTTCCCATGGATTTCCTCTCATCCCTTCGCCAACAATATTGACCAATGCCAGCACACGGGTTTTTGATTGGTCGATGACATTCTTTTTAAAGATGTGCAAATTCTTCCAACCGGCACCCCCAGGATCCAATACAGTAGTCACGCCGCAACGAAATGTAAATCCATCGGGTGGTACTGCATAAAATCCATTACTCAAATAATGATTGTGCTCGGTTCCATAAAAATGATGCGAATGAATATCAATCAATCCGGGTACCACCAATATATCAGTTGCATCAATAATCGAATCTGCATTGTTTGAAAGGGAAGATGCTACTGCTGCAATTTTCCCGTTCTCTACATATACATCAAATACCCCATTCAACCCATTTGCAGGATCAATTACGGTACCATTTTTAATAAGAATACTTTTCAACGAATTGGATTTATTGAAGAAATTCTATAGCAACAGGGTTTACAATATCTACATCGTTTTGAAGCCACTTCATTTTACCCGACGAGCTATCAAATGAGAATACTTGCAATTGATTTCCATCTTGTCCACATACAAATACAAATTTACCGGTTGGATCAAAACTGAAAAAACGGGGCTTCTTGGTCACTTCTATATGTTCCATTTTTTGCAATTTCCCATCAGGCAATACCTTGTTCACTACAATTTGATTGCTGGTAACTCTATTGGAAGCCAACAACCACTTCCCATCGGGAGAAAGGCGAATTGCACCACTTCCATGATCTTCCTTGGTTTGAACGGTATCAATAACAGTAGTTTGTATTTTTTTCAAGCCACTGGCTATTACCTGAAAAGCATCCACAGATCCTGCCATTTCATTTACAACATATGCAAACACGCCGTTTGCACTCATTACCAGATGCCTCGGACCATTCCCATTGTCAACATTGTTTACAATAGGCTTCGTATTGATCAATCCATCTGCACCAATAGTGTGTTGATAGATACAATCCGTTCCTAAATCGACTACAAACAATGATTTTTTATCTGGTGATATAACTGCACTGTGGGCATGTGAAGAGGTTTGACGAACCTTGTTTACACTTGAACCTTTGTACACCAGATGCTGTGCTACTGGCAGCAAAGAACCATCTTTCTCTGTTTTAAATACTGATACACTTCCAGAACTATAATTAGCTGTATAGACTGTCTTAGAAGATGGATGATAAGAAATATAACAGGGTCCATCACCAATTGTAAGCTCGGTATTGATTTTAGTTAATTCGCCGGTAATCTTGTTCACTGCATACGATGTAACAGCACCTTTTTTATTTTCCTCGCCCAAAACATACAAAAACTTTTTATCAGGCGTCATCACCATATAAGAAGCATTGGGATTCTGATACTCATTTACAAAAGAAAGCTTACCAGTATGATTATCAAATGAAAAAACATTGATGCCTTTGTTTCCTTTAGAAGTATAAGATCCTACATATAATAATTGATCATTTGCAGACTCAAAGTCTTTTTGAAATGTTTCGATAGATGATTTACTCAAACTTGTTTTCCCTGAGGAAATCACAATTCGGTAACGAAAAGTTACAGATTGATTCGGCTGAAGAGTAAGATTTCTTTCAGTCTTCCCGTTGGTAAACACTTTTTCACCGAGTGGATTCGCTGCAAACAATCCATATCCCCTTGCATGCCAATTCGTAGGATAACCAATGTTTTTAGAATGATCCATCATCACAATACTGATGGAGTCTGTTTTCATTTTTCCATACAACATGCACCAGGTAGCCTTTTTACTCCACACTTCTTCGCCTTTTATTCCATTGCTGTTGACATAATTTCCATTTGCCTCTTTATCTGCAATGGCCTCTACGATGGTTTCAATTCCAAATGCATCTACGTATTTTTTCTTCTCTAAAGTTGGTAATTGTAATTCACGAGCTACACGCAAACCAATAAAGCCGTCTTTCACATCTTTGAATGTAACTGGAATTGCTGCAGTCAGCGTTGTAAATCGATCGATGACCCATGCTCCATTCATTTCTTTGATTTCATAGCCAGTCACTTCATCCAAATGTTTTTTTCCTGCATTGTCTAACCAGTTGGATTTATAAACCATTCGACCGGTTGTTCCATTCTTTACTTCGACAAATTTTTCAAACTTAATGGTGCCGTATAAATTCTTCTTGTCTGCAGGTATTGCAAAAGAATTGTTCCAGAAATCCAGGCCATTAACGCTTTCATAATTTAACCATAAACCTAAATGATGCGGATGATCTGTTGGCTCGCCCGCTAATGGATGAACTGGATAACCTCGTGTAATAGTAGTGCCGTTGGGCGCCTTGATCGGATACAAAACGGGTTTAGCAATCGTATCTGGGTAGAATAAATCGGTAAAAGGTTTTCCGCCGATCGTTACGTGTACGATGGGCTGTTGTTTTTCCTTTATAAATTCAACTTGTGCAGTTTGTGAATATATCCCCGTATAAAAAACAATAGAAAAGAATAAGGAAGAAAATATCTTTTTCATCAGTATTATTTAGTGGGTAAAGATACTGATGAAAAAGCTTACCTATATTCTTTTAAGTACCTCCTGGCCAATAGCATCTGTTCCAAGAATGTTTTCACTCAATGTGGAGGCGTCTGCAATATCTCTCGTTCGAAATCCAGCTTTCAAAACAGCATCAACAGCGCTGATAACGGTATCGGCCTCGTTCTTTAAGCCAAATGAAATGTCTAATAATAATGCCACCGACAAAATGGAAGCAAGTGGATTTGCAACTCCTTTCCCGGTAATATCGTGTGCTGATCCATGAATTGGCTCGTAGACTCCCGTTCCATCTCCAATTGAGGCGGAGGCCAACATACCCATGGAACCTGCAATTTGAGATGCTTCGTCTGTGAGGATATCGCCAAATAAATTTGCAGTTACAACCACGTCAAATTTCTTAGGATCCTTGATCAACAACATAGCGGTGGCATCCACAAATTGATGTTCTACTTCCACATCAGGATACTCTAATGCAATTTTTTGGATTACCTCTCTCCACAGCCTACTTGTTTCGATCACGTTCGCCTTATCAACCGAACACAATTTTTTTCTACGGGTTCTCGCTGCATCAAATGCTTTTCTTGCAATTCGTTCCACTTCAAAGCGACTGTACTCGGCAACATCGTACGCAGTATTGCCGTCGTTTTTCCTCCCTTTTTCACCAAAATAAATATCTCCCGTCAATTCTCTGAAAAATAAAATATCTGCTCCACGTAAAATTTCTGGTTTGATACTGGAAGCACCCAGTAACTCATCGAATAATTTAATAGGACGGAGATTTGCATACAATCCAAGTTCCTTGCGCATTTTCAACAACCCCTGCTCTGGACGAACCTTTGCAGTTGGATCATTGTCGTACTTCGGATGTCCTACTGCACCAAACAAAATTGCATCAGAAGCCTTCATTTTTTGTAGGGTCTCGTCTGGCAGTGGACTTCCTGTTGCTTCGATAGCAACATGGCCAATCAATGCTTCGTCGTAATGAAATGTATGTCCAAACTTCTCGGCAATGCGATCTAACACTTTTTTACCAACTGCTGTTACTTCTTGCCCGATTCCATCTCCAGGAACAATCAATATATTCTTATTCATATTAAATCATGTTAAGCATCTTCTGAGTAGCCTTGATTGCTGCTACTGTTTGATCACTATCCAGTCCGCGTGTTTTAAATTCCTTTCCTTTATTAT
The DNA here is from genome assembly GCA_030832645.1 of Chitinophagales bacterium. GTDB lineage: Bacteria > Bacteroidota > Bacteroidia > Chitinophagales > Chitinophagaceae > Pollutibacter. Next base: position 23,464 of record JAURIR010000017.1, on the reverse strand, counting down.
CCCATGTGATGATTGTTTCGCACAACGCATCGCTCTTGCCTCCAGGTGGTATGCGAACAGCATAGTCCGTTAGCATGGGTAATTGCATTTTCTTTTGCTTATATATCGCGCGCAATGCATTCATAAACGCATCGTATTGTCCATCTCCCTGTGCATGCTCTTCAAACAATTCACCATCGATATTGATTTGAAGGGTTACAGAAGGCTTCAACTCTTTTGAATGAGTAAGTACGTAATTGACAATTTTTATTTTCTCTTCAAGGGTATTGCTATCAATAACATCAGAAATGATATAGGGCAAATCAGATTGTGTAACAACCTCTTTTTTATCCCCCAATTCAATGATGCGTTGTGTAACTTTTTTTAGGTCGGCCTCTGGAAGTTCAATTCCCAATTGAGCTAAATTATTTTCAATATTTGACTTCCCGCTTGTTTTGCCCAATGCATATTTACGTTGACGCCCAAATCGCTCAGGTAACAAATCGTTGTAATAGAGATTATTTTTTTTATCGCCGTCTGCATGAATACCTGCTGTTTGTGTAAAAACATTTTCTCCAACAACAGGTTTATTTACAGGTACTCTGAATCCAGAAAAAGTTTCTACAAGTTTACTTACCTGGTACAAAGATTTTTCAGCAACCCCCGTTTTGATATTCGGCATAAAATCATGCAAAACTGCTACAGCACTTGCCAGTGGTGCATTTCCTGCCCTCTCCCCCATTCCATTGATGGTTAGGTGGATACCGTGTACTCCAGCCCTTACAGCCTCCAGCACATTCGCTGTTCCTAGATCATAATCATTGTGACCATGAAAATCAAAATGACAAGATGGATATCGTGAAATAATCAGTTGTAGGAAATTCTTTACCTCGTTTGGTTCAAGTATACCCAAGGTATCAGGCAGCATGATTCTTTTTACAGGCTGCTTAGAAATAAAATCAAGGTATTGAAATACATACTCCGGAGAATTCCTCATCCCATTGCTCCAGTCTTCCAAATACACATTACATTCTATTCCTTTCTTCTTTGCTTTTGCAATAACCGCAGCAATCTCAGTAAAATGTTGGGAAGGAGTTTTTTTCAACTGATGCGTGAGATGATTGAGAGAACCCTTTGTCAATAGATTCATCACCTTTGCACCCGCTTTACTCATCCATTCTATGGAAGTGTCCCCATCAATAAAAGTGAGTATTTCAATTTTTTTCAATAACCCTTTCGACTTGGCCCAACGGGTAATTTTTTTTACCGCATCAAACTCACCTTCGGATACACGGGCAGAAGCAATTTCGATACGATCTACTTTTACTTCTGTAAGTAGTAATTGAGCGATGGTCAATTTTTCGGATGGAGTAAACGATACCCCGCTGGTCTGTTCACCATCTCGAAGAGTGGTGTCCATGATTTCAATATACTTTACCGATTTTGGCATCTTGGAAGTGCGCCGTATTAATAACGACTTTTGTCAGCAAAATTTTTTATTTCCTCTTTCATGTCTTGCAAATAATCAATGTCGTCAAACCCATTGATTAAATTATGTTTTTTATACCCGTTGATGCTGAAAGACTCTTGTTCTCCTGTTGCAAGCAATGTTATTGTTTGATTAGGGAGATGTATTTCCAGTTCGGCATGGGGATTTTCTTCGATGGCTTTGAAAATTTTATCTAAAAACCCCTCGGAAACCTGAACTGGCAAAATGCCAATGTTCATCGAGTTGTTTTTGAAAATATCTGCAAAGAAGCTCGAAACTACACAGCGAAATCCATAATCATAAATTGCCCAAGCCGCATGCTCACGACTGCTGCCGCATCCAAAATTTCTTCCGCCCACTAAAATCTTTCCAGTATAAATGGCATTGTTAAGTACAAAATCTTTTTTAGGACTTTCATCAGTATTGTACCTCCAATCGCGAAAGAGATTATCACCAAATCCTTCGCGCTTGGTTGCTTTCAAAAAGCGGGCAGGAATGATTTGATCGGTATCAACATTTTCAATCGGTAAAGGGACTGCTGTGCTTTTCAACACAGTGAATTTATCGTATGCCATGAGGTTTAAATTAAAGTTCTTGGATCGGTTACTTTTCCGGTTACTGCAGCAGCGGCTGCCACCAATGGGCTTGCCAACAACGTTCTAGCACCTGGACCCTGACGTCCTTCAAAGTTTCTATTACTGGTACTTACCGCATATTTTCCTGCAGGAATTTTATCATCATTCATTGCAAGGCATGCAGAGCATCCTGGCTGACGCAATTGAAATCCTGCTTCGGTAAGAATATCATAAATACCCTCTTCTCTGATTTGTTTTTCTACTAAATGAGATCCAGGAACTATCCAAGCTGTTACATTCTCTGCTTTCTTTCTTCCTTTCACTACAGACGCAAATGCACGAAAATCTTCGATACGTCCATTGGTACAACTTCCAATAAAAACATAATCTACTGGTTTACCCAACATAGATTCCTTTTCATGAAATCCCATATAGGCAAGTGCTTTATCGAAACTTGCTTTACCGCCTTCCACTTCTGTAGAAGCAGGAATGGATTTTGAAATCCCCACACCCATACCCGGATTGGTGCCGTATGTAATCATAGGTTCTATTGCTGCACCATCGTAGTGATATTCAACATCAAAACTTGCACCTTCGTCAGATTTCAAGGTTTTCCAATATTCCATCGCATCATCCCATGCTTTTCCTTGCGGTGCTTTCTCTCTTCCTTTGATATAATTGAAAGTAGTTTCGTCTGGAGCAATCATTCCACCGCGTGCACCCATTTCAATGCTCATATTACACACAGTCATTCTACCTTCCATCGACATGTTCTCAAACACCGAACCAGCATACTCTACAAAATATCCTGTTGCACCAGCGGCAGTGAGTTGTGAAATAATATATAGAATAACATCTTTTGGAGTAACACCCTTTTGCAATTGTCCGTTTACATTGATGCGCATTTTCAGAGGACGAGGTTGCATGATACACTGCGAAGACAATACCATCTCAACTTCTGATGTTCCAATTCCAAACGCAATACATCCAAATGCACCGTGCGTGGATGTATGCGAATCACCACATACAATGGTCATACCTGGTAAGGTGATACCGTTTTCTGGACCAACCACATGGACAATTCCATTTTTGGGATTTCCCAAACCCCAATGCGAAATTCCATGGCTGGAAGTATTCTCTTCCAATGCTTTTAATTGATTGGCAGAAAGAGGATCGGCTACAGGAAGATGTTGATTGATGGTAGGAGTATTGTGATCGGCTGTAGCAAAAGTGCGATGGGGATAGATAACACTCAGTCCACGGGTTTTCAACCCAAGAAATGCAACAGGACTGGTTACCTCGTGTATAAAATGTCTGTCGATTAACAACACGTCAGGACCGTCGGGGATGCTTCTTACAACGTGCGCGTCCCATACTTTATCAAACAGACTCAAAGGTTTACTGCTCATTTTTCAAAATAGTTATAAAGAGTTTGAAATATTTCTACAGAACTGCTAATTTCCGAAAAATATAGCTAAAAACTCCTTAAAAACTGGTTTTGTTTGATCAGATATAATCAGTTGACCGTTAACTGTTAACGGGTAACTGTCAACTGTGTACGGCTGTTTATAAAGTAACAACGCTGTTGCTGCCCCCGAAAACATTGGGAACTTCTGCATCTGCCTCGGGATCATTGAGCCAAAGAGAATTATTAACTAAATATTTGAATTCGTGTTTAGAATCTTTGGGTAGATTGACCTCGGCGCTGAAACTACCATCTTTCTTTTTAGACATGATAATAGAATTTTGCCAATCACTGTTCAATCCAAGAAGTTCAACTGTTTCGGCAAGTTCGGGTTTGAAATTGAACTTTACTTTGCAGTAGTCTTTTGTTTTATAATATGTTTTTTGCAACATGAGTCGATTAGTTTTTCTACCCTTAATTCCATTTTTTCTGAAATGTAACCCGCGCTAAGTTTTATTTTTTGGTATACTATATTCATTAACAATCTCTTAGTAAAAATTTTATTTACTTAGAGCAAACACACAAATATGGACCGCAAAGAATTTTTAGCACAATTGGGTATAGGAAGTGCAGCAGCAATGGCCATCACCTGTCTTCAAGCATGTAGTAAATCTGGATTAGGCGGAGGCGCTGGTGTAGATTTCACAATCGATATCAACAGCAGTCAATTTAGTGCATTGAAAAATGCAGGCGGCTCAGTTGTTTATCAAGGTATCATTATTGCAAAAACTACCAGCGGTTCTTACCTGGCAGTATCTTCGCGATGCCCACACGAAGGCGTAACAGTAAATTTTTCTTCAAACAATAACCAGTTCATTTGCAACGCACACAATTCGGTATTCTCTTCATCGGGCTCTAGAATATCAGGTCCTGCAAATACCGGACTCACCCAATACCAAACAGCCTTATCTGGAACATCTCTACGGGTATATTCGTAAAGCATAGAAATGCAATGCTTATATTTATGTAACAAACCTGTTACATGGATAAAAGATCATTTTTAAAATCTGCTGCGTTAACTGGATTAGGAACACAGCTAGGATTTTCTTCTCTCGCTGCAATGTTTGAGGAGAAGAAGAATATTTCAGCAACTGAACTTGCTGCAGACGATGCATTTTGGAAAAAAATTCGTGATCAGTATATTCTAAAACCAGATTATATCAACCTGGAAAATGGATACTATAATTTCACCCCACAACCCATCTTAGAAAAATATATCGAACACATCCGCCATGTAAACAAAGAAGCTTCCTATTACATGAGAACTGTTCAATTTGATAATAAAAAAAAGATGGCAGCAAAACTAGCGGCATTGGTTGGGTGTTCAGCCGAAGAAGTTGCCATCACGAGAAATGCAACGGAGTCACTCGATTTGGTCATTGCAGGCCAGGAATGGAAAACAGGTGATGAAGCAGTAATGGCAATTCAAGATTATGGCGCGATGCTAGACATGTTTGAACAAGTATCAAAACGATACGGAGTTGTATTGAAGAAAATTTCTGTACCCAACCACCCAACATCCGACGAAGAAATTGTTTCCTTGTATGAGCAGGCTATCACGCCGAAAACAAAACTGCTCATGGTTTGCCACATGATTAATATAACCGGACAGATACTTCCAATTAGAAAAATTTGCGACATGGCACATAAGAGAGGAGTGGAAGTTATGGTGGATGGTGCACATGCTGTAGCGCATTTCCAATTTAAAATAACCGATTTGGATTGCGATTATTATGGATCTGCACTTCATAAATGGCTGAGTGTTCCATTGGGCGCAGGGTTACTCTATGTAAAGAAAGAAAAAATTGCAAAACTGTGGCCATTGCTAGGAGATGGCAATACCAATCGCTCTGATATTTCACGTATCAACCATATTGGTACTCATCCTGTTCATACCGATCTCGCAATAGAAGATGCAATTGAATACTACTACATGATCGGTGCAGAGCGAAAAGAAAAACGATTGAGGTTTTTGCAGCAATACTGGACGAGTAAAGTAAAAAATATTCCAAAAATTATTTTGAACACTCCAACAGACGATAAAAGATCCTGTGGCATTGCGAATGTGGGTATTGAAGGAATTACTCCTGGAGATCTGGCAAAAAGATTGTTGAGCGAACACAAAATATTTACCGTAGCAATCGACGGAGCAAATGTATATGGATGCCGGATTACTCCAAATGTATACACTACGTTGGAAGAATTGGATGCATTCGTGAATGCATTGAAAAAATTAGCTGCATAAGTGGGAGACGTACAATCGATTGTCCGAGATCTAATCTCCCACGCCTCAAAAGAGAAGGCTGAATTTCTGCCCTATTTTTTCAAAACGGGAAAAGGACAATACGCAGAAGGAGATCGATTCCACGGCGTGGTTGTTCCCGATCAAAGAAAAATCGCTAAACTCCACACGTCTAGTACCAACAAACAAACCATCATCGCGCTGTTGAATTCCCCTTTTCACGAAGAGCGATTGACAGCATTGTTTATTTTATGCAATAAATTTTTAGAAGCAAAGAAAAAACACTCAGAGAAAGAATGGGTAGATCTCTATTTAAAGAATGCAACCCGAGTAAATAATTGGGACTTGGTCGATAGCTCTGCACATATCATCCTCGGACAATGGTTAGAGGACAAAGACAGATCGGTATTATACAAGTTCGCAACAGATAAATCACTTTGGAAAAATAGAATTGCAATTGTTGCCACCTTGCATTTCATAAGAAACAACGATCTGGAAGATATTTTTAAATTAAGCGAAATAATGCTGAAACATCCACACGATCTAATACACAAGGCTACAGGATGGATGTTGAGAGAAGCCTGGAAAAAAGATGCAAAAAAAGTGGAACAGTTTCTTAACAGATTCGCCAATAAAATGCCCCGTACGATGCTGAGGTATGCCATTGAAAAAATGTCTGAACCCAAAAAAAAGGCATACCTCAGCGTTAAACTTCAACCGTACTGATTGCTTCTCATGTAATCGTCGCCACGGACGGATTCGAACCGCCTTCAAAGGTTTTGTCGACCTCTGCCTAACCTATCAGCCACGTGACTGTATTAATTAGTCTACCAAATTTATAGACTTTATTATTTACAGCCAAATTTTTTTATTTTCTGAAAACATACCAAGCATACCCTTGCGGCGGGATGTCTACTTCAAGTTGAACAGTATAACCCCGATCCAACGTATATACTTTCGAGGAGGAATCGTTCTTGGAAACGGTTACTGTTTTATCAAGACCAGTATAATACAGTGGAACTTGTATGAGGCGCTTCATTGGGATTGATGTTGGATTGAATACCATCATCAATCCTTTGTCGTTCAATGTTGGGTTCACGTGTAGAAAGCCATCCCAGTCGCGTCCATCCGCTCTGCGCAAATGGATGATGGAGGAATTCAAAATACTTCTGTATTTTTTATACCAACTGATCGTATTTGAAACCAATTGCTTGGTTAGGTCAGTATCATATAATCGCGGGCCACGGTAACATGCCTGTACACCAGCACCATAATATTGCATCATCAACATCTCGTAATCTTTCAAATGCTCGCTCAACGGCTCTAACACCGCTTCTGCTCCACCACCTTGGTATTTTGTCAATGGCACGAAACCCCACCCCATGGAAGGCAACTTCTCAAATGTGCCGTCATGAATATTTTGTCTGTTAAGAATTTTCTGTTGATCTCTAGATAATGAAAAATTAACTTCTCGATACCCCAATGCAATTTTATGTGTGCCATCCATGAAGTACCAATCGGGTGCGTTCACATAAATTCCGTTTTCATTGCACCATTTATACAATCCCTTTTGCAATTCCATTTGTTTCCATTGTGAGTCGTCGAGATTTTTATGACCAGGATGAGAAGTAGATGCACATACATCACCAGGGTAAGGACCATCGTTTTCAAATAAATTGAAACCAGTACTCGACATAAAGTATTTTAATTTATCGATGTATGTAAGTCCCCACTTACTTCCCATACAAGGAGCATTTCCAAAGAAAGCTCCGCCAGGTTTCCCGGTTGCAGGATCAACCACATCCGTTTCATCGTCAATTCTCCTACTGCTGAACAAAGAATAACTTCCAATCAATATTCCTTTCTCGTGCGCATAATCCGCAAGAATTTTCCAACGAGCAATATTGGATGCGCTGGTATCTTCCATGTTACAATGACTGCCAAAGCTTAAAATCAATGCCTCGTATCCTGTTGCCTTGCATTGATCAATAGCTTCTTTCACCTGATAATCATTTCTGCTCACCAGATGCATAAATATTGGATTTTGTGATGTCCATGGAGCTACTGCTGCGTACATACGCTGAATCATCATCCCTCTTCGCTCCCGATCATAACTGTCCATTAATAACTCATTTGTTCTGGGAGAAACGATGCGCCCACCCACATTCAATTCCACTGCTTTTACTTTTTCTGGAAAAACCTCTAAAATGCAAGGTGTCTGGTAATTATAATTTACCTGAGAAGTGTAAGCAGGGTCAGTCATCCAATGTGTAGTTTGGTCACTGATATCATATCGCATAGCATTGTTGAATGCATAATTCGTTTCTACATAAATACCATGCTGTTTTTTCATTTGCTCGGGTGTGCCTACTACTGCACTTTCTTCCTCCACCAAAGCAAGACTCTCGTTTACAATTCTGTTTACCGTAATTTTTTTATCGGATTGATTAACGACTTCTACCCACTTTACGATCAAGGGCAATTCATCGTATAGTTCATAATGTACTTCAACTAAAATATTTTTGAGTGCTTGTTGAGCCGAACGAAAACGAATCATTACATGTTGACCAGCAGTAAATGTTTGTACCGAAGACCATGTAGTTCTTTTCCAATTGATGCGCGGCTGAATGGGAGAAACGTTTATTTCTTCGAAGTGAAAATCATTGTTTGCAGAATATTGTTGCAATGAATCAGGAACTAAATACGCTTTCTCTGATTGGCCCTTCATTCCTCCCACTTGATAAACAACCCCTTCTATAGTAACTTTTGCTTCTGGTTGAATTGCACGTATCAACTGTTGCTGATTGCTTAGATTGGTAAAATCAATACACGAAAAATCAGGCTGTAAAGCAAACGATCTCTTCAAAAGACCGTTGTAGAATACGATTTGCTGTCTCTTTGCATCTTTGTAAATGCCTGCCTTTTGCACTGGTTTTTTCAGCAACCAGTCGGATACGTTTGACTGTGTAAACTGATCGTTCCAAATGGGTAATTCCTGCGCAGCAGAAGTGAACGATTGTACAAGTAAAAAGAAAGAAAAGAATAGTGTTCGCATGGCCTCGTATTGAGACCATAAGTTAGAGAATATTTTTAACTGCAGAGGGAATATAACGAAGCGGATCGTTGATCGAAGCTTCAACCGAATCAGCAAAGGAAGAAAGTGTTACTACCTTATCTAATAAAAATAAATGTGCATCTGATTTTTCGTGTTGTCCACAAATGACGTGTACAGGCTTTTGATGCTTTTTTGCAATGCTTGCAACATGTCCGACTACTTTACCCTGAACACTTTGTTCGTCTACCATGCCTTCGCCAGTGATGATGAAATCTGCAGAAGCAATATGTGTCTCTAAGTCAATATGATCAATGATGTATTGGGTTCCTGGCAACAAACGTGCTCCAAGAAAAATTTCACACCCTGCACCCAATCCTCCTGCAGCACCTGCTCCAGGTACATCGGCTACAGATCTGGTAAAGAATTTCATGAACAGTGTATCAAGATGTGCGAGCCCTTCATCCAATTTTACAACTTGCTCAGGAGTGGCTCCTTTTTGTGGACCATATACAAACGCAGCACCAGTAGGACCGCACAAAGGGTTCTTCACATCACAGGCAATAGTAAATTGTATATTTTCTAAAAAATCACTTTCAGGAAAAACAATTTCATGAATCAATGATAAGTTTTCTCCACACGGCTCCAATGGATCACCTTGTTCATCCAAGAACATATAACCAAGTGCATCTGCCATACCGATACCCCCGTCCGTAGTTGCACTGCCTCCGATGCCTAATAAAATGTGTGTAGCACCACGTCTAATAGCATCCCTTATCAATAACCCAGTTCCATAGGTCGATGTTTTGTATGGATTTCTTTCCTCGCTGGAAAGCAATGCCAATCCACTGGCAGAAGCCATTTCAATAAAAGCAGTATTACTTGCAGCTGCATACTGATACTTGGCCACAATAGCCCGACCCAATGGATCGGTGGTTTGTGTTGCAACAGAAGCAGTACCAAAATAATGTTGAATGATTTGCGAAAATCCGTCCCCTCCATCTGCCAAAGGAAACTCCAGCACTTCTGCTTCGGGATATAATGAAACAATCTCCTTGCGAATTGCATTGCACAAGGAGATTGAATCGATACTTCCCTTGAACTTATCAGGGGCAATGATAATTTTCATACATTATTTTCTCTTCGGATAGACTGCATTTACTCCCAACTCTTCTTCAATACGAATGAGTTGATTGTATTTTGCTAAACGGTCGGTACGAGATGCAGAACCAGTTTTGATTTGACCACAATTCAATGCCACTGCCAAATCAGCGATAGTAGTATCTTCTGTTTCGCCGCTGCGGTGACTCATGATAGAAGTATATCCATTTGTTTGAGCCAAACGTACTGCATTGATGGTTTCTGTAACTGTTCCAATCTGATTTACTTTTACCAAAATACTGTTGGCGATTCCTTTGTCAATACCTTCTTGTAAACGGACTACATTGGTTACAAAAAGATCGTCGCCCACCAATTGACATCTGTCGCCAATTGATTCAGTTAATTTCTTCCATCCATCCCAATCGTCTTCGGCCATTCCATCTTCGATGGAAATGATTGGATATTTATTCACCCACTCCGTCCAATAAGCAACCATTTCATCAGAGCTGATTACTTTACCTGAACTTTTATAAAACTTATAGGTTTTTGTTTTTTCATCAAACATCTCGGTGCTTGCAGCATCCATGGCGATATTGATTTGAGAGCCTGCCTTGTAGCCAGCTGCTTCGATTGCCTGCAATACTGTTTCAATAGCTTCTTCGTTGCTTTGAATATCAGGAGCAAAACCACCCTCATCACCTACGTTGGTGCTGTAGCCTTTCTTCTTCAATACATTTTTCAACTGATGGAATATTTCAACACCCCAACGAAGTCCTTCACTAAATGTTGAAGCACCTGTTGGAACTATCATGAATTCCTGAAAATCTATTTTGTTATCTGCGTGTACACCTCCGTTCAAAATATTCATCAATGGAACAGGAAGTGTAATAGCATTTACTCCGCCAAGGTATCTGTACAAATTCAGGTTACTGGCCTGTGCTGCTGCTTTTGCAACCGCCATGGAAACGGCCAATGTTGCATTGGCTCCCAACTTTGCTTTGTTGGCTGTACCATCCAAATCAATGAGCATTTTATCTACCAATGCCTGCTCGGTAGCTGGAACACCTAATAATTTTGGTGCAATGATTTTATTGATATTATCAACAGCCTTCAATACGCCTTTTCCAACATAAACCGATTTATCACCATCTCGTAATTCCACCGCTTCGTGCTTTCCAGTGGAAGCACCAGATGGAACGGCTGCGCGTCCGAAAAATCCACTTTCTGTTATTACATCCACCTCTACGGTTGGATTACCTCTACTGTCTAAAATTTGTCTAGCATGTACACTTGCAATGAGACTCATAAAAATTGTTTTAAAGCAGTGAAAAAGAAGCCAGCATCGTTATTTGCCTGTCAATTGTCTGAATACTTCTTCCAACTGACGGGTTTGCGATTGCAAAGAAACGATATTCAGGTTATGTTGCAAAGCGAAAGACATGAGTTCTTTGCTTAGAACAGAAGAATTCAATGTTTTGATAACCCATTCCCCGTCGCTTCCTGCTTCAACTTCTTGGATTCCAGGAACTGACAACAATTCATTTTCAAGAACATCCCCACTGAACCGTACCCGGATGACTCCAGCATCTTGCGATGATTTCAGAGATTGGATAGATCGGTTGGCAACGATTACACCTTTATGAATAATGATTACATGATCACAGACGGCTTCCACCTCCTGTAGTATATGCGAGGAAAACAAGATGGTTTTGTCTTTGCCCAACTCTTTTATCAATGACCTGATTTCAATGATTTGATTGGGATCAAGTCCTGTTGTAGGCTCATCCAAAATCAAAACAGCCGGATCATGTATAATAGCAGCTGCCAATCCTACACGTTGACGGTATCCCTTTGATAACTGATTGATTTCTTTATGGGCTTCCTGGGATAACCCGGTACGCTTTATGACTTCGTTTACTTTTTTATCTGCAGAAGAAATTCCGTGAAACGACGCCACCATCTGTAAATACTCTCTCACATACATCTCTAAATAAAGAGGATTGTGTTCGGGCAAATACCCAATTTTCTTTTTAGTGGAAATGGCCTCACCTTTTACTTCTATGCCACATACTTCGATCTTGCCCTTATCGGGTTGGATAAAGCCAGTGATCATTTTCATGGTAGTAGATTTACCGGCACCGTTGGGCCCAAGAAATCCTACAATTTGACCAGGCAGTACTTCAAAACTAATATCATCTACCGCTTTCTGGGTAGCGTATTGCTTTGTTACTTGATGAACTTTGATAGACATGTTTGAACTTAGTCTTTCACTTCTTCACTCGAAATCGGCAAATGATCGTAATCACCTTTCCATGCCAGCCAACCAAAGATGACAAGCCCGATTGCGATAGGAAAAAAAATGATGGCAAAGATACTCCATTGTACAATGGTATCTGTAGTAGGTTTTGCACTGATCTGAGCAAACGTTGTTTTTAATAATATACTATAGGCAAGTATAGCTACAACCATCCAACATAGCCCAGCAATTCGTTTAAGTTGATTCATAGTTCAATCGTTTACGTTCGGATCCAATTTATTGGATAAATACAATGCGCCGATCACCATCGACAATGCTGCAACGGCAATAGGATACCACAAACCTACCAAAGGATCGGTGGTGTAGATAGTTCCTAGCAACACTGCAATGAATGGTGTTAATCCACCAAATACACCGTTCCCTAGATGATAAGGCAGGCTCATGGAAGTGTACCTTATTTTAGTTGGGAATATCTCCACTAAAAATGCGGCAATAGGCCCGTATACCATGGTCACAAAAAATATTTGAATGAATACCAATGCAACCATTGCCCAATAAGAATCATTGGGTAATATTTTAGAGAACTTGTCCGTTGCTTGTGACTTCTCTGAACCATCGTTGTACAAGGTATCTACATGTATAATTTTTTCGGTGATGCCATTTTGATAAAACTGTTGTGTGGTAAGCGTTTTTAGGCTGTAGTCTTTATTTGCACCAACATTGATAGTGGATTCAATTTTTGTTTTGGATTCATCCAATACTGTATTTTTTGTATTGGATAAATTGAGCATCTGCTGATAAATAGGCCTGTAGCTGATAATTGCAAGAAGCATCCCAATAATGATGATCCATTTTCTTCCAACCTTATCACTTAAGTTACCAAATACGATAAACAAGGGAGTTGCAAAGATGATGGCACATATCAAAATTGTTCGCGTCTGCTCAAAGTCAATTTTACAGGCATTTTCCAAAAATGTTTGCGCATAAAACTGCCCTGTGTACCAAATCACTCCCTGGCCCATTGTGGCTCCGAACAATGCCAGCAATACCATTTTGAGATTAGAGCGTTTCATTAAACTCTCCTTAATAGGATTGGTGGAAATTTTACCTTCCGACTTTAACTTGCTGAACAAAGGAGATTCACTCATCTTCAAGCGGATATATATGCTCATGCCCACCAATACGATAGAAAACCAAAACGGTATTCTCCAGCCCCATGATTCAAATTCCTTAATGGAAACTGCCGCATTGGCATCCAAACTTTTTCTCGTAACCAAGATGATGCCAAGAGAAAGTAATAATCCAAGAGTTGCGGTAGTTTGTATCCAGCTTGTATAAAATCCTCTTTTATGATCAGGAGAATGTTCTGCAACATAGGTTGCAGCGCCGCCGTATTCACCCCCTAATGCCAATCCCTGAATCAACCGCAACAGCAAAACAATGATCGGTGCAGCAAAACCAATTTTCTCATAACCGGGGATGAGTCCGATTGCAAACGTAGACCCGCCCATCAATACCAGTGTCAGTAAAAAAGTATACTTGCGCCCTACCATATCCCCCAATCGCCCAAATACCAATGCACCAAAAGGTCTGACGATAAACCCTGCTGCAAAAGTGGCAAGGGTAGAAAGTAATGCTGCGGTGGGATCTGCTTTGGGGAAGAACTGCATTGCAATAATGGGAGCAAGGCTTCCAAATAAATAAAAGTCGTACCATTCAATAAGCGTACCCACAGAAGAGGCAAATATGATCTGCCGGATATGCTTTTTTTCAATCGTTGTTTGCATGGAAAGCAATAGTTATGTGATGAGATTTCAATTGGTAAGTTAAAAATAGTTCATGAACAATCTTATTTTTTTTAACTTAACAACTTCAAATAGTTCGCATCGATATGAGTTACCCCTACCAAATCAAATCCCTCGAAGAATACAAAGCAGCATGGAAGAAAAGTGTGGAAGAGCCCGAACATTTTTGGGCAGATATTGCATCCAATTTTCATTGGTACAAGAAATGGGACAAGGTCGTGGATTGGAATTTCACTGAACCATCCATCAAATGGTTTGAAGGAGGAAAAGTAAATATCACCTACAATTGCCTGGATCGTCATTTGGTTGATAAAGCAGATCAACCCGCGATCATATGGGAACCGAATGATCCGAACGATCATCACCGTATACTTACCTATGCACAGCTACACGAAAAAGTAGTTCAGTTTTCAAATGTGTTGAAAAACAACGGCGTTAAAAAAGGAGACCGTGTATGTATTTACATGGGAATGATTCCCGAACTGGCCATCGCCGTACTTGCTTGTGCACGGGTTGGTGCAATTCACTCAGTGATATTCGGAGGATTCAGTGCGCAAAGTATTTCTGACCGCTTGCAAGACGCGCAGGCTGTATTCATCATTACGTGCGATGGTGCTTTTAGAGGTGCGAAAGATATTCCTCTCAAATCAGTGATCGATGATGCGCTGGTAAACTGTGCTTTTGTAAAACGTGTCATTGTATACACACATACACGTACTGCAGTAAGTATGATCAAAGGAAGAGATGTGTGGTGGGAAGACGAAGTTCGAAAAGTAGAAACAGCAGGCAATCCAGATTTTCCTGCTGAAGTCATGGATGCAGAAGATCCGCTTTTCATTTTATATACTTCGGGTTCTACAGGAAAACCCAAAGGTGTCGTGCATGCATGTGCAGGCTACATGGTTTATACGAATTATACATTTGTAAACGTATTTCAATACCAACCCAAGGAAATCCATTTTTGTACTGCAGATATCGGTTGGATCACAGGCCATTCGTATATCGTATACGGACCATTGAGTGCAGGCGCTACCACATTGATGTTTGAAGGAATTCCAACATATCCGGATGCAGGAAGGTTCTGGGACATTGTTGATAAATACAAAGTGAATATTTTATATACTGCACCTACTGCCATAAGAAGTTTAATGGCATTTGGATTGGATCCATTAAAAAATAAAGACTTGTCATCGTTGCGTGTATTGGGAACAGTGGGTGAACCCATTAACGAAGAAGCATGGCATTGGTACGATGAACACATTGGAAAGAAAAAATGTCCAATCGTAGATACTTGGTGGCAAACCGAAACAGGCGGTGTACTAATCAGTAATCTTGCAGGCATCACCCCAGCCAAACCTAGTTTTGCAACACTCCCAATGCCGGGAGTAGAGCCAATTTTATTGGATGAAAAAGGAAACGAGATAACAGAAAACAACGTTACAGGAAATCTGTGTATCAAATCTCCTTGGCCATCTACCATCAGAACAACCTATGGCGATCATGAGCGTTGCAGAACAAATTATTTTGCCACCTATGAAAATTTATATTTCACAGGTGATGGCGCGTACAGAGATGAAAATGGTTTCTACCGTATCACTGGAAGAGTAGACGATGTATTGAATGTTAGCGGACACCGAATAGGCACTGCAGAAGTTGAAAATGCCATCAATATGCATGCAGGTGTTGTGGAAAGCGCAGTTGTAGGATACCCACACGATGTAAAAGGACAAGGCATCTATGCCTTTGTAATTTACAGCGGAACACATGGAACACCGGAGATGGTCAAAAAAGATATCACCGCAACCGTCAGTAGAATCATAGGTCCGATTGCAAAACCCGATAAAATTCAATTGGTATCCGGACTACCCAAAACACGCAGCGGAAAAATCATGCGACGTATTCTTCGCAAAATTGCCGAAGGCGAATTAGATAAAATCGGAGATACTACTACATTATTGGATCCTGCAATTGTAGAAGAAATTAAAAAGGGAAAAGTTTAGTAGGAAAATCTCACCCCAACAGTATATGGACGTTGGTCGACACCGTATTGATGAATTGCCCTGGGTGCATAAGAGCCATATAATCTCACTGCACCTAATCCCAACTCACCGATATAAGAGAGCTTCCAAGGCGATAAATTAAATTCAGATTTTACTTTAGAACCTCGGCTATCAACTTTCATTTTTTGCCAACTGCTGATCAAGTATCCGCCACTGAGACCTGCAGAAAGTTGAAGTCCTTTTTTATGACTAGAAGGATTGGTATTGACGTTGATCATCAAAGGTGCTGTAAGATAATTTGCTACCAATTTATTTTTACCAATCGATCCGATTGTACGACTAACAAGTGTTTCATAGGTTAACTCTTCGTATCGAATACCTGTCTTAAAGTAATAGTTGTTACTTTCTATACCCAATCCGTATTTTAAATTAACAACTTGTTTTATCAGACTCATACGCTGAATAAAAAACCAAAGATTAAAATTCGATACGCGTGTAGTTTTTAGTGCAAAATCTTTTTTTGAAAGAGGTGGTGTAAGTGGAAAATTAGTGGTTATCACAGGAGCCAAAAATTTTTGTGTTGCAGAAGAATTGTAATTAGTTTGATCGTTGTACCCCGAAAAACCCAGATCCCATACAAACCAATTGGTGGAATATTTTTTGGGCTTCTTCTTGATGATACTTTTTAAATCAATATCTGCAAGTGTGCTTTTCAAACTATCTACACTGATGCGTATTTTTTCTACCCCTTTTCGTAAGCCATCGCTAACTATAATTACTCCACTTTGTATTCGAATGGTGTCTTTCATAGATTGTACAAATTGAATACTATCTATGCCGCTTTTCACAATTGTAATGTTACCCACTTTGATGGTATCTATACTTTTTGCTCGCGAGCTATCGATTTGAGCAAATCCCTGATGATGAAGAAGGACCAATAAAACGGATTTCCAAAAAATTCTCATGTCGTTATTTTTTATTTGATACAGGAATAGCAAAGCTTCCTACTTGAATTCGACGATTTTGATCTGACTCATCATCATCTTTTAGGACTCTTCTAGTTATTTTTCTTATCAAGCCTCGTAAGGATGTACGGTTCTCGTTTCTGAGCGATGCATTGATAATGAGTTCGGTATTGATAGAAGAAGTTTCCACTTCCGCATTTTCAATTGCATCTATTCTGCTTTCAGCAGCCTTTATTACTTCATCGGTGAAATTGGATGCAACATTTGACATTGGATCCGGAGATGATAAAGGAACCGCTTGAATAGACTCATATTCTGGTTCAACAGGAGAAGAAGCTGGCTCAGATACCTCAGGTAGTTTTTTTGGTAATTGCTGGAAAGTTTTGCGAGTTTTCACACGATGAGAAGTAGATAATGCATTTGAATGCAGGGTATCGGTCAACGGTTGAATTTGAACAGGTTTATCGATTGTATTGGATAACAATTTTCTTGAAGACAATTCATCTTCCTGGTTCATGAATACGAACAAACCGATGAGCAATAAGAAACTTGCCGCAATGGCAAAAGGAATTCGCCAATCAATGCGTCTTTTTTCATTTCTTTTATACAATAACTCTTTAAAAGGATAGACAATGGTATGATCGGGGTCCAGTTTTATTTCACCGAGGTTGATTTGATCTGAAAATAAAGTGGATGAATCAGGGAAAGAAATATTCTCGTCGGGAGTGAACTTAATTTGTTGAATTGAATTAAAATAGCCTTGCAGTTGTGGTTGAGATCGTAAAAAATCATCTACCAATAGTTTTTCTGCAGCCGTCAATTCATCATCGGCATACAATAAAAACCAGGATTCATAATTTTTGATATCGATCATCTAAAGTATATTTTCAATTTTACCTAAATATTCTTTTAATTGTAAGCGGGCTCGATGTAAATAGACTTTTACCTGGCTTGCATTCAAAGCAGTGATTTTCCCAATCTCCTCGTAAGAGTACCCCTCATAATCTTTTAATAAAATCAGTGACTTTTGTAAAGGTGTCAATTGTTGCAATGCCTCATCAAGTTCTCTTTTAACCGAAATCGGCCCTACTCCTCCCACTTTTGATGCTTCATCAAATTGCTCTACTGCAACCATTCGTTTATTTTTTCTGAAATGATCTATCATTTGGTTATAGGCAACGGTAAAAAGATAGGATTTTGCAGTAGCGATTTTCACCTCTGCCCTGTTCTTCCACATCTTTTCAAATGCAGATTGTACTACATCCTGGGCATCCTCTGGATGCTGCATATTTTTTAATATGAACCTGTATACGCCATCCGCATAGTCTTCTACACATATATTATATTCTCTTTCAGTCATTTAGTCTTGGTTCGACGCGTATATTTGTAGTACGAATTTCGATCCTAAAAGTTACAGATCAGTCAAATAAAATTCACTTTAACGAATTGTTTATGAATCAAGCGCTTGTCAATCGCATCGCAAACGAGTTAGAAGAGATCAAACATGCAGGTTTATTCAAAAAAGAAAGAATTATTGAAAGCCCTCAAGGTGCTGTTATAAAAGTAGGTGGCAAAGAGGTAATCAACCTATGTGCAAATAATTATTTAGGGCTTTCGTCTCACCCTAAAATTATCGAAGCTGCAAAAAAATACATTGATGATAGAGGCTTTGGCATGAGCTCTGTTCGCTTCATTTGTGGCACACAAGACATACATAAAATATTAGAACAAAATATTTCAGCTTTCCTCGGAACCGAAGATACAATCCTATATGCAGCAGCATTTGATGCAAACGGCGGGGTATTTGAACCTTTGTTCAATGAACAGGATGCTATTATTTCTGATGAGCTGAATCATGCATCCATCATTGATGGAGTAAGACTGTGCAAGGCACAACGATACAGGTATTTACATAATAATATGGAGGACCTAGAAGCAAAATTGAAAGAGTCTGCACATCTCAGAAATCGAATCATCGTTACAGACGGATCTTTCAGCATGGATGGTACCATCGCGCAATTGGATAAAATAGTTGAATTAGCGGAGAAATACGATGCTGCTGTAATGATAGACGAATGTCATTCCTCTGGATTTCTTGGTAAAACAGGAAGAGGTACACACGAACATTGCGGTGTGGTTGGAAAAATAGATATCATCACAGGTACTTTAGGCAAAGCACTCGGAGGTGCATCAGGAGGATTCACCAGTGGAAGAAAAGAAGTAATCGAAATGCTTCGTCAGCGTAGTCGTCCTTATCTTTTTTCAAATACTCTTGCACCAAGTATTGTTGGTGGATCAATTGCTGTATTAGATTTACTTAGTGAAACAACTGCACTGAGAGATAAATTAGAATGGAATACTAATTATTTCAGAACGGAGATTACCAAGGCAGGATTCGACATTAAATCCGGTGTGCATCCCATTGTTCCCATCATGCTCTACGAAGCCACGGTAGCACAAGAAATGGCTGCAGCCCTGTTGGAAGAAGGAATATATGTAATTGGATTCTTTTACCCAGTAGTTGCAAAGGGAAAGGCGCGCATCCGTGTTCAACTGAGTGCTGCGCATGATAAAGAACATCTCGACAAAGCCATTGCAGCATTTGTGAAAGTAGGTAAAGCAATGAAAGTTATTGGATAGATTTTAATATAAATTATGTTCCAGAAACTGAGTTCAAAATACCAACGCTATCATTCCATTTTCAAAGAAATCAATAATTGGTCTTCTTACCTATTGTTCAAAATGGGAGTTCATCCTGGAAAAGACTTCACTTTTAGTTTCAAAGACGGACATACCTATACAGTACCTAAAAAAATGATAGGCCCCTTTAGGGAGTGCTTCTTTGATGACCAATACCTTCAAAAGTTTGATCTCGGTACTTTTGGCAACTCACCCACCATCATCGACATCGGAGCCAATGTCGGGTATGCAGCATTGTACTTTTTTAGAAAATTTCCTGCAGCAGTTATTCATAGTTTCGAACCCATGCCTTTCCTACAAAGTATGCTCTATAAGCATCAAACAGATTATAAAAACTACCAGTGGGAAATTCATCCTTACGGACTTTGGAAAGAAGAAGGAGAACTGGAATTGTTTACAACATCAGTTGATGATTTTACTTCAATTTCTGGGGTGATGAAATTCCCAGATGCAAATAAAACATGCAAAGTACAGGTTAGAACACTTAGCCAATTTATGCATGAAAGAAGTTTAAATACCATCGATTTACTAAAACTCGACTGCGAAGGCGCAGAATATGAAATTCTATTTTCATTGCCAGATGCTGAATTCAAAAAAGTAAATAGAATTGCTATGGAAACACACGTCACCGAATCACACAAAACAGAGGATCTTGTTGATTTTCTCCGTAATAAAGGATACCAAGTAACTTATATTGCAAATAAAGAAACAGGGCATATATGGGCCTGGAGATAATAGAATCGAATGAATATAGGTTTTGATGCAAAAAGATTGTTTTTAAACAATACCGGGCTCGGAAATTATTCCCGATATATTCTCGATACATTGATAAGATACCGGCCCAATGAACACTTCTATCTCTACACGCCAAAGCTACGACCCAATAAAAGAGCAGAACATTATCTAGGTCATCCTTCTATTGATATCATTCAGCCACCAAAAATTATGCAATTGCCAATTTTAAACGCTTGGTGGCGTTCATCCTTGATGGTCAAACACGAAAGTTTTCAAACATTAGATATCTATCATGGATTGAGCCATGAATTACCGCTGAACATCCCGTCAAACATAAAAAAGTTTGTAACCATCCATGATTTAATTTTTTACAGGTACCCAGAATTTTACAGTTCCATCGATGTGATTACCTATAAACACAAAGTAAAATCAGCATGTGCCCGTGCGGATAAAATAATGGCCATCAGTGAGCAAACAGCAAACGACATAGTGCACTATCTCGATATCCCAGAAGATAAAATTACTGTGGTATACCAGGGCTGTCATGATCAATTCAGAAAATCATCCACTGAGGAAGAAAAAAAGAGTATAAAAGAAAAATATCATCTGCCTGAAAAGTTTATTCTAAATGTATCTACTATAGAAGAAAGGAAAAATACAGTTGGATTGATCAAGGCGTATGCACAAATTCCTAGCGAATACAGAATACCGCTGGTAATTATTGGAAGGGCTACTAACTATATAAAAAAGGTAAAATCCTCCATACAACAATTAGGAATTGAAAAAGACGTAGTATTCATTCATACGGTTGAATTTTCTGATCTTCCTGCTATATATCAAATGGCAGCAGTATTCGTATATCCTTCGCTCTTTGAGGGATTTGGTATTCCTTTAGTAGAAGCTGCAGAGTCCCAAGTGCCAATAATTACTTCAACCGGGTCTTGTTTTATAGAAGCAGCAGGACCTGATGCAATCTATGTTGATCCGTTGAATGCAAACCAACTTGCATCTGCAATGACCGAAGTACTATCTTCAAATAATACAGAGAAAATCAGAAAACAAAAAGAGTACGTAAAAAAATTCTGGCCGGCAGAAACAGCAAAAGATATTACAGCCTTTTATGAATCATGATGGCTCAAGCCATGCTCCACTTTCTTTCAATAAATTGATCAACTCATCGACAGCTATTTCACTATCAACATTCTTCTTCACTATTTCCTTGCTTCTGTACAATGTAATTTTACCAGGTCCACTTCCTACATATCCAAAATCTGCATCAGCCATTTCACCGGGCCCATTTACAATACATCCCATGATGGCAATTTTAACACCCTTGAGGTGATTGGTGACTGCACGAATTTTTGCAGTGGTTTCCTGAAGATCAAACAATGTTCTGCCACAACTTGGACAACTGATGTATTCTGTTTTTGAAATACGGGTTCTTGTTGCTTGTAGAATACTAAATGCTGTATTGTTTGCAAATTGATATATATCCTTGACAGGCAAATAGGTTCTGCCTTTCACTTTTGGATTTTCTAATTGTGCTCCCTTACTGAATCCAAGACAAATACCATCTCCCATCCCATCTAATAACAATGCACCTGTCTCTGTTGCCAGATGTATCAAATGCTCATCTGGTGTATGTTTGTTGCTGGCGGTATATAATACCACAGGATGTGTTATTCCAAGTGACGCCAATTCAACAAAAACTCTTCGAACGGACTGCATAGCATTTTCAGCATCACTCTTTACACACAGAACAATATTCTTTTCTTCTTTTATTTTCAATAAACTTGCGTGTTCGTCTAGCAGAACAAAATTCAATCTACTGCTCTTATTTGCTGTGTTCAAGTACCCATCTAAATCAAACAATGGAAATTGTGAGACAGCATCTTTATCCCAAACCTCTGCATCTACAATATTTTTTAACGTGCCAGGTAAAGCAAATGAGAGCGGTTGGTTTCCTGTATAAATAAAATCGGCAGCAGCATCACTGATCTTCCATTTATCTGTTGCTTCATCGTAATCGTATCCTATACTGTGCAATTGAGCAGGAATAAGCTGATCAGCATACTTGAAGTTTGCCACTACTACTGGCACCTGTTTTGCTCCAATATTTTCTACAGCAGTAGAAACTCTTCTTTTGTATTCGAAAGGAGAATAAGGAAGTTTAATGGATTCAGCTTCTTCGCTTGATTCTTTTCGGTTATTATAACGCTTTACCAAATCTAAACAAACTGGTATTTCAAATTCAGGATCTTCCGTCAAAGAAACTCGGATGGTATCTCCAATACCGTCTTCCAGCAAAGTTCCTATGCCAATGGCAGATTTGATTCTTCCGTCTTCACCATCACCCGCTTCCGTAACACCCAGGTGCAACGGATAACAAACACCAAACTCGCGTTGCATAGTTTGCACCAACAAGCGATAGGCTTGCACCATCACTTGCGGATTGCTCGACTTCATGCTGAGTACAATGTTGTGATAGGATTCATCGCGTGCAATACGTAAAAATTCCATTGCACTTTCCACCATCCCATTGGCGCTGTCTCCATACCTGCTCATGATACGGTCACTCAACGAACCATGGTTGGTACCAATGCGCATAGCAGTACCATGCTCCTTGCAAATTTTTACAAGGGGTGTAAAGCGTTCATGGATTCTTTCAATTTCTTCGTTGTATGCAGCATCGGTGTATTCAATGAATTCAAATTTCTTTTTATCGGCATAGTTACCCGGATTGACACGTACCTTTTCAATAATACGTGCTGCTATCTCAGCTGCATTCGGAGTAAAATGTATATCAGCCACCAATGGAGTCTGGTAACCTCGTTTGCGTAATTCTTTTTTGATCTCTAATAAATTATGTGCTTCGTTCTTGGAGGGGGCAGTAATTCGAACCAGCTCAGCACCTGCTTCGATACAACGAATGGTTTGTTCCACTGTGGCCAACGTATTCATCGTATCCGTAGTGGTCATCGTCTGCACACGAATTGGATGATGATTGCCCAGTAATAAATCACCGATTTTAACTTCAAGTGTCTGAAGTCGCTTATAAGAAAACATCGAAGGAGTATACAATTGCATCCTCCCGAAGTT
>JAURIR010000179.1 GCA_030832645.1 Chitinophagales bacterium | reverse complement strand
GTAGTTTAGATAGTGGTGCAGGTGTTCTTTGGCATTTATTGATTTCAACTAAGCCTTCAAAAGTTTTGTGAATTACTTCACTTAACATTTGTTCTACCCCACTTCCTTCATCTTGCTGCTGTTCAAAAATATATAATGGTTTGGAAAAATTGGGATCTTTCTCCCTTAATTTTTGTTGAAATAAGCTGATTTGAGAATTTTGACAACCTAAACTTAATAGCGTTATCCCTCCTACGTTAGGATTAAGGCAATAACCTGCTAACAATGAACATAAATTGTCAGATTCATCTTTGTTTTCCCCACAACCGCTTTCATGAGTCAAGAATTTAATCCCATCAATATTCTTAAATAAATCGCTTTTATGAACTAATGTAGTCTTCTTAGTCTTATCAAATTTAGGAAGCTTTAAATCTTCTCCATTTTGAATTTGATTTTTCAATAATACTACTTGCTCTGTAAATGGGTCATTTTTTTGAAAACCTAATCCATTTATAAAAGCGTTTTTCAATAACTCAATATTTCTGTTTTCACAAAAAACCAAAGGAATAACTAGCCAAAAGTTTTGAGTCCCTACTTGACCATCTGCTCGATGATAACCATTGAACGTTAATTCTTTCCA
>JAURIR010000178.1 GCA_030832645.1 Chitinophagales bacterium | reverse complement strand
CTACTGAAAAACTTCTTCTACTGCCCGCAAAATATTCCAAGAGTTCATCGATGCATTGTTGAATCACAGGGGGTGAATTCTCTGATAAATTTATTATTGCAACAGCTTCTGCTTCTACAAAAACTAATTCTTCAATACAGTAATCAGAAGCTACTATTTTAATGACACCAATGGGGCTATGATATATTTGTGTATAGGTAGTTTCCATTAACCGATGGGTTGTCCGTTTTGAACCGGATGTGAGGGGTGTAATAATACCACTTCATTTTGAGTATCATAAATACCTAAAACTAAACACTCACTCATAAAATTGGCAATTTGCTTGGGTGGAAAATTTACCACCGCCACCACTTGTTTACCAATTAAATTTTCAATGCTATAATGAGCTGTAATTTGTGCGGAAGATTTTTTAATACCTAGGCTGCCAAAATCGATACTCAATTGGTAGGCAGGTTTTTTTGCTTTTGCAAAAACTTCAGCAGCTAAAATGGTACCGCAACGAATATCTACCTTGGTGAAATCATCCCACTGTATCATAGTTTTTTATTTACGCCCAAAGGTACAATGCTTAGTTCAATATTGTGTTCAATACTTGGGCCAATAATTAGTCTAATAAGTC
>JAURIR010000177.1 GCA_030832645.1 Chitinophagales bacterium | reverse complement strand
AAGGAGCTATGCTAGCACCCATACAAGATGGAGAAGAATTTAACAGACGAATTGCAGCTTTAGATAAAAATAAACCAGTTTATGTGTACTGTTTAAGTGGTGGAAGAAGTAAACGTGCCGCAGCTATTTTACGTAAAGAAGGATTTACTGAAGTTAATGAATTAGAAGGTGGTATAACTGCATGGCGTGCTGAAGGCAAAGAAGTAGAAGGCAATAATAACACTGTTCAAATTACCCCTGCCGCGTATCAAGAAATGTTGAAAGCGGCTACTTATGTATTTGTAGATATAGGCGCGCCATGGTGCCCACCTTGCAGAAAAATGGAACCTGTATATAAAAAAATGCAACAACAATTTTCTAATAAAATACATTTTATTAAAGTTGATGGTGGCGTTCAAACCTTAATCATTCAAGACCAACAAGTGTTACACATGCCTACCTTTATTTTATATAAAGAAGGTAAAGAAGTTTGGCGAGCAGAAGGGATTTTGGAAGAAAAAGAAATGGAGGCTGCAATTAAAAAACAAATCAACTAATGCCTGCTCATTTTACAGATCATATTAGTGTGCAGCAAAAAAACCTATTTGTAAGTGTTGTGCCTCATTCTCGAGCTGATGGGTT
>JAURIR010000176.1 GCA_030832645.1 Chitinophagales bacterium | reverse complement strand
CGAGATGATTATTTACAACCGCTGGGGACAGGCGATACACCGATCACAGGGTGAGAATCCCACTTGGGACGGTCGATTTGCTGGTGAAGATTGTCCGGAAGGCGTGTATGCCTATAAATTGGTTTATCAAGTA
The DNA here is from genome assembly GCA_030832645.1 of Chitinophagales bacterium. GTDB lineage: Bacteria > Bacteroidota > Bacteroidia > Chitinophagales > Chitinophagaceae > Pollutibacter. The sequence goes on along the minus strand of JAURIR010000176.1, from coordinate 494 downwards.
GGCGAGGGTTTTCCGGAAAATGCGCATTCAGGAACCCTATTTCTCTCCAGGAAGTACTGATTCAGTGGCATTTTGGGGTTAGACCATAAAAAAAGCCCCTCATTTCTGAGAGGCTTTTGGTGGGCCCTGCTGGGTTCGAACCAGCGACCCCCTGATTATGAGTCAGGTGCTACTAACCAGCTGAGCTAAGGGCCCAATTTCTATCCGAAGAAATGGTAGAAAGGGCTGCAAATTTAGTCAATTTTACATCGCCAAGCCAACGATTGTCCAAAATATTATTTCCCCGTATCCGATGTTTTCAGTCCCTGCTGTGTGTAAATTCGCTTTGTGCAAGCTTCGAAACTTCCCGGCCAGGGAGCCTCAATCTTTACCGTGATGTCGGCCCTCGCCGCCAAGCACAAAGCAATCAACCTATCCCAAGGATTTCCCGAGTTCAACCCAGACCCGTCACTCGTAGAAATGGTGAATCGTGCCATGCAGAACGGATTGAATCA
>JAURIR010000175.1 GCA_030832645.1 Chitinophagales bacterium | reverse complement strand
GAAGGAAAACGATGGCAAAATGGATCGTACTGCGAACAGACCGATTGTTGAAGAACGTATTTCAGTCAAAGATGCGAGAATATTTTGCTGGGTTACTGGGTTTCTTGGTTTGTTTATTTTGATTGCTTGTAAAGCGAGTTTTTTATCGGTTTTATTGGGTGCAATTAGTTTGGTGGTTTATGTTTTCATTTACACTCCAATGAAACAAGTGAGCGCTTTGGCGGTGATGGTTGGTGCAATTCCAGGTGCTTTGCCACCTTTGATTGGTTATTCGGCAGTAATTCCAAGATTGGAAGAATTGGGAATTATTTTATTTTTAATACAATTTTTTTGGCAGTTTCCACATTTTTGGGCAATTGCTTGGTTGCTCCATGATGATTATCAAAAAGCAGGGTATTGGTTATTACCATCCTTGGGTGGAAGAGATAAGAAAAGCGCGTATCAGATTATGATATATACAGTTATCTTAATTTTGGTGAGCATGATGCCAATGATTTATTCATTGGCTTCGATAAAAGTTTTGATCATAATTTTACCAATGGGGCTGTATTTTTTCTACAAAGCGTTTAAATTATTTAAGAGTTTAGAAATAAATGATGCAAGAAAATTACTTTATGCATCGTTTTTA
>JAURIR010000174.1 GCA_030832645.1 Chitinophagales bacterium | reverse complement strand
TTTCAACAACTATTAGAGATTATAAAGTTGATTATTGGACAGGCACAGTTTATACCACCAACCGAAGGGTATGGGAGCACGACGAAGTGTTTAAAGATTATTTAACTAAGGTACGAGCCTACGCTATTGATATGGAAACGGCTACCATTTTTACGGTAGGTTTTTATAATAAAATTCCAACAGGTGCACTATTGTTAGTTAGTGATCAACCCATGGTTCCAGAAGGGGTAAAAACAGAAGCGAGTGATGTAAAAGTAACTAGTGCTTTTGTAGAAAATCATTTAAAAATTGGAATAGATTCTTTAAAGCAACTCATAAATAAAGGACAAACAGTAAGGCACTTAAGATTCTAATACTGTTTTAATCTTTCCATAAAAATGGAAATAAAATAAGAGCGAGGGCAATCACTAAAATATCGAGTCCTACTAGCATACCTATCATTTGAATAAAGCCTCCTTGTACAACCGATGAAAATCCGGTAGCGGATATTTTCATGAGTAATAAAAGCTGAGGGATTATGAGCGGAAAGCCCATGATAGCCATCATTGCAGCATTTTGTTGCGCTTTTGCAGCAATCGCTGCTAAAAAAGTAAATACCAAGCTTAAGCTAATACCACCAAGACAAACAATGCCTA
>JAURIR010000173.1 GCA_030832645.1 Chitinophagales bacterium | reverse complement strand
ATCAGGAAATAACAGCATGTGGTCATTGTGACTGCTGCATCAACAAAGCAAATTCAGTTTCCCGTGAAAATAATTTTAATACTGACGTTGAGAAAATCATTCAATTGCTCAAGCAGGAATCATGTACCCAGGAGGAAATCATTGTACAATCAGGAGTGGAAAAAACGGCTGCAAAAAAGATTCTGCTTGCTTTAATGGCAGAGGAGAAAATATCAATAGACCTGATCGGCAAGCTCAGTATCAGGTAAAAAAAAAGGGCCCGGATAGAAATCCAGCCCGTTTTAAAATCCAATATCCTATGAAAAACCGATGTGAAGATATAGGAATTATGGAAAATCTAAAAATATTGTGAATGAAATTCCTTTATTGGTCACAATAAATTGATATTCAATCCATTAAGAATTCAAATATTCGTATCAATACAAAGCATCATTGAAAATTGGCTGTCATGTTATTGCTAAACGGCATCATATCATGAGATAAAACCTGTTTAACAAAATTTTATTGGCACTCCTTGCCTTTTATCCAACTTTAATAATTTTATTTGTTGTAAACCTAATCATATGTCATCCAACACAAAACCTAGAATCCTGCTTTGCGAAGACGATCCGAATCTTGGACTCGTATTGAAAAATTT
>JAURIR010000172.1 GCA_030832645.1 Chitinophagales bacterium | reverse complement strand
CCTGAAAATCAAAGATGCGAAATGGCTGGCACAAGGAACCATTTATCCCGATGTGATTGAGAGTGTGAGCGTAAAAGGTCCTAGCGCTACCATCAAAAGCCACCACAACGTGGGCGGTTTACCCGAAAAAATGAGTTTGAAAATCATCGAGCCTTTGAGAAGTTTGTTCAAAGACGAGGTGAGGCGTGTTGGCGATGCCATGGGCTTGCCGCATGAAATATTACACAGACATCCTTTCCCAGGTCCAGGTTTGGGCATTCGCATTTTGGGTGATATCACAGAAGCCAAAGTAAAATTGCTACAGGAAGCCGATTGGGTTTATATGGAAAAATTGCGGGAGCACGGTTGGTACGAAAAAATTTGGCAAGCAGGCGCAATCCTATTGCCGATACAAAGTGTTGGTGTAATGGGCGATGAAAGAACCTATGAGCAAGTGGTTGCTTTGAGGGCAGTAACAAGCACCGATGGCATGACCGCTGACTGGGTGCATCTCCCCTACGAAATATTGGCCGATATCAGCAACAGCATCATCAACCGCGTGAGAGGCATCAATCGTGTGGTGTACGACATTAGTTCAAAACCACCCGCTACCATTGAGTGGGAATAAAAAATACAACCTCATGAAATCACCGAAAACCTT
>JAURIR010000171.1 GCA_030832645.1 Chitinophagales bacterium | reverse complement strand
AAATAATCAAATAGGGCTTAAGAACTAAGGCAGATGCCATTTTCTTTTGAAATGATTTCTATCTTTATGGGATGAAAAAGATTTCCAACTGCCTGCGCACTGCACTTCCATTGATGATGTTGATCTCGGTTTTGTTGTCCTCCATGGCTTCAGCACAGATCAATCCCTACCAATACTCGATCAACAAAGTTGCCAATGGCAGCAAGGGCGCAGTTTCATCAGCGCATCCACTGGCCAGCCAGGTGGGTCTGGAAATCCTCAAAAAAGGCGGCAATGCATTTGATGCTGCCATCGCTACACAATTGGCTTTGGCTGTTGTTTATCCCGGAGCAGGCAATATCGGCGGAGGTGGATTCCTCGTTGCTTATACAAACAAAGGGAAAGCCATATCCATTGATTACAGGGAAAAGGCGCCAGGAAGTGCATCGCGTGACATGTACCTAGACAAGGATGGCAATCCTTTGCTGAACCTCAGCCAGAACGGCCATCTTGCCAGTGGCGTACCAGGAACAGTTGCGGGGCTTTTTGCATCACACCAATATGGGAAACTTGGTTTTGCTGCCCTGATTCAGCCTGCCATCGAACTCGCTGAAAAAGGATTTACGATCACTGCCGCTGAAGCAAGGTCTTTGAATGGCAGCA
>JAURIR010000170.1 GCA_030832645.1 Chitinophagales bacterium | reverse complement strand
GAAGTAAGGTGTGTATAGATGAAATCGGGTTGCTTGTGTTTGACGACATATTCAACATCGTCCAACGGAACATTGGAACCCAGGTAATAAACATATAAACCCCTGCTTTTCAGGAGGTATTGAACGAAAAGCAGACCGAGTTCATGGTATTCTCCTTCTGGAAGGAAGAGCAGACCGGTCTTTTTCAATTGGAACATTGGGGTAACTGCTTCAGTTCCCACAATGAGCTTTTGCCTGATGATATTGGAAACAAGGTGCTCTTGGGCTGGGTTGATATGGCCTGTAATCCAAAGCACTCCAATCCTTTCCATAAAAGGAAAAATGATCTGGTGGATTGTTTTTTCAATGCCCTTTGTGCGGATTTGCTCCTCAAGGATGCGCTCAAATCCCTCAAGGTCCATGTCGATCATCCCCTGGATCAGTCCGTTGACAATCCTTTCTTGCTGGGCATGTACATCGTTGATGCTGAGGATTTTGTTGCGAATATCCTCTTCAGACATCTTATCGATATGGGAGATTTTAAACCCATATTTATTGAGAAGAGATATGTTCAAGATTTTCTTGAGCTCGTCGTTGTTGTAGTACCTGATGTTGGTATCGGTACGTTGTGGCCTGAGAAAATTATAACGCTGTTCCCAAATGCGGATG
>JAURIR010000016.1 GCA_030832645.1 Chitinophagales bacterium | reverse complement strand
ATTCACAACTTATAACTTAGAACCTACAACCCAAAAACATACCTCAATGCATTCCGCGAACATCAACCCACAGATATTCATTGATAATAGAAAAAGGTTTATTTCCAAGATGGAAAAAAACAGCATTGCCATTTTCAACAGCAACGACGAAATTCCAAGCAACGGCGATGCACTTTTTGTATTTAAACAAAATACAGACTTGTTTTGGCTTACGGGTATTCGTCAGGAAGACAGTATGTTGATCTTGTATCCGGATAACCCAGATAAAAAATACAGGGAGGTGCTGGTATTGGTAAGACCCAATGAGTTGAAAGAAAAATGGGACGGAAAAAGACACCGTGCACATGAAGCAACCGCTCTCTCGGGTATCTCAACAATTATCTGGCTGGATGTGTTGGACGGCTTGCTTCAACCGATGATTCATTTGGCCGATACCATTTATTTAAACACCAACGAGAACGACAGGAAGGCAAACCTTATGGCAGTAAGAGACTACCGCTTTGCAAAAGAGATGCAAAGCAGGTATCCATTGCATCAATACAAAAGAGCCGCTCGCATCATGAGAGATCTTCGTGCAATCAAATCACCGCTCGAAGTTGCTGTTTTGCAAAAAGCAATGGATATTACCGAACATACGTTTAGAAGATTGTTGTCGTTTGTTCGTCCAGGTGTATGGGAACATCAAATAGAGGCAGAAATCTACCACGACTTCATGATGCAAGGATCTGCAGGGCCCGCCTATTCATCTATAATAGCAAGTGGTGACAGAGCAAGAACCCTGCACTATATTGCAAATAACCAGGAATGCAAAGACGGTGAATTGGTATTGATGGATTTTGGGGCCGAATACGGAAGTTACTGTGCGGATCTTACAAGAACCATTCCCGTAAATGGAAAATTCACCCGAAGACAAAAAACTGTTTACAATGCATGTCTACATTTACATAATTATGCAAAAAGCTTACTAAAGCCTGGTACAACTATTCTAAAGTACCATGATATGGTAGGCGATGAAGCCACACAATTGTTTTTGAAAATCGGGTTACTAAAAAAATCAGATGTTAAAAATGAAACTCCCGAAAACCGTGCGTACAGAAAATACCTCTATCATGGCATCTCACATCACCTGGGTATTGATGTACACGATCTAGGAACCAAAACCGAACCATTGCAAGCAGGCATGGTACTCACGGTAGAGCCAGGTATTTACATCGAAGAAGAAAAAATGGGGGTGCGGATTGAAAACAACGTATGGATCACTAAAAATGGGAACAAAGATTTGATGTCGAATATTCCAATAACTGCAGAAGATATTGAGCAACTCATGAAATCCGCCAAAAAATAATGAAGCAGCTTGCAAACTTTGTTACATTATTAAATCTCTGCTTTGGTTGTGCAGCGATTGTGTTTACGTTGCAAACGGGAGAAACTATTGTAAACCTCGAGAGCGGAGAATGGAAAATTTATTTTCCTGAGAAAATAACATGGGCTGCCCTCTGCCTCTTTGGTGCTGCTGTTGTTGATTTTTTTGATGGGTTCATCGCACGTATGTTGAAAGCAGATTCTGAAATGGGGAAGCAATTGGATTCTCTTGCAGATGTCGTTTCTTTTGGTGTGGCCCCGGGTGCAATCATGTATCAATTATTGCGCATCGCCATAGCAGCCGAACCACTTGGAATGGAAAAATCATCCATCTTCTTACTACCTGCATTGCTCATTCCATTGGCGGCGGCATGGAGACTAGCACGTTTTAATTTGGAAACTTCTTCGCACCATCATTTCACCGGACTACCGAGTCCTGCTGCTGGTTTATTCATTGCAACCCTCCCGATGATTTTGTTTTACAATCTTTTTGATCTCCAAACGTTGTTGGCAAATAAGTGGACTTTGTACACCATCTCGTTACTCATTTCCTATTTGATGATTTCCAACATCCGCTTACTCAATTTAAAATTCAACCATTACGGATGGCAAGAGAATAAATCAAGATACATCCTAATCATCCTCAGTATCCTCTCTGTTGCCCTTCTGGGATGGGTTTCAGGCTTTGCCATTCTGATCAGCTATATTCTAGTATCTTTGCTTTTTAAAAAAGAGCTCACATGACGTATACAGTTGCCATCAATGTTATGCCGCTAAAAGACTTACTCGATCCACAGGGAAAAGCAGTGCTTGGTGGATTGCATAACCTGGGTTTGAAATCTGTAGAGGATGTTAGAATTGGTAAGAGAATTACTTTGCAATTAGATGCAGCCAATGAAAACGAAGCAAAGAAAATAGCCGAAGAAGCTGCGACAAAATTGTTGGCCAACCAGGTCATGGAACATTTTGAGATCAGCATTCTCTAAGCAGGATCCTTCTTCCTAAATAAATCTACATGCTTTATATCGTTCCTACTCCCATTGGTAATTTGGGCGACATGACCTTTCGGGCAGTAGCCATTCTAAAGGAGGTAGACGTAATTTTAGCAGAAGACACCAGAACGTCGGGCGTTTTGCTGAAGCATTATGAAATCAGCAAACCTCTTCAATCCTATCATCAACACAACGAACATCAAATTACAGAACGACTTGTTCAGGAAATGCTGAACGGTTCAAAAATGGCCTTGCTGACTGATGCGGGCACTCCCGGAATTTCGGATCCTGCCTTTTACATCGTTCGTGCATGTATCCAACACACTATCAGAGTAGAATGTCTTCCAGGAGCAACTGCATTGATTCCTGCTTTGGTGAACAGCGGACTCCCAACAGATAGTTTTTGCTTTGAAGGATTTTTGCCGTTAAAAAAAGGACGTCATACATTGTTAACAGCATTGGCTGAGGAAAATCGCACCATTGTATTGTATGAATCGCCCATGCGATTGGTAAAAACCTTACATCAATTGATGGAATACTTTGGAGAAGATCGACGCTGCTGCGTTTCCAGGGAGCTGACGAAAAAATTTGAAGAAAATGCAAGAGGCACACTCAAAGAAGTGCACGAACATTTCAGTAAGAAAGGAGTAAAAGGAGAAATTGTATTGGTGATTGCAGGGAAAAACTACAAGGCCTGATCAGAGAAACATCGTTGCTGCTTTTGCCAACGATTCTGGCTTTCCCACATCCAAAATTAGATCCCCGGAATGATCATATCCAATGATCAATTCTTCTTTTGCAATTTTTAAATAACTATCTACAATGGAAAAACTACCACTTGAAGGGAGGTAGTTAAATATTGAAGGATGGATGATGTGAATACCTGAAAATGATAGCGCGCTTACCTCCTTGACTTCTCCATCTACCCATTTGACTTCATTCGAAGTATTATTTTTCCAGCCGACCAATTTCATTTCTTCGTCAAACAAGAATTGTCTTGAACTTTTTCGTTCGCTAACCGCTAGCGTTGCCAATGGATTGATCTTCTGGTGATAATCAAACATCCCCGTCAAATCAAGATTGGTCAATATATCTACATTCATTAGAACAAAAGGCTGATCACCTTCGCGCAAGTAAGTGGAGGCAAAAGATAATCCACCACCTGTTTCATATGGCCCATCGATTTCGTGAGAGATTTGGAAACTGATCTTATCCGACTGCAAGCGTTTTAACTCTTCGAATATTTGATCAGCAAAATGATGAACATTTACAACAAACTCAGAAATACCAAACGAGGATAAATATTCAAGATTTCGTTGCAACAAGGTTTTCCCATTTACAGGAGCCAATGCCTTGGGATGTTGATCTGTGAAAGGTTTGAGACGGGTGCCCAATCCAGCAGCAAAAATCATGGCCTTGCATTGATCAATACCGTTCATTGATCCAATTTTTAGCATCTTGTTCTATGTGCCGAACAACGGTATTTACCTTGTATTTGTCTTTCAGGTGCTCTGCCAAACGATCTGCTGCAAAAACACTTCTGTGCTGACCACCCGTACAACCAAAGCTTATGGTGAGTCCTTCAAAATCTCTTTTGATATAATCTTCAACTGAAATATCGATGAGTCCAAATACATGCTGAAGAAAGGAAGGCATACTGGTTTTATGTAAAAGAAATTCTTGCACAGATTTATCGCGTCCCGTTTGTGTTTTGTATTCTTCAATTCTCCCCGGATTCAATATGCCTCTGCAATCGAAAACATATCCTCCCCCGTTTCCAAACTGATCGTCGGGAACTCCTTTTTTATAAGAGAAGCTGTTGATATGAACGGTCAACTTGCAATCGGGTGCAGCGGTTACAGTTGCAAATTTTGCAAGCACATCATCAGATACAATTTCATTCAATACTTTTTGCAATGCAGGTAATCGGATTGGAAGCTTTTTGTTTTCCAAAAACCATTTCAGGTTATGAAGTGCAAAAGGAATACTGGCAATGAAATGTGGTTTTCTTTCAAACAAACCACGAAACCCGTAAGCGCCTAGTGTTTGCAACATACGAATCAAAACAAATCCATCGTAGTTGGCTAAAAAATCTTGTTTACTCAATGCCCCCTCAAGCAATTGATTGGCCTGAGTAAAATAGTACTCTACCAATTCATCTCTCCACTCATAGGGCATTTGAGCACGTGCCTGCCATAAAAGTGAAGCAATATCATATTGAAGCGCGCCTTGCATTCCACCCTGGTAGTCGATGAACCAAACGCTGTCGTCTTTGATCATTATATTTCTGCTCTGGCAATCGCGGTGCATGAAATACTGGTGCTCTTCCTGCATCAAATAACTGCTCAGCATCTCAAAGTCGTTCAGCAATAAATTTTTATCGTACGGAAGATCAAGCGCTCTTACAAAGTAGTAGAGAAAATAAAGAAGGTCTGAATAAATAGCCTGCTTATCAAACGATCTGGTGGCAATGCAATTACTATAATCAATATTCTTTCCGCCCACTATTTGCAATTGCGCAAGGGAAGCACAGGTTTTCTTAAAGAGATTTTTAACGTTTTCAGAGAACCCTTCTTTTTGCATCACATCAAACAATGAAAGGTCTCCCAGGTCCGACTGCACATAAAACTGCCACTGCGGATCGACAAATTCAATTTTTGGAACATACAATCCCTGATCAGAAAAATGTTTTGTAAATGAAACAAACGCATTGTTTTCAGGAATATTGAGGGGATTGTAGGTGAGAATAAAAGATTCTGCTCCTTTGTTCAAGCGAAAATATTGTCGGTTGCTGCCTGCCTGTTTGAGGGAATTGATTTCAATTGACTTATCATCATCCCACTTACTAACAGCATCGGTAATTTTTTCAAACGCATTGTGCATGCTGCAAAGTTATTCTTTATTCAGAAAAGATAGATCAGGTTGTATCTTTGACAAATGCTGAAGAAAGAAATGGACGAATTGGGCCGATTGAGCAAATCTGCATTTCAGGATGCTCAAAAAATGCCCATTGCCGTGGTTTTGGAAAACGTCAGGAGCATGCACAACGTAGGAAGTGTTTTTAGAACCTCCGATGCCTTTCTGGTACAAAAAATTTATTTGTGTGGATATACCCCTAAACCTCCGCACCGCGATATTCAGAAAACAGCATTGGGTGCTACCGAAACGGTTGCCTGGGAAGGAGTAGAGGACATTGGTGAATGCATATCGGCCCTAAGAAAAGATGGATACAGCATTTTCGCTGTGGAACAAGTGCACGGAAGTACGTTATTGGGTCAGTTTACACTTTCAAACAACAAGGCCATTGCGCTGGTTTTTGGAAACGAAGCTGAGGGGGTTAGTAGCAGCACAATTGGGTTGTGTGACGGCTGCATAGAAATTCCCCAATTCGGCAGTAAACATTCTTTCAATATCAGTGTTTCAGCTGGAATTGTACTTTGGGAAATATATAAACAATTGAAGACCGGAAAATGAAAAGAATACGTCATTATCTCTCACTGGTGAAATTCTCACATACCATTTTTGCAATGCCATTTGCATTGATTGGTTTTTTCATGGGAGTGATGCAAGCTGAGCAGAACAGCCCGTTGAATGGATGGCAAAAAACCAAGGAGTATTTTTCCAATCACGGAGAGGTGTTTTTATTTATTGTGATTTGTATGGTGACTGCAAGAAGCGCGGCCATGGCATTCAATCGTTACCTCGACAGAGAATTTGATGCGAAAAATCCACGAACTGCCATTCGAGAAATTCCAAAAGGAATTATCAGTCCCTCTAGTGCACTTCGATTTACCATTGCCAACTCGATCGTTTTTATGTGGAGCGCATGGATGATCAATATCAGCTGCTTCTTACTCTCTCCTATTGCGCTGCTGGTCATCCTTGGATACAGTTACACCAAACGGTTTACTCCACTCTGTCATTTGATATTGGGCTTGGGACTTTCGTTGGCACCCACTGGTGCGTTTATTGCTGTAACCGAGCATGTTTCTGCAGCCGTAATTTGTCTGTCGGCCGCTGTCATTGGATGGGTAAGTGGGTTCGATATTATTTATGCACTGCAAGACGATGAGTTTGATATAAAACAGGGATTGTATTCTATACCTAGTTTTTTTGGTAGAAAAAATGCGTTGTTTATTTCAAGATGTTTGCATGCAGCAACTGCTGTTTTTTTGATATCTGTTGGATTGCTGCAAGGAATGCACTTTGTGTATTTTATTGGACTTGTAATTTATGTTGGACTTTTGATCTACCAGCAGAGTATTGTAAAAGTGAATGATCTGAGTAAGGTGAATATCGCTTTTATGACTTCAAATGGAGCTGCCAGCATTGCCTTTGCATATTTTACGATAATGGACTTAGTTTATTTTGGATAAATGGGAAGAATACTTGCATTGGATTATGGGAAAAAGAGAACGGGCATTGCCGTAACCGATCCTCTAAAGATCATTGCAACCGGACTGCAAACCATAGAAACAGAGAAACTGTTTGATTTCCTCAAAGAGTATGCAATCAAAGAGCCTCTTGAAAAAATCATTATAGGAGATCCCGTTAACCTGGATGGAAGTCCAACCGACAGTACCCCAGCAGTTCATCATTGCATCCGAAGATTAAAGAATCTCTTTCCGGAAATTCCTATCGTATCGGTAGATGAGCGATATACTTCCAAAATGGCTACCAGAGCGATGTTAGAGATGGGGATGAAAAAAAAGGAACGTCAGGAAAAGTCGAATATTGACTTGATAGCAGCAACGATGATGTTGCAAGATTATTTAGCAAACAACATTTTATAACCAGGTTTAACCCTGCCTGCGCTTATATCATCTAATTTTTTCTTGAGCAGTTTTCTTTTGATGAGAGAGATACGATCGATAAAAAGTTTTCCATCGATGTGATCGTATTCGTGTTGAATAACACGTGCATTGAGTCCGCGGTACGTTTCTTTCTTTTGAACGAATTGTTCATCTAAATATTCAAGGGTAATGATATTCTCTCTTGTAACTTCTTCTCTAAACCCGGGCAGGCTTAAACATCCTTCGTCGCAGGTCCATGCATGGCCGCTGCGCTCTGTAATGCGGGCATTGATAAACACTTTCTTCATACCTACTTCACCTTCGAATTGCTCGAGCTCTTCCTCCTCGCTGTTGTTGTATACTTGCTCGGTGTCGATCACGAAAAGACGAATAGATTTGTTGATTTGAGGAGCGGCCAGACCCATTCCATGAGAATTGTACATGGTTTCCCACATATCTGCAATCAATACATCCAAATGAGGGAAGTCGGAAGGAATGTCTTCGCCTACCTGTCTAAGTACAGGGTGTCCGTATGCAACAACTGGAAGAATCATGGTGCAAAGATACTGAAGACTAGCCGTTGTAAAGAAGTTCGTAGTATTCAGTAGCCATACGGTTGGAATCGAACCTGAAACGAACATCTTTCATGCCGTTTTGAACGATTTGTCTACAGGTATGGGGAGCATCATAATATAGAGGAAGTACTTCTTGCTGAAGTATTCTATATAGTTCGTTGAGGTCGTATTCGTCCTGATCGTGCACGTGCATGTTATCGTAATCCTGGGGCGGCACTACAAATCCATTGTTACCGTGATTGATAAATTCAACAATCCATCCATCGTTTGTGGACACGTTCACTGCACCATTCATGGCTGCTGTCATTCCACTGGTACCCGATGCTTCCCTTGGTACGCGTGGATTATTCAACCAAATATCAGCTGCTTGCTTGAGGCGTTTGCTCAATCCCAATTCATAGCCTGTGCAAACCGCCATGTTCTTATGACTCTTGCTAAGGTGTACAAGATGATTGAATTCGGTAATGGCAGGATAATCGACAGGATAAGGTTTCCCGGCCCAAATAATTTGTACTGGATATTTTGCATTTGAGAGCATGGCATCAAAACGTTCTCTATCTCTCGTTAACAAGTCAGCACGTTTATATCCTGCAAAACGTCTTGCCCAAACAATAGTGAAAACGTCTGGGTCCAATAATTTACCTGTTTGATCAGCCACGAGATCAAACGCTCTTTTCTTTAAATATCTTTTTCGATCGATAAATTTCTCATCGTTTTGTTCGTCCATTGCAAAATACAATTGCTTGTCTGCCCAATACCTCCAGTTTTGAGAATTGGTGATATGGATGATTGGACAAACATCTTCGTATTTTCCCCACATCTTGCGACTTACATGTCCGTGTAACTCAGAAACAGCATTTGATAAACGTGCAAACCTTAGTGCTGCCAATGAATGATTGAATTGATCATCTTCCATTCCTGTGATAGCTCTTACTTTTGCGAGCGGCATACCGCAGAAATAGGACATTTTATCGCACAGATAAATATCGTGTTTTTCGTTGCCTGCTTCCTCGGGTGTATGTGTGGTAAAGACCAATTGTCTTTTCAATGCATCAAGGTCACCACCGTTCTTGCTTAACAAATAAAAGGCCGATGAAATGGCATGTGCTTCGTTGAGGTGATATACGTCGGGTTTATACCCCAATTCATCAATCAATTTTGCACCACCTACACCCAATAAAATGAATTGAGCAACTTTCGTAGCAACGTTGGCGTCGTATAAACGATGTGTGATGGTTTGCGATACATAATCATTCTCCGGAAGATCGGTACTCAATAAAAAGAGAGGAGCAGATTTAAACGTTTCCGGATTGAGGTAAAAAGCTTTTACCCAAACAGGTGCATCATGAATCATAACTTGAAACTTGATGCCGGTATCTTCTAGAAAATTATAAATTTTTTCATTCCACTGTACCTGCAAAGTTTGGTCTTGGTTACGTGCCTGATCATAATAACCGTATTTCCAAAGAATGCCTACTCCAATTAAATTTTGACGTAACTCGTAGGCGCTTCTCAAATGAGAGCCAGACAAAAAACCCAATCCGCCACTATATATTTTTAGAGGCTGGTGCACTGCAAATTCCATGGAGAAATAAGCTATTTTCTTTGAAAACCTGGAATCAATTGAGTACGGGAGTGCATAGTTTCTAAAAACAGACATGATCCATCTTTTAATGAGGCCGCAATATAGCCCCAAAAATTTAGCGAAAGAAATTAATATGTATTTTTTACACAATGTGTTGAAAACTTTGGTTTCCCGAGGATCAAGGGTGGTTTTTGCGGAAAAAAACTACATTTGATGGATCCCATCATCATGAGAAAATTTTTCCCTTTTTTATTCCTGATTATTTCATTTTTTTCTTGCAGCAAAAAGCAAAAAGACATCAATAATGAGCAGGATTTAGTGACGAGTGATTTCATTCAGGCTTTCACCCTCGTGGAGTTGCCTGTTCAGTTCAAAGAAGAATACTTTGAGAAAAAAGAATCCGATAGCAACTATATCAAATCGAGTGTTGTTTCAAAATTCATACCCGACAGTATTTTTAAAAATGAACTCGGAAAGATAAAAGATGTAAAATTCTACAGAAAGGGCAGGTATACAGCGGAGGAGACAGGTGAAACGTATCTTTTTTTAGTTGCTCACAAAAAAGAAAAGAAGTTTGTCTATATCATCTGTTTTGACAAAGAAGAACTGTTCAAAACGGGTATGATGCTGAGCGAAAAAAGTTTTAATCCAAGTACTGCGTTTGAAGGAACAATGGATAGACGTCTTACGATCACCAAATTAAAAAACAGCAGCATTGGAACCGGCAAAGCGTATTACAACAAGAGTGTATACGTTTACAATACCGAAGGTGTTTTTACATTGATCATGACAGAGAGCAATGAACCCGTGGTAGAAAAAGAAGTATACAATCCTATTGATACCCTTGCCATGAAAGAGCCATTGAGCGGAGACTATGTGCAAGACAAAAAGAATTTTATCTCCGTCAGGGATGGCGGTAAGCCAGGAAAATTATTATTCTTTATCAACGTTGACAAATACAACAAAGCGTGTACTGGTAGTCTGAGAGGAGACATCACACAAGTGAAGCCGAAGGTATTTCAATACAACAAAGCCGACGACCATTGCGTATTGGAATTTACTTTTTCCAGCAGCGGTTTACAAATAAAGGAGTTAGAGGCTTGTGGAAATCACAGATCAGTGAGATGCAGTTTTGATGGCAGGTATTCCAAGCAGCGAAAGAAAACAAAAAAATAAATTACAGCACCTGGCCTTCCAGTAAATCTTCCAGCGTTTCTCTTCTGCGTATCAATTGAATGCCGTTTTTGTTTACAAGCACTTCAGCAGGGCGAACCCTTGAGTTGAATCGGCTGCTCATTTCAAATCCGTAAGCACCTGCATTTTTAAAGCAGAGTATATCACCTGGACGGACTTCATTCAATTCCCTGTCCCATGCAAACGTATCGGTTTCACAAATATTACCAACCACGTTGTATGTTTTCAAAGCGCCGTTTGGATTTGAAATATTTTGGATGATGTGATACGCATCATAAAACATAGGACGAATCAAATGATTGAAACCACTGTCGACACCTACGAAACTACGTGTAGGATTTTCTTTGAGAATTGTAGCTTTTGTTAGAAAATATCCTGCTTCGCTTACTAAATACTTACCTGGTTCAAACCAAACTTGAATTTTTTTGTGTTGGGATGCTTCAAACGCAGTGATTTTTTCTGAAAGCGTTGTGCCCAATTCTTGGATATTGACACCTGTTTCATTTGGTTTGTAGGGCACTTTGAATCCCCCTCCCAAATCAATGATATCAAGGTCCTTGAATTTTTTACTCAATTCTAAAATCAAGTTCAATCCATTTAAAAATACCTCTACTTCTTTGATTTCGCTTCCCGTATGCAAATGCAGTCCTTTTACCACCACACCGGTTTCAGTTACGATATCAAGAATTTGTTCTGCCTGATCGATTGATATTCCAAATTTAGAATCGATGTGACCGGTAGAAATTTTAATATTTCCCCCTGCCAAAATATGTGGATTGATACGCACAACCACTGGATAGGTATTACCATACAATTCACCGAATTGTTTCAGAATATGGAGGTTGTCTATATTGATATTGACCTGGAGAGATCGTGCTTCAACATAATCCTCAATGGAAACACTGTTGGGAGTAAAAATAATTTTTGCGGGGTCGAATCCTGCTCTGAGTGCAAACTGCACTTCGTTTAAGCTCACACAGTCGATACCTGCACCGAGTTGTTGAAAAATTCGCAATACATTGATGTTGCTCAATGCCTTGCAGGCATAAAAAATATTGACATCTAATTTATTAAATGCGCGAGAAAGTGTGGCATATTGATAGCGGATCCTTTCTTCGTCGTATACATACAAAGGAGTTGCAAATTCTTTTGTTGCAGCTAATAGTATTTCGTTTGAAATTGTTGGAGCCATGTACTCAAATGGTTGAGATTAGTGTAATATCCCTTCGAGAAAAAGACCGATCAAACTAATTTTCATCGGTTGATTCGGCTTCGTCAGTTGTTGCAGTAGTTTCTTCAATAGAGATATTGGTTTCAACTTCTACTTCAAAATGTTCGGCATTCACCAGGGTTGGCAATACCATTTGTTCGGCCAATACCTCACTTATTTTAGGCAATTCCTCGGAGGAGTTGATTCCAAAATAATCCATGAAATGACGAGAAGTAGCATAGATCAATGGTTTGCCTACTTGTTGCTCGTTTCTTCCACTTATGATGATCAATTCTTTTTCCAATAATTTTTGAATAGAATAATCGCAGTTTACTCCTCTGATCGCTTCAATTTCGGACTTAGTGATAGGTTGCTTGTAAGCGATGATAGCCAATGTTTCCAATGCAGCCGTAGACAACCGCTTTAAAAATTTATCTCCGTTTAGTTGAGCAATGGTAGAATGGTATTCTTTCTTGGTAAGGAACTGCCATCCACCTCCACTTTGTCTTAGTTCGAATGGATAAAATTCGGATTGGTATTTTTCATTGATACCATCAATACATGTTTCCACCTGATCCATGACCACTTTATCGTCCATGAATCCAAATGCGTGGTTGACCAACTCGGTTATTTCAACAGCAGTCAAAGGTTTTTCACTTGCAAAAATGAGTGCCTCTACATGATTGATAAGATTGGCTATTTCCATTGATAATAAACTCTTTTTTTAACCCCCGAAAGGGTAGTAAATGTAAGGGATTTCAAGAAATCTTAGCCCTGCAACGCAGCTGCACCACTTACGATCTCGGTGAGTTCGGTGGTGATGGCGGCTTGTCTAGCACGGTTATAAGAAATCTTGAGTGTTTTCAACAACTCGTTGGCATTTTCAGATGCCTTGTCCATGGCTGTCATTCTGGCCCCATGTTCAGAAGCATTGCCATCCAACACTGCTTTGTAAAGTTGTGTATTTAAAATCTTTGGCATGAGTTCTGCAATGAGAACATCCTTTTCAGGTTCAAAGATAAAATCTGCTTTTTGCACCTTCTCTCCTTTCGTATTTTCCTGTTTCGGAATTGGCAAGAAAGGTTCCGAGGCAAATCGCTGAGTAGCAGCATTTTTAAATTCGCTGTATACTATTTCTACAGCATCAAATTCCTTATTGGTAAAGGCTTTAACAGCTTCTTGGGCACATGCTTGTACTCCTTCGAAAGATAATTTCAAAAAAGTATCTCTGAATCGAGTGTCTACCGTATATCCTCTTTTCTGAAAAAATTCAGCGCCTTTTTTTCCAATGGCCCATATCACCAAGTTTCCATTGGCATGCACTTGTGCGAACCGTTGCTGAATGGCAGCGATTGCTGCTTTTTGAATATTGGCATTGTATGCACCACAAAGACCCCTGTCACTTGTTACTACTATCAACAATGCTTTTTTCACTGGCCGAACTTCTGCCAATGCAATTTGAGATCCGCCATCTACATTACTCACGATGTTGCTAAGCATTTCCTGCAGCTTTTGGGCATAAGGACGCATTTGAATGATAGCATCCTGAGCACGTCTGAGTTTGGCAGCGCTCACCATTTTCATTGCCTTGGTTATTTGCTGGGTGGATTGCACCGATTTGATCCTGTTCCTAACTTCCTTTAATTGGCCTGCCATTGGGCGTAAAATTTGAGCGCGAAGTTAAGAAAATAAGGGGTAAATCTCTACAGATCGAGGATAACATTTACCCATTCTGGATCGAAGTTTGCACGGTATTTTTTGTAAAAATGAATAGCCCGTTCATTCCACTCCAGGACTTGCCAGGTGATTCGCTTGAAACCCTTCTCCCTGGCCTCTTCTATCAGTTTGTCCATCAACATTTTACCTATTCCTTGTCCTCTGTAGCTCTCTGTAACGAGGATGTCTTCCAGATACATAACCTGGCCTTTCCACGTACTGTATCGAATGTAGTAAAGGGCAAACCCTACAACGGGATTTGATGGCTGGCCATCGTCCTCCACAACAAACGCCCACCAAACGGGTTTTGGGCCAAATCCGGATTCTTCAAAATGGGAGGGGTCGACTGTTACTTCGTTGGGAGCTTTCTCGTATACTGCCAATTCTTTTATCAATCCCAACATGGCAGTTACATCCCTTCTTTCTGCTCTGCGCAATTTCATGACAATGCCTGTTCAAAATCGTTTAGAATATCGTCGCCATTTTCGATGCCCACACTCAAACGAATCAAGCCATCTGTAATGCCATACTCCAATCTATTTTCTTTAGGAATGTTTGAATGCGACATAGAAGCTGGATGTGATAGCAATGTATCGCATGTTCCCAGAGAAACCGTTCGAGTACACATCTGAAGTTTGTTCATGAATTTCACTCCAGCATCGAAACCACCTTTGAGTTCAAAACTCATCATGGCTCCGGGATGTGTCATTTGCTTTTGAGAAACAGCATAATCGGGGTGAGAGGGCAATCCATTGTAATTAACTTTTTCAATAGAGGAATGATTAGAAAGAAAGTGTGCAACACGCATTGCATTTTCACAATGACGTTGCATTCTCAATTCCAAAGTTCTCATTCCATTTATAAGCAAGAAAGCTTCAAATGCATTGCTGTTACCTCCTAACAATCGATGTGTTTTGGTTGCACGGGTATTCATAAAATCAAGATCTGTTCCTACCAATACACCACCGATAGCTGTTCCGTGTCCGTTTAAAAACTTGGTGGTACTGTGTACGACAAAATCAATTCCATGTTTAAAAGGCTGTTGCAAATAGGGAGTGGCGAATGTATTATCGCAGGCTGTTATTTTCCCGTATTTCTTTGCAAGACCTGCCAGTGCTTGCAGGTCAACACACTGCAACGTAGGATTGGCGGGCGTTTCAAGATAAATTAATTTGATGCTTGCGTCTTCCTTCAAGTGTTTTTCTGCCAACGCAAGATTTCGCAGATCAACAATGATGGAGTCGAGCTCAAGTGGCTCCAACAGGGATTTCATGTAATCCTGTGTTCCACTGTAAAGCGAATAATGCGTAAGAATTTTATCGCCTTTTTTTAAAGTGGCCAATAACAATGAGCTGATTGCAGCCATACCTGATGCATGCAAAATTGCTTTTGCTTCCAACGGCTTCCCGTCTTTTTCCAACTGAAAGGTTTCCATGGCAGCAATTTTCTCTTCTGCCTCGCTCATAGTTGGATTGCCCCATCTGGAATAGATGTATCCCTTTTCCTGTCCGGAGAATCTCCTGCTTCCCTGCTCTGCTTCGTCGTAAACGTAAGTAGACGAGGCATAGATGGGAGTTAAATGCGCATACATGGGATCTTTCTCATGTCCTGCATGAATTGCAAGAGAGCTGAAACCTTTGTAGTTATTTTTTTTCATTCTTACTGATGTCTTCTAATCTATTGATTCTTTTACATGAACCATTTCACCCATGTAGCGCCCCAAGTGAAACCACCACCAAAGGCAGCTAAAACAATATTATCTCCTTTCTTCAACTTGGATTGAAAATCCCACAAACACAAAGGAATAGTAGCTGCGGTTGTATTTCCGTAACGTTGAATGTTGAGCATGACTTTTTCGTCGGACAATCCCATTCGCCTTGCTGTAGCATCAATGATTCTTTTATTGGCTTGGTGAGGAACCAACCATGCAATATCTTCTGATTTAAGATGATTACGCTCCATCAATTCATAACTTACATCGGCCATACCAGTGACAGCGAATTTGAATACAGGTTGCCCGTCTTGGTAGATGAAATGCTCCTTTCTGGCAACTGTTTCAGCAGATGGAGGGTTCAGCGACCCACCGCCTTTCATGTGTAAATATTTCCCACCACTACCATCGCTTTTCAAAATGCTGTCCAATACACCGTATCCTTCTGTATTGGGTTCCAATAAAACCGCACCTGCTCCATCGCCAAATAAAATACAGGTGGTACGATCGGTATAGTCCGTTATAGAACTCATTTTATCAGCCCCTACAACTACAACCTTCTTGTACCTTCCGCTTTCGATCAATGCAGCACCTGTAGTAAGGGCATAGAGAAATCCTGAGCATGCAGCGAGAATGTCAAAACCCCATGCATGCTTGATTCCCAGCTTATCACAACTCACATTAGCTGTATTGGGAAACAACATATCGGGTGTAACGGTTGCTACAATCAAACAATCAATTTCATCGGGGTCGATCCCTCTTTTGGCACAAAGGTCTTTGACGGCAGGAACCACCAAATCGGAAGTCGCTTTACCCTCTCCTTTTAAAATATGCCTTTCAACAATTCCTGTGCGAGTTCTGATCCACTCGTCGTTGGTATCCACCATTTTTTCCAGATCTTCATTCGTGAGAAGATCCTCAGGAACGTAACCGCCAACAGAAGTGATCGCTGCAGTGATTTTTTGCATATGATTCAATTGGACCACAAATGTAACTATTTTGACGGGTGTTCTTATCTTCGTTCGGCATATTCAAACCTCATGATCGCCAGCTTAACAGGTACATATACAATAAAAACACCTTCGTACGTTCAAATGGACGTGCAAGGAGTGGGCTATGAGGTACAAATAAGCCTGAATACCTACACGAAAATTCAAGATTTACAGAAGGGGACTTTATTGACAATACTGCAAATCAAAGAAGACAGTCATACCCTCTTTGGATTTTCGGAAGTCACTGAAAAAATTCTTTTTCAACAACTGATCAATGTAAATGGAGTGGGTGCATCAACTGCCAGAATGATGCTCTCCGCCATGCAACCAAATGAATTGAGCAATGCCATTGCTTCAGGAAATACCGTAGCGCTGGAAAAAATAAAAGGCATTGGCAGAAAATCTGCTGAGCGAATTATTTTGGAATTAAGAGACAAGATGGTAAAGTCGGGTGCTGCCACAACACAGATCGGATTTGCACATCATAGTATAGAAGAGGAAGCACTGCAAGCCCTTGTTGCACTCGGCATTCCAAGAAATGCCGCCGAATCTGCGATAAAAAAATCGACATTCAATTCCACTGAAGATACCCTCGAATCACTCATCAAAAAATCCCTTCAACTCATTTGATTAGAACTCTACCCAACCAAATCAGAAGGAAATATTGAAACGGTTATCGCATAGGATAACACTACTGACTACCCTTGTTCTGTGTGTCTCTTTTGGACGCGCAGAAACTTCTATTCCCTATCAACAAGCTACTGTCTCCAGAGATACGGTGCCTTTCAACGACTCATTGCTCTATCCAATCAATGACAGAAGAAGCGATAAAATTTCTACACCCCGTAAAAATCCCTTCGATTTAAAAGATCCCTCCAATCTCAAAGACTCTTTTGTATACGACTACAAAACCAAAGAATATTATATCGTTGAAAAAATAGGCAACCGGTATTTCAGAAAGCCCACCACACTAACATTCGATGAATACCTGAGATTACAATCCAGAAAAGCAGAACAAGATTATTTTCAGAAAAGATCGAATACCATCAGTCTATTGAATCGAAAATTGGTGAAGCCGAGATTGAGCATGGGAGAGGAATTGTTCAACCGCCTCTTCGGCACGGGTGTGGTAGATATTCGTCCACAAGGTGAGGTGAACATCACCACTGGGTATCAAGGCCAAAATATCAAGAATCCGACATTACCGGAAAGAGCAAGAAAAAACGGAGGGTTGGATTTTGACATGGCTGCTAATTTGAATGTACTGGGAAACATTGGAGACAAAATGAAATTTCCCATCAGCTACAACACCCTCTCCACATTTGATTTTGAAAACAAGCTCAAACTGGATTATACAGGTGGCGCAGAGGATGTATTTAAAAAAGTAGAAGTGGGAAACACTTCATTTGCCACCAAAGGAAGTTTGATTCCGGGCGCGCAACAATTGTTTGGTATCAAAGCACAAATGCAATTTGGAAAACTTTGGCTTACAACCGTATTTGCCAGTCAACGTTCACAACGTCAATCCAGTGCATTCAAGGGCGGATCTACTTCGATGCCATTTGAGATCAAAGCAGACGAATACGAAGAGAACAGACACTTCTTATTGGCACAACATTTTAGAAGAGAATTCAATAAGGGAATGAAAAATTTACCCATTGTAAATTCTCAAGTACAACTATTGCGATTAGAGGTATGGGTTACCAACCGATATGGTACCACCACCAATGCAAGGGATGTGGTTGGTTTGATGGACCTCGCGGAGGACAAACCCTACCAACAACCTCCTGTAATCAACCCACGTCCTGGTTCGGTGTATCCTTCGAACCAATCAAACGATCTGTACAGTAAAATCACTAGCAGTCCAAACAGCCGCAATCCAGCGCAGGTAGTGAATTTTATGAATTCCATCGGCTTACAACCCATCAGAGACTTCGAAAAAACCTATGCAAGAAAATTAGACTCATCGCAATATTATTTCAACAGACAACTCGGTTTCATATCCCTTAATGTAACATTGCAGCCCGATGAAGTGTTGGGTGTTGCCTATCAATACACGGTAAATGGAAAAGTATTTCAGGTGGGTGAATTTGCACAAGATGTTCCTGTTGATTCTACAAGTGGTGTTTCAAAAATTCTTTTCCTAAAATTATTAAAGGCTACCTCGCAGAGAACTTCTCTACCCATGTGGGATTTAATGATGAAGAATGTGTATGCAGTAGGATCTGGACAACTGGAACGCCAAGATTTCCAATTCAACGTATTATACCAAGAGCCGGGTGGTGGTGAAAAAAGATATATCACTGAAGGTGATCAAGCAGGTGTACCATTGATTACTTTATTGAACCTGGATCGACTGAACAATCAAAACGATCCGCAACCCGATGGTGTATTCGACTATGTAGAAGGCTTCACCATCAACTCCTTTCAAAGCCGTGTGATGTTTCCAGTGCTTGAACCGTTCGGACACGATTTAGATTTTGCATTTACAGATCAGAAGTTGCGCGATAAATATTTGTTCTATCCACTTTACGATACCATCAAGGCAATTGCACAAACCTATGCCAACCTGAACAGGTTTATTATGAAGGGAAGTTCCAAATCATCTGGAGGATCATCAGGAGAAATTTCTTTGAATGCCTTTAATATTCCACAGGGTTCGGTAACGGTTACAGCAGGTGGACAGAAGTTGACCGAGAACGTTGATTACACAATTGACTATTTATCGGGTACACTGCGTATCATCAACAGCTCAATCAAACAATCGGGAGTGCCCGTCAATGTTCAGTTTGAAAACAATGCCACATTTGGAGTTCAACAAAGAACGTACACCGGTTTAAGATGGGACTATCTCTTCAGCGATAAATTCTCAGTGGGAGGAAACATGGTACGATTGGGTGAGCGTCCGTTTTTTACCAAAATGGAATACGGATCTGATCCGATAAAAAACAGCATGGCAGGTCTTGACATGTCGTACAATAGTGAAGTGCCCCGATTGAGTAAGTGGTTGAGTAAACTTCCTTTTTATGAAGCCACTGGAACATCGAGCATCAATGCATCGGCGGAAGTGGCACAATTGAAACCAGGCCATGCACCTCAAATTGGAAAGGGAGGAGCTGGATTGGTATACCTGGATGATTTTGAAGGAACGAAATCAAGCATAGATTTGCGCTTCCCTATCATCAGCTGGACACTGGCCTCTACCCCGGCAGGATCAAAAGACAGAAATGGAAACACCATGTTTCCGGAAGCGACTGCATTCGACGACATTAATTACGGAAAGAACAGAGCAAAACTTGCCTGGTACAATATCGAACCTGTACTGCAAGAGAAAAGAAATTTAAACAACCCGCTTAAAAACGATATCGAACAACTTTCCGATCCGAGAGTGAGAAGTGTTGGACAACAGGAAATATTTCCAAGAAGAACACCCGACTTCGGACAAAGTCAGTTGGTAACATTCGACATGGCGTATTATCCAAAGGAAAGAGGCCCGTACAATTATGATGCCACCAATATTGAATCCAATGGATTGCTGAAAAATCCGAACAAACGTTGGGGAGGCATCATGCGGAACATCGATCAAACTGATTTCGAAACTGCTAATATTGAATTTATTGATTTCTGGGTGCTGGATCCGTTTATAAAAAACACCAATCCAGCAGGAGGTTCCATGTATATCAATCTGGGAAATATCTCAGAAGACATTTTGAAAGATTCCAGAAGATTTTATGAAAACGGATTGCCTACGCCTACCATCCCTTCAAGCGTGGCCACTTCGAATTGGGGCAAAGTTCCATTGAATCCAACACAGATCACAACCGGTTTCAGCAATGAACCTACCGATCGTCCTTACCAAGATGTTGGACTGGATGGATTGACGGATTCGGCAGAAGTTGCAAAAAGAAAAGATTATTTGAACGATTTGGCAGGCAGATTAGGTGTAGCAAACAATGCTTACAAAGAAGCCAGTGCAGATCCTTCCTCTGATAATTTTAAATATTACAGAGATGCAGATTACGACAAAGAAAATGCTGGAATTCTAAAACGCTATAAAAATTTCAATAACCCACAAGGAAATTCTCCTATTGCAAAAGCTGGAGATGCCTTTGCATCGGCTTTTACATTATACCCAGACGGTGAAGATTTGAACAGGGATAACACCTTGAACGAGGCGGAAGAATATTTTCAATATCGAATTGAGTTGAAGCCATCGGGCGACCCGATTATGCAAGTAGGTAAAAATTTTATTGCAGATAAAAAGGTAGTGAACGTAAATCTTTCCGATGGAACAAAGCAAGATCAAATCTGGTATCAGTTCCGAGTTCCAATAAATGCATACACGAGTAAAGTGGGAGAAATTCCTGATTTCAAATCGATCCGATTCATCAGAATGTTCTTGACAGATTTTGCCGACTCTGCTGTATTGAGATTTGCAAAATTAGAATTGGTAAGAAACAACTGGAGAAGTTTTGCTTACGAGCTGGATACTGCAGGAACCTATATTCCTCTCAGTAAAAGTGGAGACAATACCTTTTTTAATGTGACAGCTGTAAACATTGAAGAGAACGATAAAAGAGATCCTATACCCTACAGAACGCCGCCAGGTATTGAAAGAGTGCAAACCTTGAGTAACGGCGGCATAAACATATTGCAGAACGAACAGGCATTGAGTATGACAGTGCTGAATTTGGAGGACGGAAAAAATAGAGCAGTCTTTAAAGGATTTAATCATGACCTGCGACAATACAAATCCATCTCCATGTTCTATCATGCAGAGAGTTTGAAACAATATGCAAAAGTCAATGATGGAGAAATTTATGCAGTGGTTAGATTGGGTACAGATTATATCAACCATTATTACGAGATAAAGTATCCACTGAAAATAACTTCGTTTGGAACGTCCGATGAAAAATTGATCTGGCCAAGTGAGAACGAACTCAATTTTGATTTACAGACATTGATTGAATTAAAAAACGAACGAAACTTAAAAACAAATAACCCCACTGCGATTTACCGTAAGAGAATCAACGGAAAAATATTCTCCATATTTGGTAATCCTAATCTTGCAGAAATCAAAGGGATACTCGCAGGTGTAGAAAATCCAAAAGATATTTCCGGAGGAAGACCCCTGAGTGCAGAAGTATGGATCAATGAGTTAAGGTTATCGGGTATCAACGAAAACAGTGCATGGGCGGCAGTAGGACAGATGAATATTCAATTGGCGGATTTAGGTTCCGTATCTGTTTCGGCCAATATGCATACCGTTGGATTTGGACAATTGGAACAAAGAGTTAACGAACGTTACAGAAACGACTTGAAACAATACGATCTTTCAGCAAATCTTCAGTTAGGAAAATTATTGCCCAAAGAATTTGGCTTGGAGATTCCTTTCTTTTTGAATCTCTCTGAAATGGCCAGTGCTCCGCAATATGACCCCTACGACCGCGATATATTGCTGAAAGATAAATTTTCCTTGTACAGAAATAAAAGAGATTCGATCAATGCGGATGCAGTGGATTATACTGGAATCAAAACCATCAACTTTACAAATGTTCGTTTTGCACAACGTCAAGATAAAAAAATTCAGTTGTGGAGTTTATCAAATTTTGATTTCAGCTACTCGCTTACCCAAACCAAACAGCACAATCCACTTACCGAAAACAACGAAGTAGCAAAAACACAGGGAGGCGTAGGATATAATTACAGTAAACAACCAAAATATATTGAGCCGTTCAAGAAAATCATTCCAATCCAAAGCAAATGGGTCGATTTTATCAAGAACGTAAACTTCAATCTTATGCCATCGCTGATTGGATTTCGGATGGATACAAGACGACAATTTGGCGCCTTTCGTCCACGAAACGTTGGTGGAGGAAAATATAAAATCCCCGAAACATACGACAAGTATTTTGTGGTAGACCGCAATTATAATTTGAGATGGGATTTGTCGAAGTCCTTAAATTTTGATTTTCGTGCTACCAATAATTCCAGAGTGGATGAGCCATTTGGCAGAATCGATACCAAGGCGAAACAGGATTCTTTACTCAGGAATTTTCTCAAGGGAGGAAGAAATACACTCTATTCACACAACGCAGATTTAACGTACAATGTACCTCTTGCATCTTTTCCATTGTTGGATTGGACCTCCTTGAATCTTGCTTATCGAACAACCTACAACTGGGTGGGAGCCTCGAGACTTGCAGTTAACTTAGGAAATACCATTCAAAACAGCAACCAGGCAGGAGCAACCGCCGAACTGAATTTTACACAGCTCTACACCAAAGTAAGATTTTTAAGAGCGATTGATGGAAGCGGGGCTGCCACAGCACCTCAACCCAAGCAGAAATCAACTAGCAAAAAGAAAAAAATAAAGAAAGATAAGGACGGCAACATCATTGAGGACAAAGTAAAAGCAGAGAAAGAACCAAAAGAGAAAAAAGAAATTGTTCTGTCTGGAGCAGAAAAAACAATTTTAAGAATCATCACTGCATTGAAACGTGTAGGGGCTTCTTACAACGAAGGAGGAACGACATTTTTACCAGGATATAAAGACAGTACACAAGCATTCGGACAAAACTGGAAGAGTTTGTCACCTGGTATTGATTTCATTACAGGTAAACAACCCAACCAAGCATGGTTGCAATCCATTGCAAAAAAAGGATTGATTACCAGCGACCCGCTATTGAATAATTTGTTTTTGCAGAACTATGATCAAAAATTAAACCTTACTGCCCAATTAGAGCCGTTCAAAGATTTTATGATTGATGTTAATCTCGATAGAACCTTGAACAAAAATTTCTCTACCCTTTTCAAAGACACTGCGAATACAGGACAATTTTCTGCACTAAATCCTTATTCGGGTGGAGGCTTTAGTGTAAGCTATATCTCCTTCCAAACCTTGTTTGGGAAATTTGATCCGAACTCCATAAGTCAAACGTTCAAAACCTTTGAAGAAAATCGATTGACACTTTCGAAGCGGCTAGGAGAAAGAAACCCCTACAGCAAAACACAAGGTGCAGATGGTTATTACAAAGGATATGGCAGGTATGCGCAAGACGTTTTGGTTCCTTCGTTCATTGCAGCTTATACCAAGAAAGACGCGAACACTATTGGGTTGTTGAATACCGGTGAAACAGGCACTGTAAAAACAAATCCTTTCAAGGGATACATGCCCAAGCCCAATTGGAGAGTCACGTACAATGGCTTGAGTAAAATTCCTGGCATTGAAAATGTGCTGAGCAATTTCACTGTATCGCATGGATATAATTCAACGCTGAGTATGAACAGCTTCAACTCTGCGCTGTTGTTTCAGGATACTTTGCTGTATGGTTTTCCATCATTTGTAGATACACTTACAGGAAATTTCATTCCCTATTTTTTGGTTCCAAATCTATTGATCTCGGAACAATTTGCCCCATTGATTGGTATAGATTTCACAACTGTCAGTCAACTTTCAGGAAGATTTGAATATAAAAAATCGCGTCAGCTCAGCCTTAGTTTAGCAGATTTTCAATTGAGTGAAGTTCATTCAACTGAAATTACTTTTGGGATGCGTTGGAGAAAAAGAGGAGTAAACCTGCCATTCAATTTAAACGCAAGCAAAAAAGAACCAGCACCCGGACAATCAACACCTGCAGGAAACGATATTACGTTTGCACTCGATTTCAGCATCCGAGATGATATCAATTCAAATTCCAGATTGGATCAGAAAAATGCTTTTGCAACAGGTGGACAAAAAGTAATCAGTATTCGACCAACAGTGGATTATGTATTGAGCAATCGCATCAATATTCAACTCTATTTTGACCAGAGAAGAGTGAGCCCCTATATATCGAACTCAGCACCATCAGTAAACACCAGGGGTGGTTTACAAATCAGGATATCACTGGCGCAATAAATAAAAGGAATTGGCCTGAGAGGTACAAGTCATTACCAAACTATTGATACAAACATGTTCTGGCAGCGTAGCACAATAATAAGTGGTATCTGCAACATCTTCTGCTTTCAAAGGCTGGTAGCCATCATAAACAGTTTTAGCTGTTGCTTCGTCGCCCTTGAATCGTACAATGGAGAATTCTGTTTCTGCAGCACCCGGATGAATAGCAGTAACCTTTATTTTATGTCGCAACATATCAATTCGCATCGCCTGACTTATAGCTTCTACCGAAGTTTTGGTAGCACAATACACATTTCCCTTCTCATAAACTTCTTTGCCAGCAGTTGAACCAATGTTGATGATATGCCCTTTTCCACTTTTTATAAATGAAGGCAAAACAGCTTTGGAAACGTACAGTAATCCCTTCAGATTTGTATCAATCATGGTTTCCCAATCATCCAAATTTGCCTCATCAAAATAATCCCTCCCTAAGGCCAATCCTGCATTGTTTACTAATATATCTAAGTTCTCAATAGCAGCATCGTTTTCCAAAGCAGCAAATACTTGTTTTCGATCTTGCACATCAAATAATTTGATATGAACTTCTGTACCATACAAATCGGTAAGTGTAGCAGCAATTTTTTCTAAACGGTCTTTTCTTCTACCGGTAATAACGAGATTCCAACCTTCTTTTGCAAAGCGCTCTGCCATTGCTTTTCCAAATCCTGAACTTGCACCTGTGATCAATACTTTCTTTTTCATGATTCAATTATTTTTTGAGAGAAGCCAATACCTGTAAGACAATAAAAACATCAACGGATAGAGCGCTGTGTTAATAATACCTGCATAGACCAAAGAAACCGCAATGAGTACTACTAGCAATACACTCCATATTCTTAAAAGCTTTTTAATCCAATTCTGAACATCATCCAATCTAAAAGCAATGTATATATTCAGAGGAAATGCCCATACCAAATTAATATTTTTTGAAAAGCTTTGGTGATCGGTACCGAACCACATGAACAGAAGAAAAATCCCAAGCACACCGGTTACAATCAGTAAAATTCTATCGCAAAATACCTGTAAACCTTTGCCTTTGGAAGGTAAGAGTGATGGCAATAATAATAACAGAGAAAACAAACCAATCACAAATAGCGGACTTGCATAAAAAGGATTTTTTTCAGGTGTCGGTTGTGCATCGCTTACTGCAATAATCTGTTCTTGCTCTAACTTACCCAATGGAGTTCGGGCAAGTGCAACGCCCTTGAAAAGGTAATCTGGCAAGAACATGGATTCGCTTACACTCATAGGAAAATCAGCACCCACACCCAGCAATAAATCAATACCTAATGCAGTCCAGTCCATTTCTGCTCTGTCGAGATAACTATGCAAATGATCTCTAAATGTTGTACTGCTTTCAACGATGGGGGGTGGATCAAAAGCCTTACTGGTAAATCTTTTAAATATAATATCCCTTAAACGAGTACTGCAATTATCGTAGAGAAAATCGTATTTGTAGTAGCGGTTTTCCTCTCGGACATTTTCAAAAAGATCGGATTGAATTTTTTTCTTTTCGTCTGGAGGTAGTTGAAGCACTTGCTCTGTTACTCCTCTTTTAAAATATTGATACTCGAAAAGAAAATCCGGATAAGCCACCTGGCTTACAAAATACAACAGTTTTCCTCTGACGAACTTGGTATAAAAATCAGGATCATTGAAATCAAAAGTTCCAAAATTGTAAACGATATCGGTGCCTGCTGAAGAATCAACGATGCGCAACGCATTGTGTCCGAATACAGAATACAATTCAGCACCCGGAGTGCAGGTAAGTAAACTTATTCTTAGCTTACTGCTATCCAACTCAGTCTGTGACGTGGAGGAATATGAAATAGAGAAAAGTGCAACAAGAATAATCAGTAGCCTCTTCATGCCGTTCAATTATCTGCTGTAGTTAGGAGCTTCCTTGGTAACAACTACATCATGGGCATGGCTTTCTTTAATTCCAGCATTGGTTATTCTGATAAACTGTGCAGATTGCAATGCCTGAATATTTTTTGCACCACAATATCCCATTCCAGCTCTGAGCCCCCCTACAAATTGAGTAATCACCTCACTCAGATTTCCTTTGAAAGGAACCCTTCCTTCGATTCCTTCAGGAACCAATTTTTTAATACCGTCTTCGACATCTTGAAAATATCGATCGCTGCTACCCAATTGCATTGCACCAATGGAACCCATGCCTCTGTATTGCTTGAATTTTCTTCCTTCGTAAATAATGGTTTCACCCGGACTCTCTTCCACACCCGCAAAAATACTTCCCATCATAACGGTAGATGCGCCAGCAGCAAGTGCCTTCACCAAATCGCCCGTGTACCTGATTCCGCCATCGGCAATCACCGGAACATTTAATTTTTTCAACGCCGAAGAGGCTTCCATGATGGCAGTTATCTGAGGTACCCCGGCACCCGCCACAATCCTGGTTGTACAAATGGAACCCGGACCGATACCAACTTTCACACCGTCTGCACCTGCTTCCGCCAAGGCTTTTGCACCAGCAGCGGTAGCCACGTTACCTGCGATGATGCGAATTCCTTTGAAATTTTTTCTGATTAATTTGAGCGACTGTATCACTCCTTTGGTATGACCGTGTGCGCTGTCTAAACAAACGATGTCTACTCCAATTTGTTGTAAAGCAGCTGTTCGGTCTAGCATATCGGTAGTGATACCCAATGCAGCACCTACCCTCAATCTTCCAAATTCATCTTTTGCTGCGTTTGGAAAACTTTGCAATTGAAGAATATCACGGTAGGTAATCAACCCCATCAATTGACCATTCTTTTTTACAACAGGTAGCTTTTCAATTTTATAATTCTGTAAAATCTTTTCCGCTTTTCTCAAATCGGTTCCCTCGGGTGCTGTAACGAGGTTCTCGCTGGTCATCACCTCTTTTACTTTTCTTTTTCTGTCGGTCTCAAAGCGGAGATCTCTATTCGTGAGGATTCCAACCAGTTTATTTGATTTATCAACAATGGGAATGCCGCCAATTTTATTTTCTTTCATCAAACGGAGTGCATCTTCGATGATGGCATCCTCTTGCAGTGTAACAGGGTCAATGATCATTCCGCTTTCGCTCCTTTTTACCTTTCTTACCTGCTCAACTTGTTGCTC
Source organism: Chitinophagales bacterium (assembly GCA_030832645.1). Taxonomy (GTDB): domain Bacteria; phylum Bacteroidota; class Bacteroidia; order Chitinophagales; family Chitinophagaceae; genus Pollutibacter. The sequence goes on along the minus strand of JAURIR010000016.1, from coordinate 6,638 downwards.
AATCGACATGTTTTTATGCAGAATTCCTATTCCTCCCTCCCTGGCCAATGCAATAGCCAAGTTTGCTTCTGTTACAGTATCCATTGCAGCTGAGAGCATTGGAATATTCAATACAATGTCTTTGGTGAGACGAGAAGAGGTGTTTACCTCTCTTGGTAATACGTCTGAGTATGCTGGAACCAGCAAAACATCATCGAAGGTTAAGCCTTCACCGAAAAATTTGGGGGATTGACTTCTTGTTGCCATATGCGAAGGTATGAAAAAATACAAAATTCAAACCGGCTAGCGCAGGGTGTAACGTTTCCCCGGCAAAACCTTTAATAAGCCCTTCATTTCCAAGGACAAAAGCTGATAAGAAACAATACTTGGCTTGAGCATAGATAATCCGGTAATGTCATCCACAGAGAGGGTACGATGAGTACTCAACAAGTCGATAATCTTTCTTTCCTCCAGACCAAGTGCTTCAAATAAGCTTGACTGAAAAGCATTTTTTTTCAGGGGCAGTGATTGCCAATTCATCATCTGCAATAAATCTTCTCCCTTTGTTATCAGATGCGCTCGTTGAGATTTGATTAGCTCATTGCAGCCCATGCTTTGTTGATCAATAGACCTTCCAGGAAATGCAAACACATCTTTATTATAAGCATTGGCCATATTGGCTGTAATAAGACTTCCACCCTTTTGTCCGCTTTCAATTACTACCACCGCATCAGCAATGCCAGATACTATTCTGTTCCTCAGGGGAAAATTTTGTTTATCCGGTTTTGTTCCTTTTGTAAATTCAGTGATCAATCCACCGTTCTGCAACATTTCAATTGCTAACGAGCGATTGGCGTGGGGATAGATTTGATCAAGGCCATGGCCAAGCACACCAAGAGTTGGTAACTGTTGCCGCAAAGATTCTCTGTGCACACAAGTATCAATACCATAGGCCAATCCACTTACTACCAATATATTCAACTGACAAAGACTTTCGATCAATTGTACCACTCTTTCCTTTCCATACTCTGTAGGCGATCTGGTTCCGATTATACTTACAACTTTAGCATTACATAGATCAGCATTGCCTTTAAAATACAACACATGTGGTGCATCAGGATAGTTTTCCATTTTCTGAGGGTACCCTTTGAATCCCTTTACCAGAGCACGAATATTATTCTTGATCATAAAACTCAACTCCTTTGAAACACTATCTTGCCCTTTGAAACTCTTGATGGCATGTGCTCGAATGGTTCCAATACCATTGAGGGATTCCAATTCTCTTTTTCTAGCTGCAAAGACAGCTTTGGGTTCTTTGAAATATTCTAATAGCACTCCAATATGAACATCTCCAATATGAGGAATTTGAGTAAGCAGAATGTGATAAAATAATTGCTCTTCGTCCATTAGAAAATAAATCGAAAATATTTTCTGAGGGCAATGAAAGGAAGATTAAACAATCAAGATAGAATAGAATTTCACGTCACTTATCAGATAAAATCAACATCTCCGTTCGGCGGTTCTTCGCTCTGCCTGCTTCGGTCGTGTTATCGCTGATCGGTTGAGTAGCACCAAATCCTTTGTAGGAAAGTCGATCGGAGTTTATGCCTTTAGCGATTAAAAAGTCAACTACAGCTTTTGCTCTTTGTGTTGAGAGCTGCAGATTATCGTCCTCTTTTCCAATAGAATCTGTATGTCCATTGATCTGTACCTTAATAGCTGGATTCTGAATAAGGTAATAAGCAAGTGCATTCAATGGATCAATAGAAGCTACTGTTAGCTGCCATTTCCCTGTTTCAAATTGAATATTTTGCAGAATAATTTTTTCTTCTTTTACAATGGGGAAGGCCTGCACGAGTGGAGCAAGTGTAAATGCATAAATATCCATTTTCCCCAAGCCGCCTGTTCGATCGCTGGAGAAATATGCAGTTTTCCCGGTTGTGCTTACAACCAATCCTGATTCGTTGTCAATTGTATTGATAGGATATCCTAGATTGACTGGCGCAGAAAAACCGTTTTGGAGTTTTCTCGCAACAAAAATATCTGAACCTCCCATTCCGGGCCACCCATTGGAGGTAAAATAGAAACTGGTGTTATCGGAGTGAAGAAAAGGAAACATTTCGTCGCCACTCGTATTGATGGACGATCCTAGGTTTTTAGGCTCACTCCATTTTCCTTTTCCAGTTGAATACGCCACATAGATATCCATTCCACCATATCCACCAGGACGATTCGAAGAAAAGTAAAGAGTAGATTTATCTGGAGATAGACAAGGCGCAGACTCCCAAAATTCACTGTTGATAGTACTCCCCATGGGTTGCCGTTCGCTCCATACTCCATTCTCCTGGAATGCAAAATAGATATCACAACTTCCTCTTCCCTCAGGATAATTACACCCTGTAAAAACCATTAATGAACCATCGTTGGATATTTTTTGTCCCCCTTCATTATAACGTGTATTCACTTGTCCGCTCAATGGAAGTGCCCTCGACCATTGGTTATTTTTAAATGCAGAAATAAAAAAATCTTCGTTACGTTCTTGATCTATTCTTCTCGTGAATATCATTGAACTGTCGTTCATGAATACAGAGGGAAAATATTCGGAAGAAGGAGAATTAATTTCCTCACCAAGGTTTTTAATGCTCAGGCCTTCTTGTATATTCTGATTTGAAACTTGCTGAGAAAAATCTATAAGAGCTCGATGTTCAGTAATAAATTTCTGATTGGCAAAATCAAGGTTGCTGATTTTTTCAAGAAATAACTTTGCTTTACCGAACTGTCCATCCCCCAAATAAGCCCTTGTAAGAGGTCGGTATATTTTACTCAATAAATTGGAATCCAATAAAAGTGCGCGCTCAATGTAAAATACACAAGAAGAATACTCGCGCGTATCCAAATTCATTTCTGCTAATGACAACAGAGCATTTGTATTGGATGGATTGAACTGCAGTGATTGAAGAAAGTATTCACGGGCTTTTTCAAACTCCTGAAGATCTAGCTGTACTCTACCTGCTTCGTAGAACTTTGAAGATTTTTTCTGACTGCTCGGAGAAATTTTTTGCTGTGCAGCACCAATGAATCCTGCCAACATAAAACAGATGATCAAGAACTGTTTCAGCATGATTAAGGAATATCAAGGAATTTGTGCGTTTGCAGGGAGAGCAGCCATTGCGGATGTTGCTTGATGTATTCCACGATCAACGGATTCAACTCACTCGACTTACTCCACTCAGGCTGGAGATAAAGCAAACATTCGTTCTTCACCATACCGGCATAGTGGTTGGCCCAGTCAAAATCTGATCTGTTATAAACAACTACTTTTAATTCATCCGCCAACTGAATAGCATCCGGTAAAGCAGCTTTGAATTTTTTAGGTGAAAGTGTGATCCAATTCCATTTACCTGAAACAGGATGAGCACCAGATGTTTCAATATGTGTTCGTATACCTTTCGATTGCAATTCGGATGTAAGAACATCCAAGGAATGCATCAATGGTTCCCCCCCGGTGATAACAGCGATGGTAGCATTGGATGCTAGTACATTTTCAACCAATTGGTTGATTTCAATACGAGGATGTTTTTCCATGTCCCAACTCTCTTTCACATCACACCATACACATCCCACATCGCATCCACCCAAACGAATGAAATAGGCTGCATGACCAGTATACCTACCTTCCCCTTGGAGAGTAAGAAATTGCTCCATCACTGGCAACGAAGTTGTTTTATTCATGTTATGCAATGTCTTTGGCAATACAAGCCTTGAAGGTGTTCATTAATAAAGCAGCAATGGTCATAGGACCCACACCGCCAGGGACTGGAGTTATGTAACTGCATTTAGGAGCTACATCATCATAATCTACATCGCCTTTGATTGAAAATCCAGATTTCTTCGTTGAGTCGGTTATGCGTGTAATGCCGACATCTACAACGACAGCACCCGGTTTCACCATGTTACTTTTTAAGAATTCAGGTTTACCTAAAGCGGCTATGATGATATCCCCCTGTAAACAAATTTCTGCAAGATTGGGTGTATGCGAATGACAAACAGTAACGGTGCAATTACCCGGGTAGTCGTTTTTACTCAGCATGATGCTAATAGGACGGCCGACAATATTGCTTCTTCCAATCACTACTGCATGTTTTCCTTTTGTTTCAATCTTGTAATGCTCTAACAACAGTAAAATTCCATAAGGTGTGGCAGGATAAAAAGCAGGTAAGCCTTGCACCATACGCCCTACACTTTCGGGATGAAAACCATCTACATCTTTTGTTGGGTAAATGGTTTCTATGATTTTTTGTTCAGAAATATGACTGGGTAAGGGAAGCTGAACTAAAATTCCATCTACGTCAAAATCGTCGTTTAATTCATTTAGTTTGAACAAAAGTTCCTCTTCTGTAACCTCTTGAGGGAATCTGATAAGGGTTGAAGTAAAACCAATTTCTGAGCAAGATTTTACTTTGGAAGCAACATAGGTTTCACTTGCGCCGTTGTTCCCTATGAGAACAGCAGCCAAATGAGGTAGCTTTTTACCTTGTTTTTTTCGTTCTTCGGTTTGAGCTTTTAATTTGTCTTTGACTGCCTGAGAAACGAGTTTTCCATCCAAGATTTCCATGGATCAAAGGTACACTTGAGAAAAATGACACCCAAATATGTTGTTTTGAACAATGCCATGAATAAATCAAGTGGCATTTTTACCTGATGTGGAGATGGATACTGTGGGTTTGTTTCCCAATTTATTGTCATGCGCAAAATGAATGGCCTGGCTTAGTTCAGCCAAGTGGAAGTTTACACTATCAATTAGTTGTATTAGCCCCACTTGCATTTATACATACCAATGCCGGCCTTGCTTTTACAGACAGCGGCGCAATAGGAATTTCTGCAGAAAACAGGTATTCGATCAGAGGATTATCAACGGCACACGCAGCGTTGAAACTAAAAACAAACAATGGTGGATGGGGTGTATTTGGAAGTGCTTTCGGAAACGAAGTGATGAATGGCATTACTGGTGGCCTCGGATATGGTATTCGATTGTCAAAATCATTTGGTATTGGAACCGGAATACGACTGAACAGAGATCAAATCAGAGGGTATGCTCCATTGATGTCTGCAAATCCCCAGGTTGGATTTCTTTATTTCATTGATCAAAAATTCTGTGTCGGGTTTCACGTGCATAAATCCATTACTGCCTCTTACATCAAAGAACAAGCGTATAAACAAATTGATCGCATTATAACTGGTATTGGATATAAAATTGACGAGCGTGTATATACTTCAATCGAAATCATAAATGAATTCAGGCTTCCAGCCTGGAGTAAAATATATGCAGAATGGACGGCAAGCAAAAGGATAAAAGCATTTTTACTGTATAAAACGATCAGCAATGAATTACAATTGGGTTTTCATGGACAATTCCAACGCGTGAGTCTGAGCGCAGGTATTTCCAACCATAGTTTTTTGGGCAATTCCAGCTACATCATGTTCTATCGTGTATTTTAAATACGTATATATTATTTTATTAGCGACCAACGTCATGTTACAACAGTGTGTTACTGCACAGGAACAGGAAGTTATGTATGAGCAAATGGAAGCCATTGACCAGGGGTCGTCTGAAGCTGAAAATGATTTCACTAAAACAATCGGAGCAGTAAACAAGCATAGTTACACCCTCAATAACATAACCAAAGAAAATTTAGAAGAACTGGGACTATTGAGCCCTCAACAAATACTATCTTTTTTTCACTACAAACAGAGAAACGGAGTATTCATTAGCATATTCGAGTTACAGGCGATTCCCTATTGGGATATAGTAACCATCAAGAAGTTCTTGCAAGTCTTGAAACTAAATGAAACTCCTGCACTTTCCAATACCATCAGCGATCCAAAAGAAAAGGGCTACCAACAAATTAGCTTGAGAATGGGGAGATCGGCCAGCAGCGCTACTTCGGGCGAGCATTATTGGAATGGGATCAAACAAACAGTTTACTATAGGAATACAACGCTTAGAAATATTTCCATGGGATTCTCAGCAGAGAAAGATGCGGGCGAAAAGAGTGTGGCAGATTTTATTGGCCTGTTTGCACAATTCTCGAACCTAAAATATTTCAAACAATTGGTTGTAGGAGATTATCTAGTTAAGATGGGACAAGGATTGATTCATTGGCAAGGATATGCATTTGGAAAAAGTACAAACTTATTAACCTTAGTGAGACAAGGTAGGCAGCTTCAGCCACATACAGGCACTGAGGAAAATAGGTTTCAAAGAGGCCTGGCGTTTATTGTTGAACGAAAGTCTTTTTCACTTACGTATTTTTTGAGTATGAAAAAGATTGATGCCAATATTGTCTATGACAGCAGTACGAACAGTAAATGGGTTAGCTCGCTTTTAGTCTCGGGATTGCATCGAACCCAAAATGAAATAGTGGATAAACATACACTGCAAGCGATTCAGAGTGGCTTCACCCTCACACACTCTTTTCAAAAAGGACATATTGGCCTGAATGGATTATATACGCAGTTCAACACCCCTATTCAAAAACGCAATCTGCCGTACAATACTTATAGCATCAATGGAAAAGTATGGTATAATATCAGTAGTGATTTTATTTTTGCATCTAAAATAGGCACCTTTTTTGGCGAAGCAGGAATCGACAAACGAT
>JAURIR010000169.1 GCA_030832645.1 Chitinophagales bacterium | reverse complement strand
TTTTCGTTGTTTTTATTGTCTCATCATGCTCACAAAAGATTCTATCCTATACAGGAGAGGCGGCCTTCAAGAGTGAAACCGGCGTGCCAAATTATGCGAACACTATCTACTGGGCAGCACATCCCGATAAAAAAGATCCATCAGACACGGTACCTTTGCCGTTGAGGAATACAGAAAAAGAAAAGACAGCGGATGTGTTTTTTCTACACCCAACAACGCTGGTGGGACCAAGGGAAAACGGAAACAACAACGCCAGGATTGACGATCCGTTCATCAATCACAAAACGGATTATTCCCCCATCATTTATCAAGCATCTGCTTTCAATGAAACCGCCAGGGTTTTTGCTCCCAGATACAGGCAGGCACATATTGGTATGTATAGTGAAAAAGATAGTGCATCAAAATATGCAGCATTCAATTTGGCCTACGAAGATGTAAGAAACGCTTTTCTATATTATTTGAAAAATGAAAACAACGGCCGACCAATCATCATTGCTTCGCATAGCCAGGGTACAACCCACGCCACCAGATTATTGAAGGAGTTTTTTGATGGCAAAGAGTTGTATAACCAATTGGTATATGCATACCTTATCGGAATGGGAGTAAAAAAGGATAGCTATGAAAAAATCCCCATTTGTACAGACAGTACAAAGACCG
>JAURIR010000168.1 GCA_030832645.1 Chitinophagales bacterium | reverse complement strand
AGGGTGTTAGAATTTATCAACTCCAACGATTTGAATAGGCTGGCACCACTTGGTACATCATGTCCAGATCATTTTTTACGCACTAAAATTAGCCCGCTTGTATTGACGCTTGCTCCAGCGCAAGATCTATCAGATGCAGCTGCTGTTAAAACAATTTTAACGCCTGCATTTGAAGCTTACAGAGCTATGTATGCAAACTATTACAACAGTTGTAAACACAACAATAGTCCGGCTATGCGTGATGCAAATCCGGTTGTTATATTATATCCAGGTGTGGGGATGTTTACCTTTGCAAAAGACAAACAAACAGCGCGCGTAGCAGCAGAATTTTATATCAATGCAATCAATGTAATGCGCGGGGCAGAAGCAGTTTCTGAATACACTTCACTACCTAGACAAGAAGCATTCAATATTGAATATTGGTTACTAGAAGAAGCCAAACTGCAAAGAATGCCAAAGCCAAAATCTTTAACAGGCCGCGTGGCACTCGTAACTGGAAGTGCTGGCGGTATCGGAAAAGCAATTGCTAAAAAGTTTGCTGCAGAAGGTGCTTGTGTTATTTTAAATGATATCAATCAAGAGCGCTTAGATACTGCAACACAAGAATTTAAGCAGTTGTTTGGAAAAGATGCGGTGGGTGCTGCCTTATTAAATGTTACA
>JAURIR010000167.1 GCA_030832645.1 Chitinophagales bacterium | reverse complement strand
TATAACGATCTGTGGTGAGAAAAGAGTGGTGTTTCATCCACCAAAGACCAAGGTACAAGCGCTTCAACGGATTGCGCTCAATGAGGTGTTGGAATTATATGACTAAATAATTTTGTTTTTTAAACCATTGTTTTTTTCTTTGCAGCCTGATTAACCCTTAAAAAAAGAAGAAATGTCTGACATCAAATCAAAAGTAATATCTATTATCGTAGATAAATTGGGTGTTGAAGAGAGCGAAGTAACAAACGAAGCGTCTTTCACAAATGACTTGGGAGCCGACTCTCTTGACACTGTAGAATTGATCATGGAATTCGAAAAGGAATTCAACATTGCTATTCCGGACGATCAAGCAGAGAACATCCAAACAGTAGGTGACGCAATCTCTTACATCGAGGAGAACGCTAACTAATTGATTTAGATAGTTATCAAGTCCAGCTTTTTCTAAATAATCTGTAACTACTTTTGAACCTGGCGCAAGTGAGGTTTTAACCCAAGGCTTAGAAGATAATCCTTTTTCAATTGCTTTTTTAGCAAGAAGTCCTGCAGCAATTAAAACGCTAGGGTTAGAAGTATTTGTACAAGATGTGATTGCGGCAATGACAATATTTCCATCTTTTAATTTATAATTTGCATTTTCAACTGGATATTCTTTTAAAGCTGT
>JAURIR010000166.1 GCA_030832645.1 Chitinophagales bacterium | reverse complement strand
TTCCAGTATTAACGCTATCAGGCTTTCCTGTCCAAATATCTGTACCAAATTGAAACATTAAATGATCAGCAGCACGGCCAGTTAAATCAATTTTTGACCAATCCTTCGCGTTAACAGTTGGCGTTTGCGCTTGCGCAAATAGACCAAAAAGCAAAAAAGAGGCTGTTATAATAATTACTTTCTTCATTCGGCAAAAATAGCAGAAAAAACGGGTAGTTAACTTTAAAAAAGGTTAAAAATTACGCAAGTAGCCCTCAATAGATAGTCAAATTTTACTATTTTTGCAGCCTGCATCGAAAGATGCGGGCCTATAGCTCAGTTGGTTAGAGCACCTGACTCATAATCAGGGGGTCCCAGGATCATGCCCTGGTGGGCCCACAGCCGAAAGGCAACATTATCAAGGGTTTATGCTGTTAAAGGCGTAGACCCTTTTTGTTTGGGTTTAGTTCTGGCCAAGTTTGGGCCAGGTTTTGAGTTTTTGGAGGGAAAACAGGGGTGAATGGAGGTGAAATGTTGTATTGAGATATATGTAATAAATTTACTTGTCATTATATTAATTTTTTAAATCAATATCTAATGTTTGGACAGATTTTAAAAACAGTTAACTTCAGTAAGATAGGTTTATTAATCATTCTGAGTTTTGGATGGATGGAAAAAGTATTTGCTTGG
>JAURIR010000165.1 GCA_030832645.1 Chitinophagales bacterium | reverse complement strand
CCTATTAGCTTCATAAATGTTTGCCATTGCTTTGGCACTCATCATTAATCGATAGGCTTTTAATCCTTGTTCCTTAGAAATCATGCTTAATTTTTTCGTTAGCAAAGATACATTTTATGCGGGTAGAAAAAAATGAAATCGTAGCGGATACACACGCAATTTCCATAAAAACAAATTATCTTTGCCAGCATTCAAAAAAATACCCCATGTTTGATAATTTAAGTGAACGTTTAGAATCGGCCTTTAAGCAATTAAAGGGTGAAGGAAGAATTAGCGAAATTAATGTTGCTACTACCATCAAAGAAATTAGAAGAGCTTTGGTAGATGCCGATGTGAATTTTAAAATTGCGAAAGAGTTCACCGATACCGTTAAGGAAAAAGCTTTAGGGGAAAAAGTGCTTACGGCTGTTTCTCCGGGTCAGTTGATGGTTAAAATCGTTAAAGATGAGTTGGCCCTATTGATGGGTGGATCGGCAAGTGAATTGGATATCAAAAACAAACCTACTATTATTCTTATTGCCGGTTTGCAAGGTTCGGGTAAAACTACCTTCTCGGGTAAATTAGCCAATTATTTAAAATCAAAACAAGGAAGAAACCCCTTACTAGTTGCTGCCGATGTATACCGTCCAGCAGCGATGGATCAATTGCAAGTATTAGCCGATCAAATTAAAGTG
>JAURIR010000164.1 GCA_030832645.1 Chitinophagales bacterium | reverse complement strand
AATTCTACTTCCGTACTACGGACGTAACTGGAGAGTGTTCTTTACCAGAAGGCACTGAGATGGTAATGCCAGGAGATAACGTTAGCATCACTGTAAAGTTGATCCAACCTATCGCAATGGAAAAAGGTCTTAAGTTCGCTATCCGTGAGGGTGGAAGAACTGTAGGCGCTGGTCAAGTTACTGAGATCGTTAAGTAATTTAACTAAACATATAACTGAAAGTCTTTGGTTCAAGCATCCGCTTTGACCAGAGACTTTTGGTTCATACGGGCATGGTGCAACGGTAGCATACGGGTCTCCAAAACCTTTGATCTGGGTTCGAATCCTAGTGCCCGTGCGAAGAAAATTTGCTATCTTTAGTAAAATTTATCTGCGAACAAACAGCAATATTATGAACAAAATAGGCAACTACTTTAGAGACAGCTACTTAGAATTACAAGAAAAAGTGACTTGGCCTACATGGGCTAATTTACAGCAAAGTACTGTGATTGTATTGGTGGCCACGGTTATCATTACTGCTTTGGTATGGGCAATGGATTTTTCAAGTAACCAATTATTAAAATTGATTTACTCTTTATTTAAGTAAACATGGAAACAGAAATACAAGCAATAGACGCACCAATTACAGCTGCACCTGCAGGTCCAGATACAAAATGGTATGTATTGCGTGTGGTAAGTGGCAAAG
>JAURIR010000163.1 GCA_030832645.1 Chitinophagales bacterium | reverse complement strand
TACGATTGGGATACCCTAAATTTGTACAATTTTTGGAAACATGCCAAAGGACCTCTCAATCAAACACGTACTCATCATCGGCAGCGGGCCGATTATCATCGGACAAGCTTGCGAATTCGATTATTCAGGAACCCAAGCAGCCCGCAGTATTCGCGAAGAAGGCATCAAAGTGTCCTTGATCAATAGCAATCCGGCCACCATCATGACCGACAAGATGAATGCTGATCATGTGTATTTACAGCCCCTGACCCCAGAAAGCATCGAAAAAATCCTGCAAGAACAAGACATTGACGCTGTGTTGCCTACCATGGGCGGACAAACAGCCTTGAACTTGGCCAAAGAGTGCGATGAGTTGGGTATTTGGGATAAGTACAATTGTAGAATTATTGGTGTAAATATCGCTGCCATCGACAAAATGGAAGACCGCGAAAAATTCCGCCAATTGATGGTTGAGTTGGGTGTGGGTGTTGCAAAAAGTCAGATTGCCAACAGCTTCCTCGAAGGCAAAGAAATCGCGCAGCGCATTGGCTTCCCATTGGTTATTCGTCCTAGCTATACCTTGGGTGGAACCGGCGGCGCAATCGTATACAAAAAAGAAGAATTTGACCGTGCACTTCAGTACGGCCTTGAATCCAGCCCGGTTCACGAGGTTTTGGTGGAACAAGCCGTTTTGGGATGGAAAGA
>JAURIR010000162.1 GCA_030832645.1 Chitinophagales bacterium | reverse complement strand
CGCAGTATGCACTCGATCATGATCTTCCCTATTACGATGTAAAACAGCACACGGGCTGGTTGCGTAATATGTTTGTGCGTAACACCACCACTGGTGAACTCATGATCAATGTTGTATTTGGTTACGAAGATGAACCACACCGCCTTGCATTACTAGATCAACTACTAGCGGCGTTTCCAGCAATTACAACATTACTGTATACGATCAATACAAAACGAAATGATAGTTTGTATGACCTAGATCCAAAAACATATTTTGGAAATGGAAGCATCACCGAAAAACTAGAAAAATTTTCTTTTAAAATTAGTCCTAAATCATTTTTTCAAACCAATACCAAGCAGGCCCAAAAACTATATCAAGTAACCCGCGAGTTTGCCGAACTAGACGGTTCACAAGTGGTGTATGATTTGTATTGCGGTACCGGTAGCATTGGTATTTTTTTAAGCGAAGGCGCTAAAAAAGTGGTGGGTGTAGAAGTAGTAGCTGATGCTATCGAAGACGCAAAAATTAATGCCGCACTCAATAATTTAAACCATACTGCATTTTTTGCTGGTGATGTTATCGATATTGTAGATGATACCTTTTTTGCCACGCATGGTAAGCCTGACGTGGTTATCACAGACCCACCAAGAGCGGGGATGCATGATAAACTCGTAAAAAAATTATTAGAAATAGCGGCACCAACCAT
>JAURIR010000161.1 GCA_030832645.1 Chitinophagales bacterium | reverse complement strand
ATAGAAAACATGATAGCATATGCCAAAACAGAAACATGCCGTTCTGCCTTCATTGGACGCTATTTTGGCGACCAGGAAATCATAGCATGTGGTCACTGTGATTGCTGCATCACAAAAGCAAATTCGGTTTCTGGGGAAAATAATTTCAGTACCAATCTTGAAAAAATCATTCAATTGCTCAATCAAAAATCATACACACAGGAAGAAATCTTCATTGAATCTGGTGTAGATAAAATATCGGCAAAAAAGATAGTTGAAGCTTTGATGGCAGAAGAGAAAATATCGATTGACCTGATGGGAAGGGTCAGTTTAAGGCAAAAAAAAGGGCCCGGATAGAAATCCAGCCCGTTTTAAAATCCAATATCCTATGAAAAACCGTCGTCAAGATATAGTAATTATGTGAAATCTAAAAATATTGTGAATGAAATTCCTCATTCCCTCCCTAAAAACATGATTTTCTGATGGTTATGTATTGATAAATTTATACTATTTGAATGCATCATTGACAATATTCAGCCCGGTAGCTGCAAAATGGCATTATATCATAAGATATAACCTGTTTAACAAAATTTTATTGGCCATCCTTGTCTTTTATCCAACTATAATAATTTTATTTGTTGTAAACCTACTCATATGTCATCCAACACAAAACCTAGAATCCTCCTTTGCGAAGACGATCCGAATCTTGGACTCGT
>JAURIR010000160.1 GCA_030832645.1 Chitinophagales bacterium | reverse complement strand
TAGACATTAAAAAGCTACTCGCAGAAAGTGTTTCGGGTACTTTTGTAAATGGCGTTTTTACCAACAACCCTCAATAATTAATAGGTGGAACAAAAAATAATTGATCTATTAAAGCGGAGTGGTCTGAGTATTACTGATAGTAGAAAAAAAATACTAGAAAGTTTTTTTCAAGAAAATTCGGCACTAGCGCATGCCGATATTGAATTACATGTGGGCACAGATTTCGACCGCGTTACCATTTATAGAACCCTCCAAACCTTTGTAGACAAAGGGATTATCCATACTATCCCAACACCGGATAATGCGGTTTTATATGCGCTTTGCAAAGACAGCTGCAGTGCTGGGCATCACCACGACAACCATGTTCATTTTATTTGTGACAACTGTAATAAAACATTTTGTTTAGAGCATGTGGTAGTCCCTGCTGTAAAAATGCCTACTGGATTTAACGCTTCACAAATAGATATGGTGGTAAGTGGTATTTGTAATTTTTGTAACAATGTATCTTAAATTTTATTTATGATTTTTATTACCGGCGCAAGTGGTTTACTAGGTGCTTCATTAATTGAAACCTTATTTGATGCACATGATGGTGCAAGTGATTTGCAAGTACGTGCACTGTATCGTAAACAAATTCCAGCCATACCATATGCAGATAAAATTGACTGGATTGAAGGTGACGTGTTAGATGTTGTGGCACTAGAAAAA
>JAURIR010000015.1 GCA_030832645.1 Chitinophagales bacterium | reverse complement strand
TTGCAACAATGACCGTATCAGCATGAATTTCCTTCTCTTCATCGATCCACACTTTAAAAGGCCGTGAGGAAAAATCAACTTTTGTTGCCAATCCATACCGGATATCTGCCCCCATGCGTTTTGCTTGCTTCTCAAAATCAACCATCATCTCAGGTCCTTGCACACCGTCTGGATAACCAGGATAGTTTTCTACTTCCGTAGTGATGGTCAATTGACCACCCGGTTGAATTCCCTGGTATAAAACTGGTTGAAGATTAGCGCGTGAAGCATATATAGCTGCGGTATATCCAGCAGGTCCAGAACCAATGATCAAGCAACTCACTTTTTCGATTGCAGACATTCTTTACAGATTTTAATTGTCTGCAAAAATAAAGAATTCGGCTTAGAGTTTCGGAATGATCAGGGTGCGATATTGTGAAGCATATCCACCAAAATAACCCAGTCCATTGTTGGAAATATTGGATTGGATTTTAACAGGACTGGAAAATGGGTTCCCGATACTTTGGTAAGAGAACTCGTATGTTCTCCAGAATTCGTAAGTGTTCTTATCGATCTGGGACAATTTAAAGGTAACTGTATCGCCTCTTTTGTAATAAGCGAGGCTGTCTACAAAAATTGCATTCTTATCAAATCCTTTGTCCAAAGGAATTGTATAGGATTTTCCGTCGATGATATTATCGTCGAATACACTTGTGAAGCCAGGTAAAAATGGGCTGCTGTTTACTTTTGTAAAATAACGGATATAATCTCCTAACCCTGGTTTATCGGTTGCTGTAATCATTACGCGACAAGCTTTGGGATCGTCCGATAGCGGCAGTTTTTCCCACCACATGGAATCAACTTTACGGGTAATTTCAGGGATCGTAGTGGTAGAAGTATAGAGGTTATTACCCACTTGAATTTTCAAAGAATAGGTGGATTTGATTTGACCAAGAAAGAGGACATTTTTGGGAGTTGTATAGTAGAAAAGTTGTGCCCCGGCTGTGTTTACAATGGTATCTTCTACCAGTTTTACTTCTTTTATTCCATCGGAAATGGTGATAGAAGCATTGTGAACAAAGGAAGATGACAATACAGCTGGACTGATTTTACTGAAATAATCGATGCTATTGGAAAGAAACACCAACGGCGGTTTACCATTTTCGATGGTGGCATCCACTACTAACTTATTCTCGCTTGGATCCAGTTTTAGATTAATGTCTTTTTCGCATGACAAAAAGAAAACCGCTAGTCCAATCCACAGAAGTATTCTCATACCATTATAACAAAAAATACAGAAATGGGTTTAAAAAAAAGCCCCGCTCTAGAGCGGGGCTGTATGTAGCTTATTAACCTAAGTAAGCTTTGAGCGCATTGCTGTAGCGCGCCTTTTGTAATCTTTTGATTGCTCTTTCCTTGATTTGACGAATACGTTCTTTTGTCAAATCATATTTTTGTCCGATTTGCTCAATGGTAACACCGTTTTCACCGTCCAAACCAAAATACGCATTCACGATTTCAGCTTCTCTTGGACTAAGTGATTTTAGTACGCGGCGGATTTCTGCACGAAGAGAATCCTTCATTACATCATCATCTGTATCATCGCTTCCTTCCAGCAAATCACCCATGGCAACATCTTCTGCTTCGTGCACGGGTGCGTCGAGTGAAGTGTGACGGGTATTGCTTTGGAAAATATTGTTGATTTCCGTTTCACTCATTTCAAGAATTTCAGCCAACTCTTCAGTAGAAGGTTCGCGTTCGTGTTCTTGTTCAAATGCCATGTAGGCTTTGTTGGCCTTGTTGTAAGTGCCAATCTTGTTTTGAGGAAGACGAACCAAACGACCTTGTTCTGCCAATGCTTGAAGGATCGATTGTCTGATCCACCATACTGCATAAGAAATGAATTTGAAACCTTTGGTTTCATCAAAACGTTGAGCTGCTTTGATCAAACCAAGATTTCCTTCGTTGATCAAATCACTCAAAGACAAACCTTGGTGTTGGTATTGTTTAGCTACCGAAACCACGAAACGCAAGTTGGCTTGAACCAACTTATCCAATGAACGCTGATCGTTCATTTTGATGCGTTGAGCCAAAATGGTTTCTTCTTCTGGAGTAATCATGGAGATCTTTGAAATCTCCTGTAAATATTTCTCAACCGCTTGGGAATCGCGGTTGGTAATCTGTGTAGCTATCTTTAATTGCCTCATATTCGAATTTAGGGGATAACTGCAAAATTAAAATTCCTTTTCCACATAAAACCGTGGTTTTAGAAAAAACAACCAAAAATTATGAAAATCAAGCAAATATGTGAATCAAAAGTTGAAAAATTGGGGGATTTTCAGCAGTCCATGGGTTAAATTTGTTGGATGAACATCGACTTACGCTCAGATACCGTTACACAACCAACCAAAGGGATGCTGGAAGCAATGCAGAGAGCCCCCGTTGGAGACGATGTTTTCGGTGAAGATCCGACCATCAATCGACTGGAGGAAATGGCTGCAAACATGTTTGGAATGGAAAAGGCTATTTTTTGTCCAAGTGGTACCATGACCAATCAGATTGCCATCAAATGCCATACTCACCCGGGAGACGAGGTGATATGTGATGAACTATCGCATGTATATCAGTACGAAGGAGGTGGTATCGCCTTCAATGCCGGAGCTTCGGTAAGACTGCTGCACGGAGATCGTGGAAGAATTAACCAAGATCATATAAAGGGAGCCGTCAACAATCCAGACGATGTTCACAAACCCATTTCTCGACTGGTAGTGGTAGAAAATACCGCCAACAGAGGTGGGGGCAGCTGCTACGAATGGGCAGACTTGGCAGGAATGAGTGAAACATGCAAACAACTTGGCCTGTCGTATCATCTGGACGGAGCACGTCTCTTCAATGCAATTGTTGCAAAGGGAAACGACGCAAAACAATACGGAGAGATTTTTGACAGTATTTCTATTTGCCTAAGCAAAGGATTGGGCGCTCCGGTTGGAAGTTTGTTGATTGGAAATGCAGATTTCATTAAAAAAGCCAGAAGAGTCAGAAAAGCATTTGGTGGTGGCATGCGTCAAGCCGGAAGCCTTGCTGCTGCTGGTATTTACGCCTTAGAGCATCATATTGATCGATTGAAAACAGATCATCAAAATGCCAAATCAATCGAAGGCATTTTACAAAAACAACCTTTCGTAAAAGAAATACTTTCTGTAGAAACCAATATTGTGATTGCAGAATGTGAACCAACATTCGACTTCAAAGGTTTCATTGAAAAAATGAAACAACAAGGTGTTTTATTCTTCGCCATCTCCCCTACGCGTTTTAGAATGGTGACACATCTTGATGTGAGTAGTGAAATGATTGAACAACTTCCTGAAAAAATAAAAAACTCCTTATAATGTCGTTCCCCGTAATTGATCCTACCAGCACTACTGCATGGAAAAAGCTGTCTGCCCATGCCGAGAAAATGAAGCAAGTGCACATGAGGGATTTATTCAAGCAAAATGCCGATCGTTTTTCAACCTATTCTATTCAGCACAACGATTTGTTATTTGATTACTCTAAGAACCTGATTGAAGAAGAAACGATGCATCTTCTGTTTGAGTTGGCAGATGAATGCAGGCTTAAAGATGCCATTGAATCCATGTTCCAGGGAGAAAAAATTAATCAAACGGAAGGAAGAGCAGTTTTGCATACAGCTCTTCGAAATTTTTCCCAACAGCCCATAACGAACGAGGGTGAGGACGTGATGCCAAAAGTAAAAGCGGTACTGGCCCAAATGAAAAATATTTGCCATCAAGTCCATTCAGGTGAATGGAAGGGGTACACCGGCAAGAAAATAAAGCATATCGTAAACATAGGTATTGGCGGAAGCGACCTTGGTCCAGTAATGGTTACCGAAGCCCTAAAACCATACTGGGTGGAAGGGATTCAAGTCCATTTTGTTTCCAATGTTGATGGAACACATATTGCTGAATGTCTGAAAGTTATAGAGGCTGACTCAACTATTTTTTTAATTGCTTCTAAGACATTTACCACCCAAGAAACCATGACGAATGCGCACACAGCAAGGGAGTGGTTTTTGAAACATGCTGGAGATGAAAAGCACATTGCTAAGCATTTTGTGGCATTATCTACCAACGAGAAAGCAGTAACAGATTTCGGCATTGCCAAAGAGAATATGTTTGAGTTTTGGGACTGGGTGGGAGGACGATACAGCCTCTGGAGTGCTATTGGATTGTCCATTGCCCTAACGATCGGCTATGAACGTTTTGAAGAATTATTGAAGGGAGCCCATGAAATGGATAACCATTTTCGTCGGCAAACATTCCAATCCAATATTCCTGTTGTGATGGCGCTCTTGGGTATTTGGTATGTTAACTTTTTTGGCGCACAATCTGAAGCTATTCTACCCTATGACCAGTACCTCCATCGCTTTGCAGCATATTTCCAGCAGGGAAATATGGAAAGTAACGGGAAGAGCGTTGACAGAAATGGTAAGGATTTAACGTATTCTTCTGGTCCCGTTATTTGGGGCGAACCTGGTACTAACGGACAGCACGCATTCTATCAATTGATTCACCAGGGAACTTTACTGATTCCATCAGATTTTATTGCACCTGCGGTTTCACAGAATCCTTTGGGAGATCATCACCCTAAACTGTTGTCTAACTTCTTTGCACAAACCGAGGCGTTGATGAACGGGAAAACTAAAGAGGAGGCCAATGCAGAGATGGCATCTTTATCAGAGGAGAAAAGAAAGGCTTTGGTTCCATTTAAAGTTTTTCAAGGAAACAAACCCACCAACTCAATCATGGTTAAAAAGATTGATCCTCATACACTTGGGATGCTGATTGCTGCATACGAGCACAAAATATTTACGCAAGGAGTGATTTGGAATATTTACAGCTTTGACCAATGGGGCGTTGAATTGGGCAAACAGTTGGCCAATAAGATATTGCCGGAGCTGAACAATAAAGAGCTTGTTCAAACACATGATAGTTCAACCAATGGGTTGATCAATACTTACAAAAAGTGGAGAGTGTAAGAATTACCACTTGTCAACCTGCTCACCAGCGCCGTTGTCTCCCTGAGAAAGGTCTTCGCTTTCTTGCTTAGGAGCAGCGGGTGCTTCAGTTGAAGGAGTTGATGAACTAGAAGAGGGCTCAAAAGAAGCACCGCTTTCACCATTTTCTTCGTCGTATTCGTGGTTGAAGGCATCGAAATCAAAATCAGGCATTAATTCAGTTTTTACGTGATCAACTGCCTCGTTCAATGCTTTTAAAAATTTATTGAAATCTTCTTTGTAAAGGAAGATTTTATGTCTGTCGTAACCATCGTCGTTGAATCTTTTTCTGCTTTCTGTGATGGTGAGGTAATAGTCGTTTCCTCTGGTAGTTCTTACATCAAAAAAATAAGTCCTTCTTTTTCCAGCTCTGATTCTCTTGCTGTACACACTGTCCATTTTCTTTTCGTTGTTGTCGTACGCCACAATTGTAAGTTTAGTTTTGGTTAATTTTTGGTCTTAAACAAAGATAAAATTGTTTTTTAATTGTCAAAATTTAGTTGATTTTTTTGAAAAATCGACAAAATAACCTTGAAAAATTAATTTTCTTGTAAGCTGCTGGCAGAGTTTTGCTGGAGGTGAAAGAGGTCGCGGTAATACCCCTCAACAGAAATCAATGCCTCGTGAGTACCCTCCTGAATTATTCTTCCTTCTTGCATCACAACTATCTTATCAAAATGGATGGAATTGAATATTCGATGGGTAATAATGATGGCCGTTTTTTCTTTTAAGTATTCTTCCAGGTTTTCTGCAATTGCATGCTCGGTTCTGGTATCGACTGCACTCAAACAATCATCAAAAATCAGTAAATCTGCATTCGTAGCTACAGCACGTGCGATGGATATTCGCTGTTTTTGTCCTCCAGATAAGGTTACACCCCTCTCACCTATTTTTGTCTTGTACCCTTCCGATAGTTTGTCAATCTCTTTGTCAACCACTGCAGTTTTTGCAGCTTTCAGAATTGAATTTTCATCCATCTCATCAGCACCAAAAGAAATATTATTTTCTACCGAATCACTGAAAAGAAAAACATCCTGCGGTACATAACTGATCAATGCCCTTAGTTGCTGGAGTTGAAGTTCTTGAATGGATGTTCCATTGATTAGAAGATCTCCCCGATTGATATCCATTAATCTCAATATCAATTGCGCTAGAGTGGTTTTACCACATCCTGTTTTACCGATAATTGCAATACGTTGACCTTTTTGAATCGTGAGATTGAAATCTTTGACTGCATGAATCCCAGTATGGGAAAAAGTAAAATCAACATGTTTGAATTCAATACTGTTGATCGTTTGGATTGGAACAGGATTGGAAATTTCTTTGATGCCGGGCTCAATGTGCAGAAACTCATTCAGTCTTTTTTGAGAAGCAGCTGCTCGCTGTATATTGGAAACCACCCAACCAATAGCTGACACAGGAAAAGTAAGCATATTGATATACACTACAAATTCAGCGATGGTACCCGAACTGATGGTATGATCCAATTGGTAGATGCTTCCAATATAAATCGTTAACACAGTGCTCAATCCAATTAATAAACCGATTGCTGGAAAATAAATAGACTCAACAGTGGAAAGAGCCAATCCACTTTTTCTATACTCTTCGCTTTGTTGGTTGAAGTGCTCCCATGTATTTTTTTCCTGAAAAAAAGACTTGATCACTCGTATGCCCGAGTATGACTCTTGTGCAATTGTGGTAAGATCGCTCAACTGTGCCTGAATGCGTTCGCTTTTTTTTATGATATACGCATTTACAAAATACATCGCAACTGCAAGGAATGGCAAGGGGGCAAGAACATAAGCAGAAAGCAATGGATCTTTGTTGAACATGTAAAAAAGACTAAAGCTGATTAACACACTCAAATTCACTAAATACATCAATGCCGGTCCTGTATACATCCTAACCCTTGATACATCCTCCGACATCCTGCTCATCAGATCTCCAGTGCTATGCATTTTATAAAAAAGTGTGTCAAGTTGTTGATAATGATTGTACACTTCATTTTTTTGATCGTACTCGATGTGTCTGCTCATTACAATGATTGTCTGACGCATCAAAAACATAAAAAATCCTCTTAATAAGGCAAAAGCAAGTAGGAATAATCCGCAACTGAATACGAGGGTGCTGAATTGAAATTTTCTTGATTTTATCCATTCGGTAACTTTCAATACCAAAGGATCAAAAAACACTTTCGTGTCACTTACTGATGAAGGTTGAATAGCTTTTTGCACTTCATCCACCACAAAACCCGTTAACTGCGGTGCAAGAATGCCAAAATAATTGGAAAGCATGATGAAGAAGATTCCGAGAAAGAATCTCCATCGGTACTTCCAGAAATATTTATTTAAATGTTTTAAATGTTTCATAAACTAAAAAACCCCGCTATACGGGGTTTTCTCGAGCGGAGAGAGAGGGATTCGAACCCCCGGACCTGTTACAGTCAACGGTTTTCAAGACCGCCGCATTCGACCGCTCTGCCATCTCTCCGCCGCAAATGTAGCTCAAATTTTTTAATTTTTAGAAGTCCCCTCGATCCTAAATACCCATGCATGTTCACATGGCAAAGCCTTGGGCCAATTCAATGTCAGGGTACCTGCTTTGGCATCGTGCTCATGTGTGATAGGCTTCTTTACCCCGAGCATTTTTATTTTGGTTCCTGGCTTCACTTCAATGTTTTTAATTACAACGGGTTGATCGGTTTTTTTGGTAACGATAGCATAAACATACTTCCCATCCTTACTGACAGTATACTTGATGTTATCGCCCTCCTTGTATTTTTTCAAACTTCCTGTAGCATAAATGGCCTCCCCATTTAATTTTAGCCAGTAGCCCATGTCTTTCAATCTGTCAACAGATGCTGCAGGTATGAGTCCCTCAGCAGTAGGACCAACATTCAATAAATAATTACCGCCTTTGGCTGCGATATCGATCAAATTATGAATCAAGGTTTCACTCGACTTCCAATTATTATCATTTTTCTTGAAGCCCCAGGTATCGTTCATCGTCATACAACTTTCCCAGTCTGCATCGGATGTTCCTTCCAAAATTTCCTGCTCTGGTGTACCAAAATCTCCTGCAGCATCATTGTACTTATTCATCCCTTGCATACCAGACCTGCCCTTTCCTACTCTGTTGTTGATGATTAAATCCGGTTTGAGGTTTCTCAAATAATTATATAAATCTTTCCCTTGATCTTCGGTCCATTCAGGAATCCACTCCCCATCAAACCACAAAACAGCAGGATCGTATTTTTCAATCAATTCCTTCAACTGTGGCTTAAGGTATTCTTCGCGGTATTTTGCCCAATTAGGATTTGCAGTTTGCTGATGTGCGTAATCTTTTTTACTCTCTGCATCCGGTTGATGCCAGTCCATGATCGAATGGTAGAAACACATTTTTATACCCGCTTCCTTGCAAGCATCACTGAGCTCCTTTAAAATATCTCTTTTAAAAGGGGCAGCATCCATGATATCATAATTGGTCACCTTGCTATCCCAAATACAAAATCCATCGTGGTGTTTGGAAGTGATTACAATGTATTTAATCCCCGCTTTTTTTGCGATCGAAGCCCATTCTTTTGCATTGAATTGTGTAGGATTGAATTGTTGTACGAATTTTTCATACTCTGGTACAGGAATATTTGCAGAATGCATAATCCATTCCCCAATTCTACCGTACTCTTTGCCATTGTATGAGCCGGCGGGAACGGCATAGGCACCCCAATGGATAAACATCCCGAAAGTAGCGTCGCGCCACCATTCCATGCGGGCATCTTTATCCTGTTTGGATTCTTTTAAATAGTTTTTTTGGGCAGTAGACACTAAAAATAATAGTGAGAATAAAATTGAAAAGAGAGATTTCATATTGGCAAGTTTATGTGTTTATAGATCCGACTTTTTATAAAAACCAATTTCACTGAAAGTTACACAAACTGGTGAAGTGTTCACTTTCACTCTTACTCCTTGTGTCTTAACGGGTTTTTCAAGATAAATGATTCTGCAGGCACCGATGGAGGTTGCAGATGCAATTTTTTTCCATTCCTTATTTTCCAATATTTCTACATCGAAGGATTCAATCCGTTGACCCAAAGGAATGAATTCACGCAGTCGGATCAAATCAAACTCAACCTCGTTCTTCCAAGTAAATTCTAATGTAGGAGTATGCGCCTCGTCTTTAGACGACCAATACGTATTGAGATTGTCGTCTTTTAATAATGTAGTATTGAAGTTTTTACCTCTAGTATCAGCAGATGAAATAGAAGCCGAATGTGCTAAATTATTTTTAAAAGACTCTCGAATGAGCTTACCAAACCCCTCCAAAGATTTTACATCTTCGTCTGCAAGTAATCCACGGGTATCAGGAGCAATTCCCAAATCAAGAGCAGCTCCCCTTCCAACACTTTTTAAATAAAGATCAAATAGTTGTGCGGGAGATTTCACTTTGTCTTTTTCTTCTGGATGATAGAACCATCCTTTTCGTAAAGGCACATCGCACTCAGCTGGAACCCAATTTTTTCCATTTCTTGTTCCAAATGGATTTTGCTTATCGTCAAGTTGTCCAGGTACTGTTTTACTCATTCCTTCAACTGGAACAGGAGTAAAAGTAGCCCATGAAGTTTCTGCTGCAAATCCTCGTTCGTTTCCAACCCATCGAACATCCCATCCAATGTCGCTAAAAATAGTTGCATTGGGCTGCATTGTTCTTGTTATTGCCCATGTAGTATCCCAACCATAATACGTTGAACGATCAATTTTTTTAGTAGTTTTTGCACCCCCATAATATCCATCACCACCATTTGCTCCATCGTGCCAAGACATAAAAAGTTCTCCATAATTGGAATAGAGCTCTTTCAATTGATTTCGATAGTCTTGTACATAGGCATCGGTCCCGTATCTGGGATTGTTACGATCCCATGGAGAACAATACACACCAAATTTCATTCCTAGTTTTCTGCAGGCCTGTTCAATTTCCTTCACTAAATCGCCTTTCCCGTTTCGAAAGGGCGACTGTGAAATATTATAAGTAGTAGTTTTCGTTGGCCAAAGTGCAAATCCATCGTGATGTTTTGTAACTAATATTACACCCTTCAATCCGCCAGCTTTCAATGCAGCAATTATTTTTTCTGCATCAAACTGACTTGGATTAAAAATTGCAGGATTGGCATCACCGTATCCCCACTCCTTGTTTTCAAATGTGGTTGGCGTGAAATGAATCAATCCATACACATCTGTTTGATGCCATTTTAATTGACGATCACTCGGCAAGGCTCCATATGGCTTGGGTGCAGTTTGTGCAGACAATCCGATGAAGCGTACCAAGAAAAAAAGAAGCAATGCTGTGTTTTTCATTTATTGTTTTTTTTCACGTAATTGATCAATGTTCCAATCCCATCAATAGAAATTTCTACCCGATCCTCTTCTTGCAAAGTAAATTCATCTGGTGGTACTACTCCTGTACCTGTCATCAACATCACCCCCTTTGGAAAATTAGTCTCTAGAAAAAGATAATCTGCCAACTCCTGTAAAGGACGTTTGATTTTAGAAATAGCTGTTTCTCCACTGAAAACTTTTTCATTATGTCTGTAGATATTCAATTGAATAGCAGTCTCTTCCGAAATGGGATTTTCCAGAACGAGCAAACATGGCCCCAATGCAGCACTTCGGTCATAGACTTTTGCCTGAGCCAAATACAATGGATTTTCTCCCTCAATACTTCGTGAGCTCATATCATTGCCTACCGTATAGCCTTCGATGGTTTGATCTGAAGAAATAAACAAGGTAAGTTCAGGTTCAGGTACATCCCATGTGGAGTCTTTTCTGATATGAACCCTATCATTATGCCCTGCAATTCTTGAGGGCAGTGATTTAAAAAATAATTCCGGTCTTTTCGCATCGTATACTTTATCGTAAAAACTTCCTCCGCCACTTTGTGCTGACTCTTTTTCTCTGGCCTCCTTGCTTCGTAAATAAGTAACTCCTGCTGCCCATAACTCTTGAGAGCCGATGGGCGGATCAAAAGGTTGATTGAAATCAGGCGGTTCAATTTCTTGAAGAGCATTCATTTGCAGCAATAAAAATTGATAGAGTTTTTTTCGGTTGATCAATTCATCCCATTGATAGTCTACTCCGTAAAATTTCTCCTCGTGTTCTAAAACGATTCGAATTCCATTTTTATAAAGTTTCATGATTAAATATATTTATTTAAAATGTCTTTTTATTTGAAAATTTTATTCGGATTATCTTAAATTGTCTACCATAATCGGCGATATGGCTACTGCAAATTTTGAATTGGTAAGTCCTTACGTAATCATCACAGGAGGATCAAGCGGAATTGGATTGGCTATGGTGAAAATTTTTCATGATCAAGGTGCCATTGTCGATGTACTTGATCTTCACAAGCCTTCGGATAAAACACTCTCTCAACTTCAGCTAGAAGACGAAACAGTTCAGTTTCACGAAGTGGATATCACGCATCAGGCATCCGTAAAAGAAATTGTTTCCCTGATTTCAATCAAACGAGGAATTGGCATTCTCATCAATAATGCTGGAATCGCACATATTGGAAACCTTACGAATACAACAGAAGAGGATTTTCAAAGAATATTCAACGTGAATGTAAAAGGTGCATTCCATTGCATGCAAGCTATTATTCCCTTTATGGAAGAAATGAAAGAGGGATTGATTATTAATATGGCTTCTATTGCAGCAACAATAGGCATTACAGACAGGTTTGCCTATAGCATGAGCAAGGGAGCAATTTTATCAATGACACTGAGTGTGGCAAGAGACTATATCAAAAAAGGGATCCGATGCAATTGTATCTCACCTGCAAGAGTACATACCCCTTTTGTGGAAGGATTTATCAACAAGCATTATCCGGGGCAAGAAAAAGAAATGTTTGATAAACTTTCTGCAAGTCAGCCCATCGGAAGAATGGCAACACCGGAAGAAATTGCACAACTTGCATTTTACCTGTGCAGCAAACAAGCTTCATTTATCACAGGCACAGATATTCCTATCGATGGAGGATTTACACGACTAAATAATTAATAGCATGAAAATATTTCGTTACGATAAATCTGGAACAGTTGGACTGGGCATGCTGGATCAGCACGGAAAAAAAATTGATATTTCTGGATATTATAACGACTTCAACAGGAATTTTTTTGAACTGGGAGGCACAGACCATCTTTCTGAATGGATCATCCTACACGCGAACGAATGCGAAGAGATCAAAGAAGAAATCACTTATTTGCCTTGTATTGCCGATCCATCAAAAATAATATGTGTTGGACTCAATTATGCAAAGCACGCAAAAGAAAGCAATATGGAAATCCCCAAAGAACCGGTATTGTTTTTCAAAAGCACTACTGCAATTTGCGGTCCCAATGATCCTGTTATCATACCAAAAAATTCTATTAAAACTGACTGGGAAGTGGAATTGGCAGTGATCATAGGTAAAAAAACAAGTTACGTATCAGAAGAAGATGCCATGAAGCATGTTGCAGGATACTGCCTGCACAATGATTACAGTGAGAGAGCTTTTCAATTGGAAAGAGGTGGACAATGGGTGAAAGGAAAAAGTTGTGATCACTTTGCGCCTTTAGGTCCCTACTTTGTTTCTAAAGATGAAATCAAGGATCCTCATGTATTGCGTCTATGGCTGGATGTAAACGGAAAAAGAATGCAAGATTCGAACACTTCTGATTTGATTTATAAAATTCCTTTCTTGGTTCATTATATTTCTCAGTTTATGACTTTGTTACCGGGAGATATCATCAGTACCGGTACCCCAGAAGGAGTTGGCATGGGACAAAAACCAGTACCAGTATATTTAAAACCAGGCGACAAAGTTCACTTAGGTATTGATGGATTGGGAGAACAACATCAAACCGCCATTGCATATGCGAATTGATGCGCATCAACATTTTTGGAAGTACAATCCTACCAGCCATAGCTGGATCAATGATGAAATGTCGGCCATCAGAAAAGATTTTCTTCCCGAAGACCTTCTACCGATTTTAAAAAAGAATTCAATAGATGGAAGCATAGCCGTTCAAGCCGACGAAACCGATGAGGAAACCGCATTCTTACTCTCCTTATCCGATCAATATGATTTTATAAAAGGTGTAGTGGGTTGGACAGATTTACTATCGCCTTCTGGCATTGAAGAACTGGAGAAAAAAATACGGCATAAAAAACTAATTGGTTTTCGATGTATCATGCAAGGGCAAGCAGATGAGAAATACTTAAAAAATAACATTTTCATTCGCAATATTTCTGCCCTAGCAAAACTTGACTTTAGTTATGATGTATTGATTTATCATCATCAATTGTCGAGTATGATTTCATTTGTGGAGCAACTTCCCGATAACAGACTTATATTGGATCATATCGGTAAACCTGCTATAAAAGAAAAAAAATACAAAGAGTGGAAAGAAAACATTCGGGTAGTGGCACAACATCCAGGAATCTATTGTAAATTAAGTGGCATGATCACTGAAGCTGATTACACTGCCTGGAGTTACGAAGAAATAGTCCCCTACTTGGATACAGTTGCAGAATATTTTGGTGTGGATCGATTGTGTTTTGGATCAGATTGGCCTGTATGTCTAGTGGCGGGCAGCTACGACAGAATGATCGAAGTGATTACGAGGTGGTCGAAGCAATTCAATAAAGCAGACCAAGAGAAAATTTTTGGAGAAAATACATCTAGATTTTATAAACTATAATATGGACTTAGCTCTAAAGGACAAAGTTGTTATCGTAACAGGAGGTGCAAAAGGAATTGGCGAAGGAATAACCCGCATATTGGTAAAGGAAGGAGCAATTCCCGTCATACTTGGAAGAAATGAAGAGGATAATAAAAAACTCATAGATGAATTGGGAGTTGGATATCAAGTGAAGACAGAATTGAGCAAACCCGCTGAATGCAAAAAAGCAGTTGATGAAGTATTGAAGAAATTCAACCGTATCGATGGAGTTATAAATAATGCCGGCATCAATGACGGGGTATCTCTAGAACACGGTAGCTATGAGGATTTTATGCGTTCCCTCCACAACAATGTCGTTCATTATTATCTGATCGTTCAAGCTGCTTTGCCAGCACTAAAAGAATCAAAAGGAGCCATTGTAAACATCAGTTCAAAGGTGGCAGAAACGGGACAAGGCGGTACCTCCGGATATGCCGCAGCCAATGGTGGAAGAAACGCTTTGACCAGAGAATGGGCGGTTGAATTGCTTAAATATGGAATCCGTGTAAATGCGGTTATCGTTGCAGAATGTTATACACCCCTTTATGATAAATGGATTAAAACATTAGATAACCCAGAAGAAACACTTCAAAAAATCAGAGACCGCATTCCGCTTGAAAAAAGAATGACAACCGCCGAAGAAATTGCCAACACAACTGTATTCTTACTCTCCGCCAAATCATCCCATACTACGGGACAACTCATCCATGTAGACGGCGGATATGTACATCTAGACAGAGCCGCTCTTACTTAAACCCAACTGCATGACCAAAACTCAGAACAACTACAAACTTCCTTTCATACTTGTATCCAGTCTATTTTTTCTTTGGGGAATAGCAAACAACTTGAATGGAATACTGATTCCACATTTGAGAAAAGCTCTTCAGCTCACCAATATGCAATCGACCTTTGTGGATACTGCTGTATATTTTGCATATTTTATCTCGGCCATTCCAGCTGGATTCATATTGAAGAAATTTGGGTATAAAAAAGGAATCATAACAGGTTTACTTGTTTTTAGTATTGGTGCTTTCTTATTTATACCTGCAGCTAATTTGCGCGCGTACAATGTTTTTTTAATGGCGCTTTTCATTATTGGTTGCGGACTTACTATTTTAGAAACTGCAGCCAACCCCTATGCATCCAAACTTGGAGATCCTGAAACAGCCACTGCACGATTGACACTGGCACAATCCTTTAATGGATTGGCTGTATTTGTTGCACCCGTTATTGGTACTATTTTTATTTTATCTGGTCAGGAATTTTCTGCAAATGAACTGGCAGTAATGACAGAGGCAGATAAACTTTCCTATTTAAATGGAGAAGCCGCCTCTGTGAAGATGCCTTACATTTCCCTTGGTATCTTTTTATTGGTGATTGCAGTATTGTTTTTTGTCAACAATTTTCCTGAGTTAAAAGAGGACGAAGGCGATGGAGAAAAAGGAAGTCTTGCAGAAAGCATCAAACAGAAACACCTTGTTTGGGCGGTAATTGCACAATTTTTTTATGTGGGTGCACAAGTTTGTGTAACAAGTTTTTTTGTTCGCATGGCCATCGCTGGAGGTGGTGTTGATGAAAAAACAGCTGGATATTATTTAAGTATTTACGGTATTCTTTTTATGGTAGGCAGATTTGCCGGTTCCGCCATCATGCGTTTTATCGCTCCCCAAAAATTATTGTCCCTTTACGCTGTTGTATGTATACTCCTGAGCATCATAGCCATCAAAACAGATGGGCAATACGTAGTGCTGGCACTAGGCGGACTTGGATTTTTTATGTCCATTATGTTTCCAACCATATTTGCATTAGGTATTGTTGGATTAAAATCAAACACTAAACCCGCCTCCTCACTCTTAGTGATGTCAATCATAGGAGGAGCGATTTTTCCGGTTATCATGGGAAACATCATCGACCGTTTTGGAGATGATATACAAATTGGATACATCGTACCCATGATATGCTACTTCTTTGTACTGTATTTTGGAATGAAAGGATATAAACCCGCAGTTACACCATGAAAACTTTTTGTCTAGCACTCGATTTAAAAGAGGATCTTGGTTTGATAGAGAAATACGAAGCCTATCACAAGGCAGTATGGCCAGAAATTCTATCCTCAATTAAAAACAGCGGAATTGAGTCCATGAAAATTTACCGTACTCATAATCGGCTGTTCATGATCATCCACGCAAAAGATGATTTCAGTTTTGAAATAAAAAGTAAAATGGATTCCTCCAATCCAAAAGTATTGGAATGGGAAACATTGATGGATCAATTCCAACAGCGACTACCCTGGGCAGCACCTGGTGTTAAGTGGGTGTTGATGGATGAAATATTTTCTATGGCTTAATTGAAGCCTCCGTGCCCGGCATACAACTTTACCGGACCATCCAATTTAAGCTCCAGAACAGTCATATAACTATCCAATGATGTTGCAGGGACATCAATAAAAATCAAACCCGGCACCTCGCTCCAGGATATCTTACCGACCACCTTGTGTTTCAATAAGGTTTCCTCTCCCACAACTTTTACTTCCTTTATTTTATTCACAAGCCCCTTGATCATGATTGGTCCGCTGGTTTGAGCCTGTAAAAACAAATACAACGAGGTAGAATCTTTCGAAAGGGTTGTTGGTCCATAAAAATGCCCCTTGGGTATTCCAGCGATGCTTCCAAAAATTGCCCGTTCGTGTTTTTTATTCCATTTTCCCAACTCTAATAATAGATTTTTTTCTTCGGTTGGAATTGTACCGTCTTCTTTGGGACCAATATCCAACAAAAGATTTCCTCCATTACCAACTACATCTGCAAAGAGGGTTATTATCTCATTTGGTTTTTTCCAATTGGTATCTCGGAATTGGAAACCCCAGTTGTTATTGATGGTCATACACAATTCCCACCAATTATATTTCGGCTTAGAGACTGGAATATTTTGCTCTGGTGTAACATAATCTCCATATCCAGCGAGACGACCATTGATGATCGCATTCGGATTGTGGGAAAGAATATTATTACGGACTTTTATACTCTCCCATTCATCGGCATTGTGCTCCCAATCCCCATCAAACCAAAATAAATCAGGGTTATAGAGGGTGGAAATTTCATTGATTTGAGACTGATAAAATTTTTTAAATATTTCCCAACGTGCTGGTTCATTTTTTAGCTTATATCGAACCGAATCCTTTTTGAATTGATCGTAATCGTTTCTACTCCAATCGATCAATGAAAAATATGTTCCAACTTTTATGTTTCTCTTTCGCAATTCAGTGAAAAATGGAGCCAACACATCTCTTTTCGCTGGGGTATTTCTCACCACATTGAAATGATCTGCTTTTGTATTCCACAATGCAACACCGTCGTGGTGTTTGGTAGTCATTACCGAATAACGTGCCCCTGATTGTTGAATAAGATCTGCCCAATCAGATGGATTGTATTTACTTGCTGTAAATCCTTTGAGCTGATCCATATATTGATCGTAAGGGATCAACTTGTTATAAAAACTCCAACTTTCGTCTACCCCTTTTACAGCATAAATACCCCAATGGATGAAGATTCCCAACTTAGCATCCTGGAACCATTGCATTTTATCCTTAATACTTTCCGGCGCTATTTTGTCTTGTGCCGAAACAGTTTGAAAGAAGAATAGGCAAATAAACAAAAAATTGAATGCAGCTTTCATAAGAGAGTTTTGGTGTTCTTAAATGTATGATTTCTACTTGACAATTGTTTTAGGATCGTCCTCCACCAGCTTTTTCTTTACAGCTACCAGGTCGTCGTAATTTACTTGCAAGGGCATAGCACCGAGTGCAACAACTGCTTTCTTGCCACGAATCTCTGTAAGCTGTGCAATTTTGTTATTTTGTTTCATCAAAACAAAATCACCTATCACAGGTTTTTTAGCCAAGGTTATATAATTACTGTCAATCTTCTTTTTCACTTTCTCTTTTACCTGTTTTTCTTTTTGGTTAAAGAGCAAGGCCTGTAAGTTCTTTATGAGTTCTCTCTTATCCTCTTCCCCGTTCATTCTCTTCCAGTCAAAGACAATTTGCTTCAATTTCCTTTCCATGTCTTTGAGGTAGACCAATTTATCTTCTGAAATTTTATTCTGTTGTTTTAATAATTCAACTTGCTGCTGATGCTTCTCCCTGTTTAGCTCCTCGTTTAATTTTTTCTTTTGGGTTTCATTTTCCTTTATGAGCTTTTGCAACTCTTTTTCTTTTGTTTCGAGTTTTCGCAACTCTTGTTCGGTCTTGTTCAATAATTTGTCTAGTGTAAAATGATGTTCATCGACCAACGACTTCGCACGCTGAATCAATTGGGGAGACAACCCAATTCTTTCAGCAATGGAAAAAGTATACGAGCTACCGGGCTTGCCGATATTTAATTTGTATTCAGGTAAGAGATGTTTTTCGTCAAAAGCCATGGCGCCGTTTACAATTCCTGGTGTTTTACTGGCCATCACTTTTAGGTTCAGGTAGTGTGTGGTGACTATCCCAAAAGTATGTCGCTTCAGCAATTGCTCCAGAAACACTTCTGCAAAAGCGCCACCGAGGCTCGGGTCACTGCCGCTTCCAAGTTCGTCGATAAAAAACAGGGTTCTCCCATTGGCTTCTTCCATGAAAAACTTCATGTTTTTCAAGTGAGCGCTGTAGGTGCTCAATTCAAATTCAATACTTTGAGTATCGCCAATATGAATCATCAATTGTTTGAAAATACCAAAAGTCGATTCAGGATGTGCCGGTACCAATAAACCGGATTGAACCATCAACTGTAATAAACCGGTGGTTTTTAAACAAACCGTCTTACCCCCTGCGTTTGGACCAGAGATCACCAAAATTCGTTGACGTTCATTCAATGCAATATCCAATGGAACTACTTTCTTGCCGCTCTTCTTGTTGTAAAGCAGTAAAAGCGGATGAGTGGCTTTGATCAACTTCACTTCTGCCTGCTCCGTTACATGTGGTAAATGAGCGTCCATCATCTGAGCCAATTTTGCCTTCGCTCTTATAAAATCAAATTCACCCAATATTTCTATGTACTGCTTCAGTAAAGGGGAATGAACGGAAAGTTGTTGAGTAAGATGTTTGAGAATACGGTATTCCTCGTCGCGCTCATCATTTTCCAACGAATAAATCTCATTGTTGATATCGATTGTCTCTTCTGGCTCTATGAAGGAAGTCCTTCGACTTTCGCTTTCGCCGTGTAAAATTCCTTTTACAATACGCTTATGTTCTGCGTAGATGGCCAATACTCTTCTTCCGTTTAAAAAGGATTCTTCGATGTCGGCTATGTACCCGGATTTCTGCAGTTTTCCAAGTATTCGCTCGAACGATCTACGCTGTTCATTCCTTTTTTTGAATAATTGGAGTCTGATTCTGGCAAGGTCATCCGATGCATTGTCCAGCACGCGCGCATCATCTCCTATCACTTTTTGAATTGAATCTGGAATGGACTTCTCTACATAGGTCTTGGACAAGGCTGTGTACAAAGAGGAAAATCGATCCCGGCGTTCGTCGTCAAACCATCTGAAAATTCCATCTATATTTTCAACCAGATTTTTAAAAAGCAAGAAAATTTCTCCCGTTAAAACGGCACCTGGTATTGAAAGCAGCTTGATTTCCTTGTGAAGATTAAATGCGGTTCCGTGTTGGAATGTTTGTCCGGCAGCTAATAACTGCAGGTATTGGTACGACTGCCTGAGCTCGTTTTCGATAAAATCTTTCTTGGTATGAATTCGGAGCTGATCGGCTTTGTCCCTCCCGTAAGCTGTTTGGGTCAGTTCCACCAAGAGTGCCTTCACTTTGTCGAATTCCAGTTGAACGGGGGCTGATTCGGGATAAAACCTCATGTTAAACGAAAACTAATTTCTACGCAAAAGTACACTTAATTTAACAGGTATATCTTTTCCGACTAACTTCGCATATCGACAAATAAATATGAAAAGAATCGGTTTTATCATCACGTGTTTGATCTTCTTTTTAAGCGCTTGTGCTCAAGTTGAGAAAAAGAAAACGCAAACACCTTCCAAACAAAATAAAGTTGCATCCATGAACACAGAAAAAATCACATTGGGCTCCGGTTGTTTTTGGTGCACCGAAGCAGTTTACCAGGAAGTAAAAGGTGTAATCAAAGTTACCAGCGGTTACTGCAATGGCCATGTTGAGAATCCAACGTATGAGCAGGTATGTAACAAAACAACTGGGCACACCGAAGCATGTCAAATTGAATTCGATCCTGCACAAGTGAGCGTTGATGAACTGTTAGAAATTTTCTGGCAAGTACACGATCCTACAACACTCAACCGCCAAGGCAACGATGAAGGTCCGCAATACCGAAGCGCAGTTTTTTATCACAACGAAAATCAAAAAGAAAGAGCCGAGTTTTATAAAAAGAAATTGGACGAAAGCGGCGCCTACTCTGCTAAAATTGTTACTGCTATTGAGCCTCTCAAGAATTTTTATGCAGCAGAAAACTATCATCAGAATTACTACAAGGAGAACGGCAATCAACCGTATTGTTATTTCGTGATCCGTCCCAAACTTGAAAAGTTTGAAAAAGTATTCAAGGATAAATTAAAAGCAAAATAACAGTCGGGTATGCTTGGCATCAGAATTTTCATTGTATCGATGCTACTGATTTGCAGCAAATCTTTGCTCGTTGCGCAAACCACCCTTCAAGGAAAAATATTTACACGTGCTGATTCCCTCAGAGGAACTCTCACCAAGGCAAGGACGTGGTGGGATGTACAGCAATACAAAATTCTTGTTGAGCCAAATGCTGTTGATAAAACCATTTCTGGTAAAGTAGATATCCTTTTCAAAACAACTGGCAGCTACGATACAATGCAAATTGACTTACAAGAACCCATGGAGCTGAACAAGGCATATTTGGGTGAGGAGTCTCTTAGGTATATACGCGAAGGAAATGTCTATTTCATCATTTTGAACCATCCGCTAAAAATTGGTTCAGAGTCAACGCTTGCACTCTCTTTCAAAGGCAAAGTACGCGAAGCCATCCGACCCCCCTGGGACGGAGGATGGATTTTTACAAAAGATAAAAATGGAAATCCCTGGATGAGTGTTGCCTGTCAAGGCCTGGGAGCAAGCGTATGGTATCCTTGTAAAGACCATCAAAGTGATGAGCCTGACAAGGGTGCACTGTTAAGAATCTCCGTACCCGATTCGCTCGTGGCGGTTGGAAACGGAAGGTTAATCGGAAAGCGTTCTTATAAAGAAGGTTGGACTGTGTATGATTGGGAAGTAAAAAACCCCATCAATAATTACAACATTGTTCCCTATATAGGGAAGTATGTTTCGTTTAAAGAAACGCACAAAGGAGAAAAAGGAAACTTAGATTGTGAGTATTGGGTGTTGGATTATGAACTGGAAAAAGCAAAAGAACAATTCAAACAAGTGCCGCTGATGCTGAAAGCATTCGAACACTGGTTTGGGCCCTACCCATTTTATGAAGATGGTTATAAATTGGTACAATCTCCCCATTTAGGCATGGAGCACCAAAGTGCAGTAGCCTATGGAAATGGATTTCAAAATGGATACAGGGGAAGGGATTTGTCTGGATCGGGATATGGATTAAAATGGGATTTTATCATTGTACACGAAAGCGGACACGAGTGGTTCGGCAACAATATCACCTCAAAAGATTTAGCAGACATGTGGCTACACGAGGGCTTCACGAACTACAGTGAAACATTGTTTACAGATTTTCATTATGGTAAAGAAGCAGGAAACGCTTATGTACAGGGAACAAGAAAACTTATCAGAAACGAAGCCCCTATCATTGCACATTACAATGTAAACGAAGAGGGATCAGGAGATATGTATTACAAAGGAGGAAACCTGGTTCATTACATTCGACAACTGTTTGACAATGATGAAAAATTTAGGACTGCATTGAGAAAACTAAACAGTAAGTGGTATCATCAAACTACCACGAGTAATGAAGTAGAAAAGTTTTTCAGCGATGAGCTAAAGATGAATCTTCAGTCGTTGTTTGATCAGTATCTCCGCAATACACACATTCCTACTTTAGAAATTCAACAATCCAAGAATGAGATAAAGTATAAATGGATAGATTGTATCAAGAGTTTTAATGCACCGGTTAAAATCAGTTTCAATAAAACTACGCAATGGATCTACCCATCCACTCAATGGAAGACAATGAAATTAACTGGAACAAATACCAGTACGAAAGTTGATACTAATTTTTATGTGGGAATAAAAGAAACCTCACTGGATTGATCAACCAATCTTCATTCTCCCTGCCTTCACAAACCTACGTTGCCAATACGATTCGTTTAAATCACTGATGATTACGCCGTTGGAGGTTGAAGCGTGTACAAATTTATTATTGCTGATGTAGAGCCCCACATGAGATATACCACCTCCCGTATTGAAAAAAACCAGATCTCCCTCTTGTAATTCTTCCTTGGAAATTTCGTTGCAAAAAGCAGCCTGTTCTCTAGAAGTTCTTGGCAACTGAATACCAAAAGCATCACTAGCCAGGCCTTGTACAAAAGAGGAGCAATCAATGCCCTCCTTTGAAGTTCCACCAATGCGATATGGAACAGCCCACCATTGATGAATATAATCAACCAATTTTTTGTTGGTAAGTTTCTCCACCTCTAAATCGAGGAGCACTGCGTAACGAAAGAAATAATTGGGAATATATTCAATGCCTTGTAGGTCATTCAAGTAATTGGTGGAGGGTGCATCTTCGATGAACTTGATCGAGGCCTCAGAAATGTATTGACTTTTTTTACCTGGATTTAACACCACAGAAATATTGTCAAAATAGGGAGATTGAGTAGTGTTCGACTTTGTGTAGGGAATTGTTTTAAAAAGAACACAAGAGGAAAATAAGAATGATCCAGCGCACAGCAGAAGCATACCCCTCATAAGAGGCAGCGATTGGGGGATTTTCTTGATCAGAATGTGGAAAATACTCCTTCTCATTTCATCGAATATTTGCGAAATTTGAATTTCGCTTATGTCACAATTCTCCCATCTCCATGTCCACACCCAATATTCCTTGCTCGATGGAGCAGCCAGTATTGGATCACTGTACAAAAAAGCGATGGAAGATGGAATGCCTGCACTTGCAATTTCAGACCATGGCAACATGTTTGGTGCTTTCCAATTTGTTGCCGAAGCTTACAAGCACAGGGTCAACCCAGAGGACAAAAATAGTCCTTTGAAAATTAAACCAATCGTAGGGTGTGAATTTTATATTACCGAAAACAGGCATCGGAAAACATTTTCAAAAGAAGAAAAGGATCCTAGACACCATCAGATACTTTTAGCAAAAAACGAAAAAGGCTATAGGAACTTGGTGAAACTAACCTCGCTGGGATATATTGAGGGATTGTATAGCAAATATCCCCGTATCGATAAAGAACTGATTCATAAATACCACGAGGGATTGATTGCCACTACCTGTTGCCTTGGCGCATTAGTTCCACAAACCATTCTCAAAAAAGGCGAAGAAGAGGGCGAAAATGAATTCAAGTGGTGGCTGAATATTTTTCAGGAGGATTATTATGTAGAACTCCAGCGTCATGGCATGGAGGAACAGGAGAAAGTAAATAAAATTCTCCTAAAATATGCCAAGAAATACAACGTAAAAGTAATTGCTTCCAACGATTCACATTATGTTGACCAATCCGATTTTAATGCGCACGATATTCTTCTATGCATCAATACAGGAGAAAAAGTAGCTACTCCTGCAGCAAGAGAATTTACCGACGATGATACCAACTTCCGGAATAAACGATTTGCATTTCCGAATGACCAATTCTATTTCAAGACGACCGATGAAATGAAAAAAGTTTTCGGTGATTTGGAAGAGGCAATCGACAATACAAATGAAATAGTAGACAAAGTTGAATTGCTCGATCTAAAAAGAGATATACTGCTACCCCACTTTACAGTTCCTAAAAACTTTTCGTCACAAGACCAATACTTGGAGCACATAACTAGAGAGGGAGCAAAAAAAAGATACGACACCATCACTGCAGAAATAGAAGAACGTATTGCATTTGAATTGTTTACCATTCAAACAATGGGGTTTGCTGGTTACTTCCTAATTGTATCTGATTTCATCAAAGCAGGAAGAGACTTAGGAGTATTTATTGGCCCTGGTCGTGGTTCTGCCGCCGGCAGTGTTGTAGCATATTGCATTGGCATTACAAACATAGACCCGATCAAATACAATTTACTATTTGAGCGTTTTTTGAATCCAGACAGGAAGTCAATGCCCGATATTGACACCGACTTTGATGATGAAGGAAGACAAAAAGTAATTGATTACGTGGTTGATAAATACGGCAAGAACCAGGTAGCTCAGATCATCACCTATGGCACGATGGCTGCTAAGATGAGTATCAAAGATGTTGCGAGAACAATGGATCTTCCTTTACCAGAATCCAACGCATTGGCAAAACTGGTTCCGGAAAAGCCTGGAATAACATTGAAAAGATTGTTACATGCTCCTTTCAATGGAGAGAAAAGTTTGACAGAGAAAGAAGCACTGAATCCTGATGAAATCGAGAATTCAAAAAAACTCCGTGAAATATACGAGGACAATGATATAAGAGGAAAGGTGTTGCACGAAGCAGAAATACTTGAAGGCTCAGTAAGAAATACAGGCATTCATGCTGCAGGCATTATCATCGCCCCAAAAGACCTTACCGAACTTCTTCCTGTTTGCACTGCGAAGGATTCGTCCATGTGGGTTACACAAATTGAAGGAAGCGTAATTGAGGAAGCAGGTGTAATCAAGATGGACTTTCTTGGATTGAAGACATTGAATATTATCAAGACTGCTCTTCAGTTGATAAAAATGAACCATGGAATTGAAATTGACATCGATAAAATTCCATTGGACGATGAAAAAACATTCAGATTGTATCAGAAAGGAGAAACCATTGGAACCTTTCAGTTTGAGAGTCCGGGTATGCAAAAATATTTGCGCGACTTAAAGCCGGACAAATTTGAGGATCTCATTGCAATGAACGCATTGTATCGTCCTGGTCCGTTAGAATATATCCCCAACTTCATCAACCGTAAACACGGCAGGGAGGAAATCAGCTACGATCTTCCGGCTATGGAAGAATTCCTGAAAGAAACCTATGGAATCACAGTGTACCAAGAACAGGTGATGTTATTAGCACAAAAATTGGCAGGATTTAGTAAAGGTGATGCCGATGTGTTGAGAAAAGCAATGGGTAAAAAGCAAAAGTCGGTGCTGGATAAAATGAAACCGCAGTTCATTGGAAGTGCGGCAGAAAAAGGATATCCCGAAGACAAGCTTCAAAAAATTTGGACCGACTGGGAAGCTTTTGCTCAATATGCATTCAATAAATCGCACAGTACCTGTTATGCCTATATAGCTTATCAAACCACTTACCTAAAAGCACTCTATCCGTCCGAATACATGGCCGCGGTTTTGAACCATGCCGGATCCATTGAAAAAATTACTTTTTTCATGGAAGAATGCAAGCGCATGGGTTTGAGTGTGCTTGGGCCTGACATCAATGAATCCCTTCAAAGTTTTGCGGTAAATAAAAAAGGAGAAATTCGAATTGGATTGGGCGGACTAAAAGGTGTGGGTGAGGCAGCAGTTGAATCTATAATTGCAGAACGAGAAAAAAATGGAACCTACTCATCGATTTTCGAAATGGTGAAAAGGGTTAATCAAAGAACGGTAAATAAGAAATCCTTGGAGAGCCTTGCGATGTCGGGCGCATTTGACTGTTTTGCCACTATGCACCGTGCACAATATTTCTTTCAACCAGAAGGAGATACTTCAAACGGATTGGAAAAAATCATTCGATACGGTAATATCTGGCAAAATCAATCAACCTCTAACCAGAATACATTGTTTGGAGACCTATCCATGGTGCAGGAAATTCCACCGCCAAAAATTCCAGATTGCCCTCCATGGTCGTTGACTGAGTTATTAGACAAGGAAAAAGAAGTAACCGGAATGTTTTTAAGTGGCCATCCATTAGATCATTATAAATTTGAATTGAGGCATTATGGAATCTTGACCATCAACGATTTCAATGAATTTAAGGAGGGCATCGAATTGCAAAAAACTCCGACAGCTACAATAAAATTGGCTGGATTGGTTACTGGCTCCCAACATAAAATATCAAGAGCAGGCAAGAAATACGGTAGCTTAACTATCGAGGATTTTTCTGGGAAGGTTGAATTGACACTTTTTGGAGATCAATATGTAAAGTTTTCCAATTACTTCAATCCGGGCACCTGTATTCATGTGAAAGGAAATTTCGAAAAATGGGAAAGTCGAAACGAGTGGAATTTTAGGGTCGCAGATATTTGTTTACTGGAAACGATCAAGAGGGCATTTACCAAACAGGTGCAAATCACGCTTCAAGCTGGATCCATCAACGAGAATCACATTGAATTTTTCAAGAAAAATCTGAAAAAACATCCCGGAAGGGCTCGTATGAAACTGGTAATGGTTGATCAGGTGGAGAAACTAATGGTTCAAATGAGAACAACCGAGAAGGGCTTCGAAATGAATGACGAATTGGCCGATTTCCTTGAAAACAACCCTCTGATAGACGTACAGGTTGACGCAGTTTGACGAAAAGAAAGACATTTATGAAAATTTAAAAATTGGAACTAATTTTGCTCTACTTTATAATTATTCACTTTCAATAAATATACATGGCTAAAGAATTTACAGACAGCAATTTTCAGGCAGAAGTTTTGGATTCTGATAAATTAACGATGATTGATTTTTGGGCAGAATGGTGTGGCCCCTGCCGCGCTATCGGTCCGGTTATCGAAGAATTATCCAAAGAGTGGGAAGGAAAAGTAAATATTGGAAAAGTGAATGTTGATCACAACCCACAGCTTTCAATGAACTACGGCATTACTTCCATCCCTGCTATTCTATTTATCAAGAACGGACAGGTGGTTGACAAATTAGTAGGTGCACAACCGAAGGGCTCCTTTGTCAGAAAGATTGAATCGCACCTATAAGCACTAATTTTATTACATTTGAAACCGCCACCTGTTGGCGGTTTTTTATTTTTATGGCAACCATCCGAAAACAAAGCATTTACTCTTCGATTTATATCTATGCGGGTTTTGTTTTTGGCGCCATAAACGTGCTCTATTTCTTTCCAAAGTTTTTTACTCCTGAGCAATTCGGACTTACCAGAATCCTCATGGACATTGCGTTGATATTTTCCACATTGTGCACTGCTGGGATGATTCCCATTGCCATCAAGTTCAGTCCTTTTTATAACTACCATCTTCCAAAAGAAAAAAGTGATTTATTTGCACTCACTTTCTTGATTGCAATTGCAACATGCATTGTGTTTTATTTTTTACTCCCAGTACTCTACCCGATAATCATTCGAAAATTTGGATTCCGTTCTCCCCTACTGATAGATTATGTTGAATGGATTTACCCCATGGTAGTGGGACTGGTTATCTTCAGTTTATTGGAAGCCTATGCCTGGCTTATTTCAAAAAATGTTGCTTCTAATTTTCTCAGAGAATTCTTATACAGGCTCCTGGTTACTACATTGATATTAATGTGGAGTTGGAAGGTGATAAAAAGTTTTGATCTATTCATTGGTGTTTATGCACTGCTCTATTTAGTATTAATCATAATGCTGGGATGGATAGTTTATCGATCCAATGCATTCAGTATTACATTAACAAGAAGTAAGCTGACCAGAAAATATGCACCCATGATGCTAAAGTTCGGTAGTGCATATTTCTTGAGTGCGCTGTTGAATATTTTAGCAAAAACCAACGATACCTTGATCATTGCTTCACAATCCAGTGGTGGTTTGAAAGATGCTGCGATATTCACTATAGCAACTTATTTAATTACTTTGATGGATGTGCCTCAGAGAAGCATGGTGTCATCTGCAACCATTCAGATTGCACATGCATGGAGGAGTAAGGATATGCCAAAATTGGACAGGTTGTACAAAAAGACAGCCCTTACCCTCTTGATCATCGCATTGGGAATAATGGGCGTAATTATCATAAACGCTCCTATCATTTTAGAATATTTAGGAGACGTATATGCTGGCCTACCATTACTAATGTTAATACTAGGAACGGGGAAGCTGATTGAACTAGGCACAGGAATGAATGCACAAATCCTTCAACTGTCTAAACATTGGCGAATAGACCTTTTCACCAATATTTTCTTTGTTTGTATATCGATCCTTCTAAATTATTTCATGACAAAAAAATACGGATTGATTGGAACTGCTTACGGAAGTGTTATAGCCATTCTACTATTCAATACGATCAGATTTATTTATATCAAAAAATTCATCAAACTACAGCCATTCACCATGAGCCACTTATATGCAATTTGCCTTGCACTTGCTTGGGGTGGTCTTTCTAATTTCATTTCATTTGGAGATAATTTGATAATCTATCAAACTTTAAAAACAATATTTTTTATTAGTGGATTTACATCTTCTGTAATTATCATGAATTTATCACAGGACATAACAGATTTGTATTTTCAGATCAAGAATAAAGTTTTTCACAGGAAATAGATCTTCATCATTGGTACACATAAATCATTTATCTTCCCAACCAAATCAACGCTCATGAATTTTCAGTGGGAAAATCTTAGTCGCGGTCTCTTAGGAATGCTTTTTCTCATCGGCATAAGCTATCTTTTTAGCAATAACCGAAAAGCAATCAATTGGAGACTGGTTTCGATGGGGATCATTGCTCAATTGGCCTTTGCCATTGGTGTTTTATCCAAAGGGAAATATAATTTTTTCAGAATTCTCATTCAATGGCTTTCTGATCAATTTGTTCAAGTGATCAATTTAGCCCATAAAGGAATTGAGTTTATGTTTGGCAACCTGGCTGATGCCGGTGGAGCTTGGGGATATACGTTTGCTATTCAGGCACTTCCCAATATCATTTTCTTTGCTGCCCTTTCGTCTTTGTTTTACTACTTGGGAATCCTTCAAAAAGTTGTTTACTTCTTTGCTTTATTGCTCAGCAAACTGAAAGTTTCTGGTGCAGAAAGTGTTTCTACAGCTGCAAATATTTTTCTTGGTCAAACGGAAGCTCCGCTAATGGTGAGGCCGTTTCTTGAAAAAATGAATCGAAGTGAAATACTATGCATCATGGTGGGTGGTATGGCCAATACAGCAGGTTCTGTACTGGCTGCCTATGTCGGATTCTTGGGTGGAAGCGATATTGCACAACAACATTATTTTGCGTTGCATTTATTAAGTCAGTCGATCATGAGTGCCCCTGCTGCCATTGTATGCTCAAAAATATTATTCCCACAAACCGAGCAGATAGATGAAAGAATCGTGGTTTCAAAAGAGAAGTTTGGAGAAAATGCATTGGATGCAATTTCATTGGGAACTACAGATGGTTTGAAGCTTGCAGTAAACGTAGGAGCAATTTTAATTGTATTCACCGCATTGATGTATGTGTTGAATTGGGTAATAGGAACATTTGGATATTATTTAGGAATCAATGATTGGATAAAAACATTCTCCAATGGTCGTTACGATTCTCTTTCGTTTCAAATGATACTAGGCTATCTCTTCTCTCCTATTGCATGGCTGATTGGTGTACATCAAAACGATATGGTGTATGTGGGGCAGTTATTAGGCGAAAAAACCATCATCAACGAATTCCAAGCATATATCACCTT
This sequence comes from Chitinophagales bacterium, assembly GCA_030832645.1. Lineage (GTDB taxonomy): Bacteria > Bacteroidota > Bacteroidia > Chitinophagales > Chitinophagaceae > Pollutibacter. Next base: position 4,623 of record JAURIR010000015.1, on the reverse strand, counting down.
CGGAAAAATGAAAGCAGAGGGTATCATCACCGATCCACGATCCATACTAATAACCACCTATGCTTTGTGTGGATTTGCTAATATAGCCTCCATCGGTATTCAAATTGGAGGAATTAGTCAGCTTGCACCCAATCAACGGAAAAACCTTACTGAACTTGGCTTCAAAGCATTATTAGGAGGTACCATTGCCTGCTTGATGTGTGCATGTATCGCTGGGGCATTGGGATAGAACATCGGTTAGGATAGACAAGATTTCGGTTGTAATTTTGCAGAAATTTTCTGAAATGGCTGGTGACTTGAGCATCTTAGTGCAAACATCCCCTCACTTAAAAAATATCGTTCAAAAAATAATTGACCGCGTCAGAATAAGTCCTGAAGAGGGATTGTATTTATTTGAAAAAGGCACATTGGCGGAGTTGGGAACGATGGCCAATTTTATCAGAGAAAGGGCCCACGGAGACATCACCTATTTCAATCGAAACTTTCACATTGAGCCCACCAATGTATGTGTTTTCTCCTGCAAATTTTGCTCCTATTCCAAACTCTATGCGAAAAGAGAAGAAGGCTGGGAACTGAGTATAGACGAGATGTTAGACAAAGTGAAATCCTATGATGGGCAGCCTATTACCGAAGTGCACATTGTAGGAGGTGTTCATCCAAAAATGGATATCTATTTCTTTGAAGAGCTTATCAAGAAAATAAAAGCACATCGACCCGGTTTGCACGTAAAAGGTTTCACGGCAGTAGAACTCGACTACATGTTTAGAAAAGCGAAACTGGGAAGGATGGAAGGAATGACCTTGCTGCACAATGCAGGGTTGGATTCATTGCCTGGTGGAGGTGCAGAAATTTTTGATAAGGATATAAGGGAAAAAATTTGTGCGGACAAAGTGGATGCAGAGGGATGGTTGGATATTCATGCCACTGCACATAAATTAGGCATGCATTCCAATGCAACCATGTTGTATGGACATGTGGAATCATATGCACACAGGATTGACCACATGGAAAGGCTGCGCAGCCTACAGGATGAAACCAAAGGTTTCAATACGTTCATCCCATTGAAGTTCAGGAATTTTGACAATGAAATGAGCCATATACCTGAGGTCAGTTCCATTGAAGACATGAAACTCTATGCCATCGCCAGGATCTACATGGACAATTTCCCACACATCAAAGCGTATTGGCCCATGTTGGGCAGGGAGCAAGCACAGCTTACCCTCTCCTTTGGGGTGAATGACCTAGACGGAACCATTGATGACTCTACAAAGATTTACTCAATGGCAGGAAGTGAGGAGCAGAACCCCTCGTTGAGTACAGAAGAGCTTGTTACCCTTATCAAGCAAGTGGGAAGAAAACCGGTAGAAAGAGATACGCTCTACCATGTTATCAAAGAGTATTAAAGCAATCCAGTCGAGTTTTTTAAAAATTAGTATTAATTTTAAGTACATAAACTCGGTATGAAACAACTACTTCTTCTCGTAAGTGTATTTTTATTGGGACAGTGTTATTCCCAAGAAAATAAAGTAAACGACGATTTAACCGGAATTTGGATTACCGGTACGGGTAACGCTAAAGTGGAAATTTATCGTAACAACGCCACTTATCAGGGAAAGGTTGTTTGGTTGAAAGAACCGATCGATCCAAAAACCGGTAAACCCAAAACAGATATTGAGCATCCAGATAAAAGTCTTCACAATCGACCTATCATGGGATTGGTAAATCTCTGGGGCTTTCATTATGCGGGAAACAATGAATGGGAAGGTGGTCATATTTATGATCCTAAAAATGGTAAAGAATACAAATGTATAATTACCATGAAGGATAAAAATATTCTAAACGTTCGCGGTTATATAGGAATCACGTTGATAGGAAGAACCGACACCTGGACGAGAACCAAGTTGTGATTTAGGCAGCCACTAAAGAAATTTCAAAAATCAAGGAACTTCCAGCTGGGATCTGTCCGGCAGATTGATTTCCATACCCGAGAGATGGAGGCAAATACACTATGATTTTTCCACCTGTTTTTATCAATGGGAGTGCCAATTGCCATCCTGCAATCAGTTGTGCCAAGGGGAATGTTGCTGCGGCCGAACCTGTTTGATCAAAAACAGTTCCGTTTAAAAGAGAACCTTTATAGTATATAGTTACATTAGAGCAAAGGGTTGGTGTTACACCGGTTCCAGCAGTCACAATTTTATAGTAAAATCCTTTGTCACTTTTTACAGCATCCGTGATATTGTTTTTGGATAAATAACTTTCAATTTCAAGCAACTCAGAACCTGGTACAATAACCTTCGGAGCAGAGGCACTGCAGGTAAAAGTTTGATAATCATCCTTTAAACAAGAGATGGATAGCATCATAACAAGCAATGTAAGAATAGAAATAAGCTTGATTCTCATATCAAAAATATTGAATGCAAAGATGATAAAAAATCGGATAACAATTTCAAGATTTGTCTGACGAAGTCCTTTTCTTCAAGGCAATGTATTGTTGCTCTAATTTTTCCCAGCGCAATTTCCGATTCAGCAGTGCAATGAAAACGGTAATCAAGATGACAGCAACAATCAAAACCGTTGGACTAAACTGACTGATTCCAACAGCATCGGCCCGTTTATACCAGAATTTACCCAACAGAAAGTTTACCAGGATAGGAACCGAAAAGATAATGCCGATGGGCAATCCATACATTAATTGAGAAATAAACTTTTTTTCTTTGAGCCTATTTTCCTCCCAATAAGCTATAAATTTCTTTTCGTCCTCTGAATATGACATAAATAATATCTAAATTACGGCATGAGACAAAAACAACGATTGTTTTTCTTTCTTTTTTCTCTTGTTTCTCTGATAGAGATTCTGCACATCTCACTTGGAAAAGAAGAATGGAGAATGTTTACCAAACCTCTCATTGTTCCATCCCTAGCACTCACCTATTATTTTAGTCTCGATAAAAAACCAGACACTAAAAAAGATGCCATTCTGCTGGCATTGCTGTTTTCGTGGCTGGGCGATATATTATTGCAATGGGATAAGTACTTTGTACCGGGATTGATCTGTTTTCTTACTGCACATATCTTTTACATTGCGTTTTTTGCTCGAACAAGTTCTAATCAAAGATCGTATTTCAAATTGAGGCCCGTGATGCTGATTGCAGTATTGGCCTATCTTATTGAACTCATGCATCTGTTATGGCCAAGTTTAGGTGAAATGAAAATTCCAGTATTGATCTATGGAATTACCATCAGCACCATGTTGTCTGCCGCCATTTGGCAATACCAGAAATTAGAGGACAAAACATCGCTCTTTATGATTCTCGGTGCTGCTTTTTTTGTTACATCTGACTCCATTTTAGCGATCAATAAATTTAGAAACCCCTTTGCATCGGCAGGTATATATATCATGACTACCTACATCCTGGCACAATTATTCATCGTGTTGGGTGCTATCAAATACCGAAACGAGACCACATAAAAAAAGGCTCCGAACAATCGGAGCCTTTTGTATAAGATACCATTTAGATTAGTAGCCCATTCCACCCATATCAGGTGCACCGCCATGAGCATGAACTGCCTCTTCTTTCTTAGGCTTGTCTGCCACTACACATTCTGTAGTTAACAACATTCCAGCAATTGAAGCCGCATTTTCAAGTGCAACACGCGCTACTTTGGTTGGATCAATTACACCAGCGGACAACAATTTTTCGTAATTGTCTGTGCGGGCATTGTATCCAAAATCACCCTTACCTTCTTTCACCTTTTGTACAACGATTGAACCTTCGATTCCTGCGTTGTAAACAATAGTACGAAGAGGTGCTTCCAAAGCACGGCGGATGATAGCAATACCAGTTGTTTCATCCTCGTTTACACCTTTTTTCTTATCCAAAGACTCAATGGCACGGATGAAAGCAATTCCACCACCAGGTACGATGCCTTCTTCTACTGCTGCACGAGTTGCATGAAGTGCATCGTCTACGCGGTCTTTCTTCTCTTTCATTTCTACTTCTGTAGCAGCACCAACATTAAGTACAGCAACACCACCACTCAATTTTGCCAAACGCTCTTGCAGTTTTTCTCTGTCATAATCAGACGTAGTTGACTCGATCTGAGTTTTGATTTGAGAGATACGGGCATTGATATCGTCTTTCTTTCCTTTACCGCCAACTACAATTGTATTGTCTTTGTCGATTGTTACACGCTCAGCACGACCAAGATAAGTTAGGTCTGCATTTTCCAATTTGAAACCTTGCTCTTCGCTGATCACAATACCTTTGGTAAGAATCGCGATGTCTTGCAACATTTCTTTTCTGCGGTCACCGAAACCTGGAGCCTTTACTGCAGCCACTTTCAATGTTCCACGCAATTTATTTACCACCAATGTTGCCATTGCTTCACCTTCCAAATCTTCTGCGATGATCAACAAAGGAGCCCCTTGTTGAGCAACTTTTTCAAGGATATGAAGAATGTCTTTCATTGCAGACACTTTCTTATCATAAATCAAGATGAATGGATTTTGCAATTCACATTCCATCTTATCTGCGTTGGTAACAAAATACGGAGAGATATACCCTCTGTCAAATTGCATACCTTCTACAATATCTATAGAGGTTTCTGTTCCTTTGGCTT
>JAURIR010000159.1 GCA_030832645.1 Chitinophagales bacterium | reverse complement strand
GCTCATGTGTCTTCATCCAATTCACATTTCCTTTTAAAGTATTTATCTCACCATTATGTGCTAAAATTCTAAAAGGTTGAGCAAGCTCCCAACTTGGAAAAGTATTTGTTGAATATCTTTGATGAAAAATTGAGAATCTAGAAATAAATCTTTTATCTAATAAATCTGGATAAAAATCTGATAAATGCTCAGCAAGAAACATTCCTTTATAAATAATTGATCTTGAACTAATTGATGAAATATAAAAATCTTTTAATTGAGATTGAGTAATTTTTTTTTCAATCTTTTTTCTTACAATATAAATACTTTTTTCTAATTCCTCTGACTCTGTTTTTTTAATTGGAGAAAATAATATTTGCTCAATTTCTGGCCTAGTATCGTTTGCTTTTATTCCAAGAACTTTTGCTTTTACCGGAACATGTCTCCATCCAAAAATATAAAAATTATTAGACAATAATTCATGTTCAACAATAGTTCTGCAAGCTTCTTGTGCTCCATAATCATTTCTAGGTAAAAAAATCATACCAACACACAATTGGTCGTTTTTATGAGTATGATGTCCTGTAATTTTTATTTGTTCTTCAAAAAAATCTTTTGCTAACTCCACGTGAATTCCAGCACCATCACCTGTTTTTCCGTCCTTATCTACTGCGCCTCTATGCCAAACAGCTTTGAGAGCTTCGATCCCATTTTCAACTACTTCTCTTC
>JAURIR010000158.1 GCA_030832645.1 Chitinophagales bacterium | reverse complement strand
GTCGAATGCGGCGGTCTTGAAAACCGTTGACTGTAACAGGTCCCGGGGTTCGAATCCCTGAGCCTCCGCCATCGGGATGTAGCGCAGGTGGTAGCGCATCTGGTTTGGGACCAGAGGGTCGCAGGTTCGAATCCTGTCTTCCCGACTACCGAACGTAGGATTGTTGAGTTGCTTTTACCAGCGACCCCGGCTCAACAGGAATGGAAGGTGGGTGAGTGGTTAAAACCGGCAGACTGTAACTCTGCTCCCTTACGGGTACGGCGGTTCGAATCCGTCCCTTCCAACTAAATACTGGCGTGTATCTCCTCAAGCTTATACCTTGTAGAAAGAGTAATTGGTCACATGAGAGTTCGAGTCTCTCCCCGCCAACCAAATTTGGCAATTACCATTTTTGTTTTTATATTTATATAAACGGAGGTTTGGCAGAGCGGTCGAATGCGGCGGTCTTGAAAACCGTTTTAGGTGTGAGCCTAACCGGGGTTCGAATCCCTGAGCCTCCGCTAATTTTAATTAATTAATTTTCAAACTATGAAAAACGCAATTTTTGCACTTGCAATGGCAGCTGTAGCTGTATCTTGCACCTCAACTTCTGAAGAAGCAGCTGTTGAAACTACTGTTGACACTACTGTAGTAGAAAATCTTGACAGCCTTGAAGCAGAAGCTTACGAGGTAGAAGGCGAAGAAGCTTCAGCCGAATAATACTGAGTCTAGCC
>JAURIR010000157.1 GCA_030832645.1 Chitinophagales bacterium | reverse complement strand
CGGGTATTGGCGCTGGAATTATAGGGCATTTGTCAGCACCCGTAACTGAGGCCGATTTTTTACAAAATTTGGCTCATATATTTAAAATTCCTACTATTAAACATAGCCCATTTTTAGGCAAAAAACTCCAAAAAATAGCCATTTGTGGTGGTTCTGGGGCCTTTTTGACCCAAAAAGCACTAGAAATGGGGGTAGACGCTTTTGTAACTTCTGATCTCAAATACCACGATTATTTTGATGCCAACGGGCCTTTTACTGGCCGATATTGGGCACTTTGAGAGCGAACAATACACGGTGGAGCTTTTAGTTGAACTTTTACAACCTAAATTCCCTACCTTTGCCGTCCTTAAATCAGATACAAAAACCAATCCGGTTGGGTATTTCATGTAAGGCGCAGGACCCGGTTCCACAAATATTAAACTTCAAAAGAATCCTATAGTATGGCATCAGTTAAAGATTTCTCTGTAGAAGACAAATTAAAAAACCTTCTTCAACTTCAAAAGATAGATAGTAAGCTAGATGAAATTCAAGTTTTAAAAGGTGAGCTTCCAATGGAAGTAAGTGACCTTGAAGACGAGATCACTGGTTTAAATGCACGTCAAACACGTATCGAAGAAGAAATCAACGGTATTTCTGAATTCATCGAAGGAAAAAAATCGATGGTGAAAGATAGCGAAGCGCTAATTGCTAAATACGAAAAGCAAAGCGAGAA
>JAURIR010000156.1 GCA_030832645.1 Chitinophagales bacterium | reverse complement strand
AGAAGGCATTGGTGAGTATTATTTTGCCACCAAATTGCGCGAGATAGCTGAATTGAATAAAGCAGGCAAGCAGATTATTAATTTGGGTATTGGAAGCCCCGATTTGCCGCCGCATCCAGACGTTATTAAAACATTACAAGAAGAAGCTGCAAAAGACAATGTGCATGCTTATCAATCCTATAATGGCTCACCGGTATTAAGAGAAGCCATTGCTGAGTGGTATAAAAAATATTATGAGGTAGATAATATCGACCCAGCAAAAGAGATACTTCCGTTGTTAGGAAGTAAAGAAGGTATCATGCATATTTGTATGACTTACCTTAATCAAGGAGATCAGGTGTTGATTCCTAATCCTGGATATCCTACTTATACAAGTGCAGTGAAATTAGCAGGGGGCACTCCGCTATATTATGAGCTAACTGCAGAGAACAATTGGGCACCGGATTTTGACAATCTAGAAAAATCAGATTTATCAAAAGTGAAACTAATGTGGGTGAACTATCCACATATGCCAACAGGACAAAGTCCAACCAAAGCGCTTTTTGAGCAATTGGTTGCCTTTGGGAAGAAGCATCAAATATTGATTTGTCATGACAATCCTTATGCATTTATTTTAAACAATCAACCCGAAAGTTTATTGTCTATAGAAGGTGCAAAAGAGGTGGTGATCGAATTGAACTCTCTGAGTAAAAGCCAAAACATGGCAGGGTGGAGAGTCG
>JAURIR010000155.1 GCA_030832645.1 Chitinophagales bacterium | reverse complement strand
GAATATGAGCTTCAATGGAGGTAAAACCTGGAACAATATTAATTTACCTATTGCACAAATGTATCATGTAGCAGTAGATAATATGGTTCCTTATCATGTAATGGGAAATAGACAAGACGGTTATAGTTATAGAACAGCAGCAATTAGTATGCAAGGTTCCATTCCTTTAGGCTTATGGGAAGGAGTAGGCGGTTGTGAAAGTGGATTTGCACAACCCGATCCTTTTGATAATAATATTATTTGGTCTGGATGTTATGATGGAGGATTAGATGTTACCGATGTTAGAACAGGCTATTCACATGATGTGCGCCCTTGGCCAGCAGCAGGTTATGGCTGGACTCCAGCAGATATGAAATATCGTTGGCATTGGAATTTTCCGATGGCATTATCTAAACATCAAAAAGGGGTAGTGTATGTTGGAATTCAATATGTACATAAAACTTCTAACAAGGGAATGTCTTGGAATGTTATCAGCCCCGACTTAACCACCAATGATAAAACCCATCAGCAAAATTCTGGTGGTATTAATTCAGACAACCTTATGACATTTGATGGCTCTACATTATATGTCATTGTAGAGTCTCCTTTAACAAAAGGTGTTTTATGGACAGGTAGTAATGATGGACAAGTGCAAGTCACTACCAATGATGGAAAAACATGGACCAATGTAACAGCGAATATAAAAGGAATAGCACCATGGGGAACTATTCGAAGCATTGATGCTTCCAATTTTGAAACGG
>JAURIR010000154.1 GCA_030832645.1 Chitinophagales bacterium | reverse complement strand
CATTAGCACCAGAGGTGTTATAAATTATAAATAATTATGAGTAACAGATTCAAACCCAAATTCAACATCAAGAAAGGCGACACTGTAGTAGTGATTGCTGGTGATGACAAGGACTTGAAAAAGCCTCGCACCGTGTTGGAAGTAATTGTAGATAAAGGTCGTGTTGTAGTTGAAGGTGTAGCCATCGCAACTAAGCACACTAAACCATCTGCTTCTAATACAAAAGGTGGTATCGTAAAAGTGGAAGCTGCTATTAACATTAGTAATGTAATGTTATGGGATGCTAAAACTGGCGCTGCTACAAAAGTGAAGCGTTCAAGAGAAGAAGGAAAATTAGTAAGAATTTCAAAAAAATCAGGGGAGGTAATTAAATAATGAGCACAGTAAAATATACTCCAAGATTAGCAGACAAGTACACTAAAGAAGTGATCCCTGCTTTATCAAAAAAGTTTGGTTACAAGTCTGTAATGCAAACTCCTAAGTTGGAAAAAATTTGCATCAACCGTGGTGTAAATGGCGCAGTAAATGACAAGAAATTAGTTGACATCGCTTTAGATGAGTTAACCACAATTACTGGTCAAAAAGCAGTTCCAACGATGTCTAAAAAAGATATTTCAAACTTCAAATTGCGTAAGGGTATGCCAATTGGCGCTCGCGTAACTTTAAGAGGTGTAAAAATGTATGAATTTTTAGATCGTTTAGTATCTGTTGCACTACCACGTGTACGTGACTTCAAAGGAATTAGCGATAA
>JAURIR010000153.1 GCA_030832645.1 Chitinophagales bacterium | reverse complement strand
TACCTTGTCCAGCACACCCTTCACCATTACTTTGTCCGGAGCCTTGTATGGAGTGGGATAGTTGGCCGGCAAAAGGTGCAGCGGTGTATTGACATCATCTTTTTCCTGGGCAGTTGAGAGCAAGGAAAACAACATGCAAATGGCCACCCCAAAATTGTATCTGCGTAATTTCATGATAATCAATTGATATGCATTAAAGTTGAGATTTTTTACATCAAAATGACAAACGATGCAATATAAATATCGACAAACCTGTTGATTTTATTGGTTGAAACGTTCGGGAACGATTGCGTAAATACTTGGGGCAATTTGATAGAAATAGCTGAAAAAGGCGCAATTTAATGTGCTATTTTGCCAAAACCTATAACAGTATTCATTAAAAAAATTGCTATGAATGAAAAAATCCTAAAAAAAATGCGAACGCTGATCGCATGTGCCATGCTCACCTGCCTGATGGTGCATGTGGCCAATGCACAGGGTACATCTCCCCGTAAAATTGAGGGCGTTGTTACCAATGAACAAAAAGAACCATTGCAAGGTGTAGTGGTTGAAGACAAAAAATCCAATGCAGCTTCACTGACCGATGCGAATGGAAAATTCAGCATTTCAGTAAAGGGCAGCGGCACTTTGTCCATGTCGTTCACTGGATATACCACCCAAGCTGTTGCCTACAATGAATCCAGCAGCATATTGAATGTTGTGCTTTTGCTGGATACAAAAGGACTTGAGGAAGTTGTGGTTGTTGGATACGCTA
>JAURIR010000152.1 GCA_030832645.1 Chitinophagales bacterium | reverse complement strand
TTTATGCACTTGTGCAAAATCGAAAACGCGCAACTGCAATCGGCTAGTTACTTTATCTTCCCCATCTAAATTAAGAAGGAAATACTTTGGGCACAAAGTTAGTAATAGTTGAGTCCCCCGCTAAAGCGCGCAAAATTGGTTCTTTTTTGGGCGATGAGTATGTAGTTGAAGCATCAGTTGGTCATATTAGAGATCTACCTCAACGAGCCGCTGATATTCCAAAAGAGTTTAAACAATTTGCTTGGGCAAAAGAGGGTGTAAATATTGAAGAAGATTTCGCGCCCCTTTATGTAATTAACCCAGATAAAAAAAGTAAGGTCGCAGAGCTAAAAGAGTTAATGAAGGACGCTGATGAGTTAATTCTGGCAACAGATGAAGACCGCGAGGGTGAAGCAATCGCTTGGCACTTAATTGAAGTTTTGCGTCCAAAGATTCCAGTTAGGCGAATGGTTTTTCATGAAATAACTAAAGATGCTATTCAAAAAGCGGCGAAGGAAACTCGAGATTTAGATTATCGATTAGTAGATGCTCAGGAAACACGAAGAGTATTAGACCGTCTTTATGGTTACAGGTTATCTCCGGTTTTATGGAAAAAAGTTATGCCAAGAATTTCAGCAGGCCGTGTGCAATCAGTTGCTACTAGATTAATTGTTGAGCGAGAGCGCGAGCGAATGGCTTTTATTTCCTCCGCTTGGTGGGATTTAGCAGCAGCTTGTGTTCCAGGCTTTAGCGCAAGGCTTTTATCTTTAGATGGT
>JAURIR010000151.1 GCA_030832645.1 Chitinophagales bacterium | reverse complement strand
AAACAACAGGGTGGAGTTGTTAAATTCGCATCCCATAAATCACCACATCCATGGCAATCCTCAAAGCAAGCTATTTCCAGTGTCTCGTAGTGTTATTTACCAGTTTCAACACTTTGTTCGCCCAAGACAGCCTTCAATATGCGGATGAGTCCCATTTCAAGAACATCCAACAGCTCACTTTTGGAGGAGACAATGCAGAGGCTTATTTCAGTTTTGATGGAAAATGGCTGGTTTTTCAGAAAACGAACCCCAAGGAAAATATCCCCTGTGATCAGATATACATTGGCAAACTGCCCACAAAGGCAGGTGAAAAGTTTGAGCCCAAACTGGTCAGCCCAGGAAAGGGCAGGACCACCTGTGGCGCATTTTTGAAGGACAACAAACATGTTGTATTCGCATCAACACATCTTGCAGATGCGAATTGCCCGCCGGTACCTGACCGCAGCAAGTATGGGAATAAGTACATATGGCCGCTTTATGCAGGGTATGATATTTTTGTTGCTGACCTCAATGGCAAGATCACAAAGCAATTGACCAATCATCCCGGATACGATGCAGAGGCAACCATCTCTCCTGATGGAAAAACAATGCTATTCACATCCACCAGAGATGGGGATATTGATCTGTATACCATGGATTTGAAATCAGGTTCGGTCAAAAGAATCACCAACCAACTGGGATATGACGGCGGCGCCTGGTACAGCCCTGATGGTACCAAAATCATCTGGCGTGCATCAAGGCCCACCAGTGCTGAAGAAGTAAAA
>JAURIR010000150.1 GCA_030832645.1 Chitinophagales bacterium | reverse complement strand
TTAACATCTCGCCTATTCTTTGGACAAAACTTCCAGGATCTAAATCCGCTGGAAGAGTTCAGTCTGTTGCTCTTAGAATTATTGTCGATAGAGAGCATGATATTGAATTATTTAAACCACAAGAATATTGGACTTTTACGTGTACTTTTTTAACCCAACAAAAAAAAGAATTAAACGCCAGACTTTATTCTTTTAAAGGAAATAAGATTGAAAAGTTTTCATTCAAAAATGAAGAAGAAATTAAAAGTGTTTTAGAACAGATAAAAAAAGAAAGCTTCAACATTGCAAGTATTGATAAAAAACCTTACCGAAGAAGTCCGTACGCTCCTTTTACAACGTCTACTATGCAGCAAGAAGCTTCTAAAAAATTAGGGTTTTCAGCATCAAGAACAATGCAGATTGCTCAAAGGCTTTATCAAGGAATAGATTTTGAAGGTGATACTGTTGGCTTAATTACCTACATGAGAACTGATGGAACTAATATTTCTCAAGATGCTATTAAAGAATGTAGAAATTATATTGATAAAGAGATTGGAAAAAAATATTTACCAAGTGAAGCTAAAAATTATTCAGGAAAAAAAGCAAAAAACGCTCAAGAGGCGCACGAAGCAATTAGACCAACTGATATTTTAAGGACTCCTGAAAAAATGAGATCCATTTTAGATAAAGATCAAGCAAGATTATATGAGCTTATCTGGAATAGAACACTTGCATCTCAGATGGAAAATGCTGAATACGAAAGATGTACCTTGGAGATATTAAATGAATCAAA
>JAURIR010000014.1 GCA_030832645.1 Chitinophagales bacterium | reverse complement strand
ACCCGTATTGATAGATGTGTACGGGGATATAGAATCTTTAAAAGACAAACAGACGGATCTCTTGTTGTTCAACGATGGACAGGACTTGTTAAAAATGAATTTTCATTCCATTTTAAAGAGGTCTATCGGTCCAACTCATTCGATGATTGTTCTTGGTCTTCATGCTGGGATTGAAAGAAAGCAGGAGTACGGGGTTGCTGGAATTCCTGATTACATGAATAGGGGTGCTAAAGCATTTCTTTACTCAAAATTCGTTTTGGAAGAGTTGCTTCCTCATATCCATACTTCTTATTCTCCAATTCGTTTCAGAAACAAATACATTGCAGGATTTTCGCTTGGTGGATTGATGGCATTTGATATGGCGATGGATTATCCAATGGAATTCAGCGCAGCAGGCGTTTTCAGCGGGTCCTTTTGGTGGAGATCAAAAGATTTGAACGAGGGATATGTAGAAGAAAGAGATCGAATCATGCACGCAAAAATTAGAACCAAGTGTGTTCAACCTCATCAGCGATTTTATTTTCAAACTGGTGCGCTGGATGAAAAGGCCGATCGAAACAAGAATGGAATCATCGATTCCATTGACGATGCATTGGATATTATCAAGGAACTTGAAAAACTCGGATTCCAAAAAGGGAAACAGATCGAATACGTAGAGCTACCAGAGGGTAAACACGATATCGCCACTTGGAAAGTAGCCATTCCTGAATTTCTTCAATGGCTGTTGACAAAATAAAAAGAGCATCCAATGGATGCTCTTTTTATAATTTGTGAGATATATTATTTTACTCCAAACGAAACGGAGAGTTTTTCCCATTTCATGGTAACATTGTTCTTGCCAACTTCGAATTTCAATGATTCTACCAACTCTTTACCTGCACTTGGTTTAACTTTCACTCGAAGTACATCGTCTTCTTGCTTGTAGTTGAACGATCCCCATTGATCAGCGGTTTTATTGAATACGATGGTCCATTCGTTTTGCTCAGGAATTGTGAACAAACCGTATTTCCCTTTTTTCAATGGGTGACCTTCTACAGTAATATCGGCATCTGTTTCAAATGTGGTTGCTTTGTTGGCACCTGTTCTCCATACTTTGCCATAGGGAACCAATTCTCCCCAAATTGCTCTTCCTTTCACAGAAGGTGATCCGTAGTTGATGGTGATGGTTGCGTTTCCGATTTTGCCTGATGCAGAGGAAGCGGGACTAGCAGGAGGTTGTTGTGCGAAAACATTTGTAGTGGTTGCGATGGCTACAAGTGCGAATAGACCTAATAAAATCCTTTTCATATACGTGCTTTTTTTTATGAGATGATTATTGTTGAAGTTTTCTTTTATACAATTGAATAGTGTTTTCTAAACCAAAGTAAAGTGCATCACATATCAGTGCATGCCCTATACTCACTTCATCAAGGTAGGGAATATTTTTAACCAGAAAGTTAAGATTATGCAAATCCAGGTCATGTCCTGCATTGATTCCAATTCCGAGTTCATGTGCCTTTTTTGAGGCCTCTAAATAAGGAGCTATTGCCATGGAGGGATCTTTTTTGTAACCTTTGGCGTAGGCCTCTGTATACAACTCAATTCTGTCGGTTCCAGTTGCTTTAGCGCCTTCCACCATGCGAACATCCGGATTGCAAAAGATACTTGTTCTGATGCCAGCATTTTTGAAAAGGGTGACCATTTCAGCGAGGTAATTTTTGTGTACCACGGTATCCCATCCATGATCAGAGGTTAATTGATTGTCGGCATCAGGAACAAGTGTTACTTGAGCGGGTTTTACCTCCAGCACCAGGTCTACGAATTTCTGTTCTCTGCAATTTCCCTCAATGTTAAACTCGGTAGTAAGTACTTTTTTTAATCCTCTTACATCTTCATAGCGAATGTGACGTTCATCCGGGCGGGGATGCACAGTGATGCCCTCGGCACCAAATCTTTCTGCATCCAATGCAGTCTTTATGAGATCAGGATTGTTGCCGCCTCTGCTATTTCTCAGTGTTGCAATCTTATTGATATTTACTGAGAGACGAGTCATAAGCGATTAATAACGATAGTGTTCAGACTTGAATGGGCCGTTTTGAGGAATACCCAAATAGTCGGCTTGATCTTTGCTGAGTACATCCAATTCCACTCCAATCTTCGACAAGTGCAATCTTGCTACCTTCTCATCGAGGTGTTTAGGTAGTACGTAAACGTTTTTGTCGTAGTTTTTGTGGTTGGTCCACAACTCAATCTGAGCAAGTGTTTGGTTCGTAAACGAGTTACTCATTACAAAGCTAGGGTGTCCTGTTGCACAACCAAGGTTTACCAAGCGACCTTCTGCAAGAAGGATGATATCGTTTCCATCCACGTTGTAAATGTCTACTTGAGGTTTGATGGTATCTTTTGTATGACCATAGTTGGTATTCAACCAAGCAACGTCGATTTCAATATCAAAGTGACCAATATTACAAACGATGGTTTTGTCCTTCATCAATTTGAAGTGTTCGCCAGTAATCAAATCACGGCAACCAGAAGCTGTAACAACGATGTCTGCTTCTTTAACAGCATCCGCCATCTTCTTTACTTCGAATCCATCCATGGCTGCTTGCAACGCACAGATTGGATCGATTTCTGTAACTATTACACGGCATCCAGCACCAGCAAGAGATGCTGCAGATCCTTTCCCAACGTCACCGTATCCACCAACAACTGCAACTTTACCAGCGAGCATTACATCGGTAGCTCTTCTGATAGCATCTACCAATGATTCTTTACAACCGTATTTATTATCGAATTTAGATTTGGTAACGGAGTCGTTCACGTTGATAGCAGGCATAGGCAAAGTACCTTTTGCAACACGCTCATACAATCTGTGAACACCCGTAGTGGTTTCTTCAGAAATACCTTTAACATGTTGTACCAATTCTGGGTATTTGTCCAATACAATATTTGTTAAATCGCCACCGTCGTCCAAAATCATGTTCAACGGGCGATCTGCACCACCAAAGAACAATGTTTGTTCAATACACCAATCAGCTTCTTCAATGGTTTGACCTTTCCATGCAAATACTCCAATACCTGCAGCTGCAATGGCAGCAGCGGCATGATCTTGCGTAGAGAATATATTACAAGAACTCCATTTTACTTCAGCGCCCAATGCTACCAATGTTTCAATCAACACGGCTGTTTGAATGGTCATGTGCAAACATCCTGCAACTCTTGCTCCTTTCAATGGTTGAGAAGGTCCGTACTCTTTACGGATGGCCATCAATCCCGGCATTTCTGCTTCTGCCAAACGGATTTCTTTTCTTCCCCATTCAGCAAGTGTTATATCTTTTACTTTGTTCTTGAGAGTAAAGTCGAGTTGGTGTTGTGCGGTCGTTGCCATAAACTTTTAAAATTTTGGCAAAGCTATAATTAAATGAATTAAATGCCCAATTATATTGGATATTTTACCAGTTCCAGCTTCATGATATAATCATCCATTACATATCCGTTCCCAATGTCAATGATGGTCTCACTATCTATGCTGAATCCAAGCTTTTTGTAGAACGATAAAGTCGGATTGTACTTGTTTACATTCAACTCTAATTCACTGGCACCCAATGGAACAATAGAGCGGATGATATAATCCATCATTGATTTGCCGATTCCTTTGCCATGGTAGGCAGGTTCGAGGTATAGTTTATGTAACCGATAGAGGCCAGGCAAAGAGGGAGCCTTCAATGAAAAGGAGGCATAGCCAACAGGTTTGTTATCGATGAGAACCAATAAAAAAGAATGCTGCTGCTCGTGAATTTGCTTTAACAATGCCTCTTCACTGTATATGAGATCGAGCATGTATTCAATCTGATCGAGTGAGATGATGCTGGTATATACCTTTTTCCAAATATCATTGCTAAGCTGTTGAATAATTGCTAATTCTCCGGGGTTCAGCGGACGTATTTCAATCTTTTCATTCATGGGCAACAAATTACAGCAAATCTTATTTCAAGTGTGGTTTAGTGATTAAATTTAGAATCAATACGCATGTCATGAAAACTATTGCTTTTTTAATTGCCACTGCAATGCTCTTTTGTTCTTGCAAATCGGCAGTTGAGTGGAGAGAGTATTTAGGTGGACCAGAACGAAACCATTATTCCACTCTGGATCAAATCAATACCAACAACGTCAACCAATTGGAGAAAGCATGGGAGTTTCATACGGGGGATACCAGTGGACAAATGCAATGCAATCCTATCATTGTGGACGGAGTCATGTATGTTGCCACCGCTTCTGTAGAGGTGATTGCACTGGATGCTGCTACTGGACAGGAAAAATGGCGGTACAACAATGCCAGCAGCAAAGAGTGGTTCAGCAAAAGCAGAGGAGTGGTGTATTGGAGAGAGGGAAGCGATCAGCGAATTTTATTCAGTGCAGGCCATTATTTGTATGCCTTGAACGCGATGGATGGAAAGCTGATTCATTCTTTTGGAGACAGCGGGCGGGTGGATTTAAAAACGGGACTGGGAGAAAAGGCCAAGGACCGATTTGTTGCCGCTCCAACACCGGGTACCGTCTTCAAGCATTCAATCATCATACCACTTCATTTGTCTGAATCTGCTGGTGCTGCCCCTGGATACATTCAGTGCTTTGATATAAAAACCGGTTCTCTTCAATGGGTCTTCAAGACGATTCCTGGTCCGGGTGAATTCGGCTACGAAACCTGGGAGAAAGATAATTACACCAACGAAGAGGTGGGTGGGGCCAATACATGGGCAGGGATGAGCATTGACAGAGAGCGCGAGATGCTATTTGTGCCTACAGGCTCAGCTGCATTCGACTTTTATGGAGGAAATCGCAAAGGAGATAACTTGTTTGCCAATTGCCTTCTGGCATTGGATGCCAATACCGGTAAGCGGATATGGCATTATCAATTTACACACCATGATGTATGGGACAGGGACCTTCCAGCACCACCTAACTTGATCAGAATCAAGCGAAACGGAAGGATGATTGATGCGGTGGCTCAGATCACTAAGCAAGGTTTTGTATTCGTTTTTGAAAGAGAAACAGGTAAGCCGGTTTTTCCCATCGATGAACTTCCTGTTACCACGGATGGAGTAGAGGGTGAGGTTCTTTCGCCAACGCAACCCATTCCCCGAATACCAAAGCCTTTCGCACGCAATTTGCTTTCGGAAAGAGATATAAATCCCTCGGCAGAAAATTATGATGAATTGATGCAGCGGTTTAGGGGATACCGGAAGAATCTGTATGATCCCCCTTCCAAGGAAGGAACAATCATCTTCCCTGGTTTTGACGGGGGTGGGGAATGGGGTGGTGCAGCCTTTGACCCAGAGACGGGATATCTCTACGTCAATGCAAATGAAATGCCTTGGATTCTAAAGCTAAACGACGCTGTAAAAAATAATACAAATCGTTCATTATCATATGGTAACAAAATATATATAAAGTATTGTATAAGCTGTCATCGAAGTGATTTACAGGGGAATGAAAAGAGTGGATACCCCTCCTTGGTGGGGATAGCAAGCCGAAGGAGTCGTTTATATGTAGAAAAGATAATTGGTGGAGGTAAGGGGATGATGCCCGGCTTCCCGCAGATAACTTCTGCAGATAAAAAGGCCTTGGTTGACTTTCTTTTGAAGACTGAGCCCAAGGAGGCAGTGGGTAACAAAGAAGTTGAATACTCTTCCATCCCTTATACGTTTGATGGGTACAATAAATTCCTTGACAAAAATGGGTATCCTGCTATTACCCCTCCCTGGGGAACACTTACAGCCATTGATTTGAATACCGGTGAGCATGTTTGGCAACGACCTTTGGGTGAGTTTAAAGAGTTGTCCGCGAAAGGGATGTCTGTTACTGGAACCGAAAATTATGGGGGCGGAATCGTTACAAAAGGTGGTTTGTTTTTTATTGCAGCTACCAAGGATAGCATGTTCAGGGCCTTTGATAAAAAGACTGGGAAACTGATCTGGGAAACCGTACTACCAACATCAAGTTTTGCTTCATCAAGCACCTATGAAGTAAACGGTATTCAATATATTGTATTATCAGTAGGAGGTGCTAAACTTGGAATGAAAAAAGGAGACAGTTTTATTGCTTATCGATTGAAATCTCAAAAGCCGTGAAGCAAATAATCTTCGTATTTCTGCCTTTCTTTTTGCTTTTTCAAACAGCAACTTCTCATGCTCAGCGTTTTGGAGGAAATCCACCTTCCCTGAAATGGAAGCAATTGGAAACCGAACAAGTAAAAGTCATCTTTCCGCCAGCAAGAGTAGCAGAAGCGCAGCGGTTGGCAAATGTCGTTTCAACCATGGAGCGCTATCCCAAGGGCAGTTTAGGAAACATACACAATAAAATACCGATCGTATTGCATGCACTTCCACTTGTTTCAAATGCTTATGTGTCACTCGGACCCTGGAGGAGTGAGTTTTTTCTAAATCCCCTCCAAAATTCCTTGTACTTGGGGTCTACCTCCTGGATCGATAATCTGTCGACCCATGAATACCGCCATGTTCAGCAATACAGCAATTTCCGTAGAGGGATTTCAAAATTTCTCTACCTGTTAGCCGGCCAAGAAGGTCAGTCACTTGCCAATGCAATGACGATCCCAGACTGGTTTTTTGAGGGCGATGCTGTCTATACCGAAACAGAATATCTGTCTCAGGGTAGAGGCCGCATCCCGTATTTCTTTGATGCGTTCAATTCAATTTGGACGGCGAACAAGAAATACAGCTACCAGAAATTACGAAGTGGTTCAATGAAGGACGTAGTTCCTGATCACTACCAATTGGGGTATATGTTGGTAGCTTACGGAAATCGAAAATACGGTGATACTTTTTGGGGAAAAATAACACAGGATGCGGCAAAATTTAAAGGTATTGTTTATCCTTTTCAAAAAGCGATCAAACGTTACACCGGTCTTCGTTACAGTCAGTTTGTAAAAGATGCTATCACAGCATTTAAAGAACAATTGCCGCCTGCAACAAATATTGATTCAGAGTTGGCACTCACTAAACAAAATAAGCAGCGAGTAGTCAATTATTCATTTCCAGTTTGGATTGGAAAAGATTCAGTTCTGGCGCTTCGAAAACCATACAATCAACTGCCACATTGGGTGTTGATCGATTCACAACATTCTAAAAGGCTTGGTTTAAAATTTATTGGAATCGACGATTACTTCAATTTTAAAAACGGTAAAATCATCTATACAGCCTATTCTACCGATGCAAGGTGGGATTGGAAAGAGTTCAACGATGTATATGTTTTTAATCTTGCAGACAGATCAACTTCGCGTGTTACCATACAGCAGCGATTGTTTTCACCGGATTTATCTCACGATGGTTCAACTATTGTTGCAATCAAAATGCCTGTTGAGGGAGGGTCTGCACTTCAATTCTGGGATGCAACAGCAAAAAAATCTATAAAGACTATTGCTCACCCCACTAATTATTTATTGAGTCATCCTGTTTTTGATGAAAAAGATCAACTGGTCTATTTGATTGCACGAAAACCAAATGGAGAGAGTACCGTACTGGCATTTAATCGGATGACTGAAAGTTTCACTGAATTGTTTCCATTCGTTCAAGCGCCAATCGCTTTTTTACGCATTGCGAAGAATCAACTATTGTTTACTGTAACCCAATCGGGTAAGAACGAGATGTGGAGGTATCATCTCAGCGAAAAATCATTCAGCTTGTTGTCTAGCTCCAATACGGGCAGTTATGCAGGAGATATAGACGAGGTTAATGGAAAAATTATTTATAGCCGACCTACTGCAGAGGGCGATCAGCTTTTCACGGGTAGAATTCCAAGTGAAAAAACTACTCTCAATGCACTCAAGCCCTTATCACTTGTGTATCCGGTTCAACCTGAAAGTGAATACGGCATAGAAAAAGTTAGCGACAGTTTATACGAAGTATCAAGCTATTCGGCATCTACTAAATTGATCAATATCCACAGCTGGAGACCGTATTATGAAAATCCCAATTGGAGTTTTACATTGTATGGTCAAAATGTATTGAATACTTTTCAATCCAGTTATCAATACCAATTCAATCAAAACGAGCATTCGCATCAATTCGGTGCCTATGGAACATATGGTGCATTGTATCCTTGGGTAGTGGGAGGAACGAATTATACCTTCAACAGGAATTTTAAAGACAGTACAAGAGATATCAAGTGGAATGAATGGAATGGAAACTTAGGACTGAGAATACCTCTGAGCAATAACGGTGGAAGATTTTTCAGAAGTCTTGATCTTTCTTCCACGCTCAACAACGTGGTGTACAATTACGATGCAGCTTCAAAGCCAGCTACCAAGGATAAGTTCATTTCTTATTTGCATTTGCAGTTGGTTGCTTCCATGCTTTCGCAGCAGGCAACCCAGCAGATCAATCCTCGATTTGGTTGGGTAATTAATTTACAGCACCGAACTTCT
This sequence comes from Chitinophagales bacterium, assembly GCA_030832645.1. Classification (GTDB taxonomy): domain Bacteria; phylum Bacteroidota; class Bacteroidia; order Chitinophagales; family Chitinophagaceae; genus Pollutibacter. Next base: position 26,177 of record JAURIR010000014.1, on the reverse strand, counting down.
GTTGGAAAAACCGAGGCAACCCAGTCTTATGGTGGGGCAAGGATTTATCTGCCAGGATTGATGCGCACGCATTCATTCAATATAAGCGGAGCCTATCAAGCAAGAGATACATTAAGACAATATGTTTATTCCAATAATTTCGCAATGGCTAGAGGATATTCTGGATTGAACTATCCTCGCATGTGGAGGTTTTCGTTCAATTATCACTTACCGTTGATGTATCCAGATCTCGGGATTGGGAACATCGTTTATTTCAGACGAATTAGAACCAACTTATTTTATGATGATATGTTCTTAAAAAGTTTAAGAACAGGAAAAACACTCGAATTGAGGAGCACTGGTGTTGAACTGCACTTTGATACAAAATGGTGGAATCAACAGCCAGTATCATTTGGTATACGATACAGTCGATTACTGGATACAAAGAAGTTTATCAATCCTCCCAATGTGAATCAATGGGAATTCATCATGCCCGTGAATTTGATTCCCAACTAGAATTCAATAATGAATCCAAAGCTGGGTGTCGTAATAGAGGATACGTTTGGAAGTATCACTGGAATTGCATTGGAGCCATCCAATTTAATTGGCTTTCCATCTGTTGTGGTGAAGCCGCTTCCATCTGCAGTTCTGCTAAAGGTATATTCCGGCACGCCAGAAATTTTTGAAGCATACCAGTTGGATACATCCATGAAAAGATCGAATGTGAATTTATTGAAATTCCATTTCTTATCGATTCTCACATCTCCAGAGTTGAAAGGCTTCAATCGCAGGGTATTGTATTGGCCATTGTTGAAAATCCCTACACCTTGTGTGAGGTAATTGATTCTGGATGCTACCATATCAAAAGGTGTATAAGGCGCAGCACCTTGATAACGAAACTTCATCCCCAATTCCCAGTTTTTTCTGAATTTATAGCCCCAGGTAATACTGAGTAAATGGCGATTGTCCCAACTGGCCGGAATATATTTTCCAGTTTTGTCTGTGAAGGTAGAATGATAATATGTATAACTCAGGATACCGAAAAATCGCTTGGTTAATTTCTTTTGCATCAGTAATTCCATACCATATGCTTTGCCATTTCCAACTTGACTGACGGGCTCGTTTCCAACGCTCCCTATTTCAGCTCCTTTGTTCGCAAGACTCACGCCATCAATAATGCTCACTGGGTAGTTGCTGTAATATTTATAAAATCCTTCCACTGTTAATCTGAAAGCATTGTTAGGAATATATTCTATGCCTGTTACATAATGATTGCTTGAAATGTATTCACCGGGATTTTTAACAAAGAAGGAGGATTGAATATTTCCGTATCCCAGTTGGGTATAAGAGGGGAGTTTGAAATACCTTCCTACGCTTGCATTTAGGTTCAATTTTTCCGTTGCTGCAAAGCTCAAAGAAAGGCGAGGAGAAAATTGTTTGAATGGATTGCTTTCGCTGGAAGAAAGTGAGTTGCCGTCTATTCTAGTACCAAGACTCATCGACATTCTTTCGTTGAATACTTTTTTACTTACTTGAACAAATGCACCGTATTTTAAAAAGTAGATTGAATTTAAACTGTTGATGGTAAGTGGATTTTGAATCACATTTCCATTAGCGTCTTTTATTTGTTTTCTGACTAACGCAAAAAATTCATTTTTGAAGTCAACGTATTGTGTAGATGCTCCGTAATTTATTTTCCATCCATTTTTTACAGCACTAACATCGAATCGTAGTTTATTTTCTGCCTCTCTGCTATCTGTTAACAATGTGCGGGTGGTTTCCGATGGAGCATTGTTATTCTCGTATTTGTCTAATTGGTTGTCCAACATATTTCTGCTCAGTGCAAGGTTCCAAAAGCCATTTTTTGTAAGTCTTTTTAAGCTAGTTCCAAAAGTGTAATTCCATTGGTTGATGAGTGGGTTGGAATTGAGTACATATAATTTTTCAAGGCTTGCCTCCTTTGGGGCTGCAAACCTGAATTCATCGATGGCGCCTAGCCCTATGAAGCTCAATGTAGTTTTGTCATCGATCTTGGTATTTGTTTTGAATTGGAAATCCCAATAATTCGGACGTATGGGCAAATCCAATGCTTGAAACAGAAACTGCAAGTAACTTCTTCTTGCTGATGCGAGATAGGTTGTTTTTTTAGAAATCGGTCCATCCAGCGTTAACGCAAGGTCGGTGGCACTTAATATTGCATTTCCTTGTGTGGCATTGTTATTTCCAGATTTTTGTTTGAATTGCAGTACACTGCTCAATGCATTATCGTACTTAGCATCGAAGGCACTGGTACTTACCTTTACTTCTTCGATAAAGTTTGCATTTAAAATTCCTTGAGGTCCGCCGCCACTTCCTTGTGTACCGAAGTGATTAAGAATAGGAATCTCTATCCCGTCAAGGTAATACACGTTTTCACTGGGAGCGCCTCCTCTGATAACGATATCATTTCTATAGCCACCGCCACCTACACCACCTCCTACTCCTGGGAGTGATTGGATAACTTTGCTGATGTCGAAGTTGCCACCCGGATTTCTTTTGATTTCTTCCGTTGTCATTCGTTGAATACTGAGGGGGGATTCTAGGCTAGTGGCACGGGCAGAACTTCTTTTGTTTACAATAACGATTTCATCTAGTTTTTTTGAAAGTGGTTCCAATTCGATGCTGATAGTGGATTCATTTCCGGAGGTTAGCACAATGTTGTTAATAGTTCTTGTTATATAATTCAAACTTGAAACACTAACATTATAGGTTCCTGGTGCAGTAGTGATTCTGAAAAAACCACTGCTGTCGGTGGTGGTTCCTTTTCCGGTTTGCAATTGTATACTTACTCCTGCTAAAGGACGCTGGTTATTCTTATCAAGAATATAACCGCTTAGTTTAGCAACAGGAGAAACTTGGGCTTGTGAAATTAGAAAGCTGACAGATAGCAGTGCAAAAAAGAGTGTTTTTTTCATGCGTAGGGAGATGATATAATTACAAAACCATCTTTTTGCAAGATGGTTCAGTAATTGTTTAAGGAATTCAAGAAAAATTTCGATCAAGCCTCAATGAAAAGTGCTTCTTTTTTTCTCCTCACTTTAGTGGCATTTGCCAAATAATCCTTTTCAACATCTCTGTATCCAAGTGCAAGAATGCAAGCTGCTTGTAAACCTTTTTCATTGAAACCAAGTAGTTCGTTAACTCCAGCCGGGTTGAAACCTTCCATGGGAGTTGAATCAATTTTTTCCAATGCAGCTGCGGCTAATCCAAATCCCAATGCAATGTATGCTTGCTTGCTGGCCCAGGTATGAAGGTCTTCGTTGCTGCTGTGGTTGATTTTACCTTTAATAGCATTCGCAAAATCGTTGAGTGATTCTACAGGAATATTTCTAGTTTCAGCAATTTCTTTCATGTACACATCTACTTGCTCTTCTGTTATATTTTTCCAGGGAGCAAAAATGAGTAGGGCAGATGCGTCTACAATCTGCGATTGGTTGTAACAAAGAGGAAGAAGTTTTGCTTGCAATTCTTTATCCTGTACCACTACCACCGAATAGGGTGTAAATCCAAATGAGCTAGGGGCCAATCGGATAGCTTCCAGTATAGTGTCTAGTTTTTCTTTCGGTATTTCATTCCCGTTCATCTTTTTAGTGGCATATCTCCACTCCAGCGCTTCAATCAAATTTGTGTTATTCATAAATAATGTTTAAACATCGAAATTAGGTATCTTTTATTTACAAACAAAATTTGAAGCAGATAGTTCGAAAGAATGAATGGAGGCAAAACAGTTTAATTGATTTTTGATCTAACTTAACTCTTTGGTTGTCAGATAGGTGTATAATGTAGCTTCATTATGAGAGGTTTCAGTAAGTATTTAATATCATTTTTTTTACTTTTCATTTCTTTTCATGAAGCTCATGCTCAATCGGATATTGATTTTTGGTTTGCTGCACCCGATCTTCAACAAGCGCATGGCGATCGTCCAATTTATGTAAGAATCGCAACCTCTAAAACTTCTGCGGAAGTAACGATTAGTATTCCTGCAAATCCATCTTTTCAACCTATCGTATTAAATATCCCTGCTGATACTGCGATTTCGGTGAACTTGTCCAATTACATTGACCTTATCGAGAATACTGCAATTAGCACTCCACAAAAAAAAGGCTTGCGAATTCAATCAACCAATCGAATAACTTGTTACTACGATATTGCAAATGGTTTCAACGCCGATATGTTTCCTTTAAAAGGGAGGAACGCACTCGGAACCAAGTTCACAGTACCATTTCAAATGGCTTTTGTAAATCGCCCATCTACCCCTACTGCATCTTATACTTCCGATTTTATTGTACTTGCAACAGAGGATAGCACCATCATTGATGTCAATTCCCCCGTTGTTTTAAATAATTCAGGGAATAGAAATTTCACCATCAAGTTGAACAAAGGTGAAACCTATGTTTTTTCTGTTCTCACAACAGTTGCAGTTGGCAGACCAGGAGGTACCTTGGTGAAATCCAACAAACCCATATGCATCACAACAAAAGACGATACCTTGGGGTATCCTGGTCAATTTTGCGGTGATACTGCTGGAGATCAATTGATTCCTGATCGATTGGCCGGGACTGAATTCATTGTCATCAAAGGCTATTTCACTGGAAGTAATCCAGATTACTATTATGTTTTCGCCATTGAGGACAATACCATCGTTCGAGTAAACGGTGTGCAAGTCGACGTCTTGGCAAAGGCAGGTGATTATTATACTGGAAAATTGGGTTCGAATGGAAACAATACCGACTTCGTAGAAACCGACAGACCTGTTCATTTGTTTCAAATATCCGGATTCGGTTGTGAAATTGGCGGTGCGGTGATTCCCTCTATTAAGTGCACAGGTTCCAAACAGGTGAGTGTTACCCGTGCATCGTCCAGTGAGAGTTTTTTCATCAACATAATTGCACCAAAAAATAGCATAAATAATTTCTCATTCAATGGATCCAGAACCTATATCGACTCTTCAAATTTTTCAGTTGTAGCTGGAACTGGAGGGAATTGGTATTACGCTCGGTTGCAAGTACCTCCGGGATTGATTGCTGGTGGAGACCGAGTGCTGATTGAAAACAACATTGGTAAATTTCATGTGGGTGTCATTCAGGGTAGTCCGTCAACAACTACTCGTTTTGGTTTCTTTTCTGATTTTAGTTCCAATACTGTTTTATTCACCGACGAATCCAAGCCAGGGGTTTACTTGCTGGAAAAAGATACTCTCTGCTACAATTTGAATGCTAAAATCAAAGCACAGGTAGAAGAGGCAAAAGAATTCATCTGGACAGGGCCTGGGAATTATACAGGGACTGATTCAACGATTTCGTTTAAGAATTTTTCAGCAAAAGATACTGGTACTTACATTGTTACTGCTACGACCGCCACTTGTGGAACGGCGAAAGACAGTATACGATTGATCATCGATCAACCTGTTGCAGATTTTAATTTTACCACCAACGGATGCAGCGGAGACAGTATTCTATTTTCTACCGATCCCAAAAAAGCAGTAAGATGGAGCTGGGATTTTGATAACGGTGTCAAAATCGACACATCCAAAGCGCTGCTTCCAAAAATTAAATTCTCAAAGGCAATTGATTACAACGTGCGATTAAAAGTAGCTTCTGTCAGGGGTTGCTTTTCAGCCGATTCTATAAAAGTTTTGCGACTCAGCTCAAAACCTAAACCACGGTATGTTGTTCCTGAAATAAGTTGTGTGAGCAAGGAGATTGAATTCAAGGATGTATCTTCTAGTGATACAGGAGTCATCAAAAAATGGAGATGGAATTTTGATACCAGCGCAGCCTCTATTGAAGACACTGTATCAACCTCTCACAAAATTATTTACAAAGAGTTCGGTCCTCGTAAAATCAAACTCATTGCAGAATCAAGTACTGGATGCGTAAGTGATACGTTTAGTATATCATCGTTTGTGGTGAATCCAAATCCAGTACCCGGATTTATAGTCCCCGAAGTTTGTTTAAACGATGCCTTTGCTCAATTCCAGGATACCACTTCCTCTCCGGATGCAAACAAGACTTTTTCGTACAAGTGGTTTTTTAATGATGGGGAAGTTCCTGTACTAAAGGGGCCAACTTATACAGCAGAAGATATCACCAAAAAAAATCCGTTGATCAAGTACAATGATACTGGGTATTACCGGGTGAAGTTGGTTGTTACATCAAAGGGTTGTATCGATTCACTTTCACAGACCTTCACCGTGAACGGTGCGAATCCAATTCCAAAATTTGATATTCTGAAATCAAATCAATTGTGCAGTAATGATTCGGTTCGTATTAGCAATCAATCGATCGTTGATTTTGGAAATGTTACTCGATTGGAAATATTTTGGGACAGTACTGATTTGACCAAGAAAACTGTCGATGAAAACCCCTTTATGGGAAAGCAATATACTTTTAGATACAATGATTTTCAATCTCCATCTACGAAGCAGTATAAAATTACTTTGAGGGCTTACTCAGGAAGTGCATTCTCCTGCAGTAATGCACTCTCTGCAACTATCAACGTACTGTCGAGTCCAAAAGTGTTTTTTGACAGTTTGCCTGGCATTTGTTTAGATGCTTTGCCACGACAAATTTCTCAAGCAAGTTTTGATGACAACGTGAAAGGTGATTTTATATTTAGTGGAGACGGTACCTCTTCCAAAGGAGTTTTTGATCCTTCCATCACTGGGGTCGATACTGTTGCCATAAAATATCTTCTGGTCGCCGCAACAGGTTGCAGAGATTCCGCAACACGATTTCAAATTGTATGGCCTCGTCCTGTTGCTGATTTTAAATACAGTGATATTGTTTGTGAGAAAAATGATATTCAATTTACATCCGTTTCAACTGCTTTGGTGGGTAAATTAACAAAATGGGAATGGAATTTTGATGATAGGAAAGGCGTTGTCAATAAACTCGATGAATCACCTTTCAAATACCGATTTGATACAAGTATCGTATATAATGTTGGATTGAAAGTCCAAACCAATAATGGATGTAATAGTTTAGAAAAAGTATTGCCTGTAAAAATTCACCCTCTCCCAATTGTGAATTTCGGCTTACCTGTTGTTTGTTTACCTGAGGGGAAAGCTTTGTTTTCCAACAAAACACTCATTCCAGATGGATCTGCAGGCTCACTTCAATACAGATGGAATTTTGGAGATGCAAAAGATACTCTTTCAAGTAATTCAAAGGATCCTATTCATTACTACAAGCAGTTAGGTAATTACAACGTAACATTGATTGCAATCAGCAAAGATCAGTGCAAGGATTCTCTAACGCAAAAATTAATGGACGTTTTTCCTCAGCCCAAAGCTTCTTTTCAAAGCGTAGACTCAGTGTGCATAGGGGTACCCATTCAGTTTTTTGATCGAACAGATGGAATAGTAAAACCTGTTGATGCTTGGTTTTGGAATTTTGGTGATAGTATTTCGAGTAGCTCTCAAAATCCAACCCATCTATATAAAGTAGCTGATACTTTCCGGACAAGATTTTTTGCAAGGACTACTGTTGGTTGTTATTCCGACACTATTTATAAATCGATTGTAGTTCATGCATATCCAAAAATTTCTGCTGGTCCAGAGATTTTTGCTTTGGATGATGCGGATACAAAAATCAATGCCACAGCAATTGGCAATCGTTTGCGTTATCAATGGACTCCCGCAACGTATTTGAATTATTCGGATTTATTGCAGCCTTTTATTAAAAGTCCACAATCAGATATATTATATCAGCTTAGTGTAACTGGTAGTGGAAATTGTACCAGCACAGATCAGGTGAAGATGCATGTACTTCGAAAGCCCCTCATACCGAACACATTTACACCCAATGGTGACGGGGTGAATGAAACATGGACAATCAAGAACCTGGAAGTTTATCCTGATTGTGTAGTTGAAGTTTATGCATCAAATGGGCAGTTGGTATTCAAGAGTACAGGTTATAAGTTTTCATGGGATGGAAAGAAGAACGGCTCGGATCTTCCATCAGGAACATATTACTATGTGGTGTATCCCAAATCCGGCAGGAAAGAAATTGCAGGGTATGTAACGCTGATTAGATAGAAAAAGGCCACTATTAAGTGACCTTTTGTGGGAGTTGACGGGATCGAATGCAGACACTTCGGTCTGCACCCAGACATCCGCCCGCGGCGGATTGTCTGGGCCGCCAAATCAATTGGTATTTCTTTTTATAAAATCTCTAATTCGTTTTTTACTGGTGATATTTTTCAATTTCTTTTCCAAAATCACTGCCTCAGATCTGGTTGACACAAGCTTATGCCAAACTAGTATCCATGGGACAAAATTGGCAGTGGACTTTTCTTCTTGATTATTGTGTTCTTTTAATCTCCTGTTTAAATCCGATGTTTGACCTTTATAAAATCTGTCAAACTTTATAGAATAAAGGATGTAAACAGTGAACATATTAATGAAAAAGGCCACTATTAAGTGACCTTTTGTGGGAGTTGACGGGATCGAACCGCCGACCCTCTGCTTGTAAGGCAGATGCTCTAAACCAGCTGAGCTAAACTCCCTTTGGGGCTGCAAATATAAGTTTTTTCAGAATAATTCCAAGCCGTAGAAACAGTTTTGTAAATTGACCGAAAAACTAGTTTATGGGTAACCCAATGTCGAGAACAGATTTCATGAAATATACTGCAGCTTCCGGAGCAGCTATGCTGCTAAGCTCATTGGAACTATTTGCAAGTGATTTGGGTACATCCAAAATAAAAGTTGCCCTTATTGGATGTGGAAGTGTAAGCAATCGATACATCCCGCATCTTCAATCTTCTCCTTTAATTGAAATTGTTGCACTCTGCGATATCAAATACGAACGTGCCCTGGAACAAAAAAAACAGTACAACCTTCAATCATCTACTTATAAAAATATCGATGAAATGTTGAAAGGGGTTCCTTTCGACATGATGGTTACCACAACCGATATGCAAGTGCACGGTGAACTCAACAAGAAAGCATTGCTTGCCGGAAAACATGTATGGAGCGAAAAACCAATGGCAAATACATATGCCGAAGGAAAGGCATTGCTCGATTTGGCAAAATCAAAAAACGTAAAACTTTGGGGAGCACCCGCGGTAGTTAACTCACCACAATTTGCCTTCATGAATAAAATCATTCAGGAGGGTAAGTTGGGAAGAATCGCCAGTGCACATGGTCAATACGGTCATACAGGTCCCACCTGGTCAGCCTTTTTCTATGAAAAAGGAGGCGGCAGTATGCCTGATCTTGGTGTATACAATATTGCAACCTTAACCGCTCTGTTGGGACCAGCAAAATCTATCATGGCAATGACCAGCATTGTAAATCCAACCAGAGTAGTGGATGATAAAGGAACTGTAAAAGTAGAAGCCGAAGATAATGCCCATCTTCTATTGGATCATGGAAAAGGAATCATCAGCCATGTAATGTGCGGATTTAATTATTTTGATCCACACGGACACGAAGCAAAGGGACAAGAATTGCATTCTATTCAAATCTATGGCGACAAAGCAAACATGCGACTGATCGGGTATGATTGGGAAACCTATGGGGTGTATTTGGACGATTCATGGGATCATGCAGCCAAATTATACGAGCCTGAAACAGGCGGATACCAATGGCAAGAAGGTGCAACAAAAGTTGCTGAGTCAATAGTTAATAACACTCATCCTAAAATCAATGTTGAACATGCATTGCATGTACTAGAAATTATTGAGTCTGCTAGAAAGTCCTCAGCCGAGGGAAGAAAAATCAATTTAACATCTTCTTTCAAATGGCCATTGTTTTAATTCCTTTTCTGTTTGATTACCTTTGCACTGCCTCGGAACATTAGCTCAGTTGGTTTAGAGCATTACTTTGACAGAGTAGGGGTCACTGGTTCGAGCCCAGTATGTTCCACACCAATCATAAAATGACATTCAACAATCCACAATACCAAGAAGAGTTAGAAGTAGAAGTGCTCGACAGTGCTCGCTATGCACTCATTGTTTGGAACGATGATGTCAACACATTCGACTGGGTAATTAAAACCCTGATTGAAGTCTGTAAACATGAACCTGAACAGGCAGAACAGTGCGCTATTCTTATTCATTACAAAGGAAAAACAGATGTGAAAAGAGGCTCCTACGAAGAACTCAAAACCATGTGTGAAGCGATTGTAGAAAGGGGGATAGGAGCTACTGTCGAAGAGATAAAATCCTAGTCAAACTCCACTGTCATATCTGGGTCGGATTCAGCCGCTGAAAGAACTAAGGAGTGGATGAATTCGTTGGAAGCTGCAGGTTCCAAATTCCGCATCAATTTATCCTTTTTCCATTTCATGGCAATCACTGGAACAAATCCAACTGCCAGATAATCGTTTTTCCCAATCAGCACACACGAATATTCCTTCTCGTTTCTACCTCTTCCAAAATAGGCAAGCGTAGGTGCTTCATTGATCAAATATGAAATGGCGTCTTGAACTTTCTGATTATATACGACGACTTCTTCTTTCTCTTCACAGATTCCCTCACAAAAATTTTCATCTCTACCCACACATGGAATTTTTTCATCCTGTAAAAAGCACATTTTCGGACAAAGTCCATGTTCTCTTGCAACTTTATTCAATATCCTCATGCCATCAATCTGTAACGGGAAATTGCTATGTGTAATAATATTTTTCTTCTTTTTTACAATGCCTAACCGCACTATTCCCTTTTGGTCAGTATAGCTGCAGATGCCAAATCTATTTTCGAATTTTTTTTGCGAACGGTTGAACAAGGGCCATATTCTCTTGATTTCGATACTTTCCATGATGCTCATCATGAACTCGTTTCCACACTCTTTGTAACTGATTGTATGAATCAATCTGATCAATTCTTGTTTTCGTTTGCTTGTTGAGTTATTTGAAAAATGACTGATCACTCTTTTTTGCAATCGCTTGGCCTTCCCTACATAAATTACTTTGCCCTTCGCATTATGAAAATAATAGACTCCAGGAGTATTCGGCATCTTATCCAAATTTTCGTTCGCCAAATGAATGGGCAAATAGGCGTCTTTACTCCCTTTCTTCAGCATTTGCTGAATATGTTTCTGCTTGTCGTTTTCTAACAATTGATGAAAAAGAATTGCAGTAGCGTATGCATCGCCCATGGCACGGTGACGTTGCTCGATCTTTATCTGAAGTGATCTGCACAGATTTCCTAAACTATAACTGGGAAGTTTTTTAAATATTTTTCTACTCAGTCGTACAGTACATAACTTTCTGCTTTGCAATTTTAATCCGTGTTGCGAGAGCTGATGTGCAACAAATGAGTAGTCGAAATTTACATTGTGCGCAACAAAAATTTTGTTTTGCAGTAATTCATATACTTCTTGTGCGATTTGCCCAAACAGGGGCGCTTTGCTTACCATGGCATCGGAAATACCCGTAAGCTTTTCGATAAAGAATGGAATAGGTTGCAGCGGATTAACGAGGCTACTATAGGTATGTATTATTTCCTTACCATCGGTAACAACGATTGCAATTTCTGTAATGCTCCCTGTACTTGCATTACCTCCAGTAGTCTCAATATCAACAATCGCGTACATCCCCTTTGAAATAAAAGTCAAAACTAATGACTAATATCTCATGGCAATGCATTGTAGAGAAATTATTGTAAGTGGAGATTGAAATGTTTTTCCATTTCTGTTTCCATTGCACGAATGGAAATCTTCGGACTCGGTTTGTTTTCTACCCAAACTCCATTCATCGTCTTGCTCTTGTGAATGGCATTCTGCAATTCAAACCGCGTATCTCCCGAACCTAAAATCAAGATGGCATTTGCATGATCCAGGTTGGAAACAACTTCTTTGATGTAGTGTTGAATTGAATTGTTTTCACGCCCTTGGAGATGCTTCTCTCTGGAAATGGTTGCGCCAAACAAACCTGTTTTAGAAGTAGTTTCGCCCTTGAATCTTTCTTGAAAGGGGGCATGCGATTTAACTTTAATGTACTCCTTGTTTCCATCGGGAGAAACCTTGATGATGGTTGCATGTTTTTTGTCAATCCAAATACCGTACCTCATTTGATTTTGTGACTTCTTCATATAAATTCCTGATTTTCATTATTTTAAAGAATCTTCTAATTTATTCAAGCAGGATATTTTATCATATGATTGAACTCAGTACAGCTGATGATAATCAACTGAGAGCCAAGATTTTATTGTTACCTTTACGCTCCAAAATGGATGACCGATCATGGAGATGTCTAAAAATTTTGACTTCAAATCAGCCGAGGCAAAGTGGTACAAGCATTGGCTGGATAAAAAGTATTTTGAGAGCACGCCCGATGAACGGGAGCCTTATACTGTCGTCATCCCTCCTCCGAATGTAACCGGCATTCTGCACATGGGGCATTGCCTTAATAATACTATTCAGGATATCTTGGTTCGTCGTGCGAGAATGATGGGCAAAAATGCTTGCTGGGTTCCCGGAACCGATCATGCTTCCATCGCTACCGAAGCCAAAGTTGTACAGATGTTGAGAGAGCGCGGTATTCAAAAAGCAAGTTTGAGCAGGGAAGAATTTTTGAACTATGCTTGGGAATGGAAAGAAAAATACGGAGGCATCATTCTTCAGCAATTGAAGAAGCTTGGATGCTCGCTGGATTGGAATAGAACTTCTTTCACCATGGATCCCGAATATTATCGTTCGGTTATTCATGTTTTTAATGATTTATACAATAAAGGATATATCTATCGTGGTAAAAGAATGATCAACTGGGATCCTCGTGCAAAAACTGCATTGAGCGATGAAGAAGTGATCTTCAAAGAAGTGCAGGGTAAACTCTATCACCTCAGCTATCAGTTGATGGATGCGAATGGTAAAGAAATTCCGCTATCAGAAAAATCCATCACCATCGCTACTGTTCGACCAGAAACAATTCTTGGTGATGCTGCCATTGCAGTACACCCCAACGATGAACGATATAAACATTTGATTGGAACTTTTGCATTTGTACCACTGATCAATCGTATGATTCCCATCATAGGGGATGAGTACGTTGCTATGGATTTTGGAACAGGTGCTTTGAAGATTACTCCTGCACACGATATGAACGACTACCAAATCGGATTAAAACACGGTTTGGAAGTACATGAAATATTGAACGAGGACGGTACGTTGAGTGAGTCTGCTCAGCTTTTGATTGGGAAAGATCGTTTCGAAGCAAGAAAAGAAATTGTCGAGCTCCTGCAACAGAAGGGGCATGTTCATAAGATCGAGGACTATGTACATCAGGTTGGTTTTTCAGAACGAACAGATGTTGTAGTAGAGCCAAGGCTCTCTCTCCAATGGTGGGTTGATATGAAAAAGATATCCGCACCCGCATTGAATGCAGTCAACGATGGTGAAATTGATTTTCATCCAGCCAAATTCAAAAATTTATACAGGCATTGGATGGAGAACATCAAAGACTGGTGTATTTCTCGTCAGCTTTGGTGGGGACATCAAATTCCTGCATGGTACGACGACAAAGGCAGGTTTGTGGTGGCGATGGACGAAGCAGATGCAAAGAATAAATTTACTGCAGCATACAATGTAGAAAATCCAGTTTTGAAACAAGACGAGGATTGCCTTGATACCTGGTTTTCGTCCTGGTTATGGCCTTTTGAAGTATTCAAAGGATTGTCTAATCCAGGAAACAAGGATGTCAAATATTATTATCCGACACAAACTCTGGTAACTGCACCTGAAATCATCTTTTTCTGGGTGGCAAGAATGATCATGGCAGGTTTTGAATTCATGGGAGAGAAGCCATTCAAGGATGTTTACTTTACTGGAATTGTACGAGACAATCTCGGTAGAAAAATGTCGAAGCAATTAGGAAATTCGCCCGATTTATTGGAAATGATTGACGAGATTGGTGCAGATGCTGTACGATTTGGTATCCTAATCTCTTCCCCTGCAGGAAATGATTTGTTGTGGGATAAAGCTTCCAATGAACAGGGAAGAAATTTTATAAATAAAATCTGGAACGCACAAAAATTGATTCAGCTCTGGAAGGAACGATCAAAATCCAATCTCTCTCCAGACGAAATTTCCCTGTCGAATGATTGGCCGCACGAATGGTTTGAGGCACGTTTGCACAAAACTTTAACGGAGGTCGATCAGTTGATGGATCAGTTCAAATTGAGCGAGGCATTGAAGACACTTTATACATTGATATGGGATGACTTCTGCAGTTGGTACCTCGAATGGATCAAGCCAGGCTTCGAAAAGCCGATGGATCAACGTCATATTGAAAAAGCCATATCCTATTTTGAAATCCTATTGGAAAGGCTACATCCGTTCATGCCTTTTGTAACAGAGGAGATGTTTCATTTGATGCGGGATCAACAAATTGATATTTGCATAAAGCAAATCGACCTTGCTTATACGTCTCAAACACTCGATAGTAAAAAGCTTGCAGATGGCGAAGTACTAAAAGAGGCCATTACTGCTATTCGTGATGCCCGTATAAAGTCGCAAATTAAAAACAAAGAAGCCATCAACATTTACTGTAATGCAAAAGATCCAATGCAATGGAATTCTATCAGTGAGTTGCTTTGCAAACAGGTAAATGCCGAGCGTTTTGAATTCACCAAAGAGGTTATTTCAGACTCAATTCAAATGGTAATAGGCGGAGATAAGTTTTTCATTACTTCTGATCAGGCCATTGATACCTCCTCTCAACGTAAACAATTGGAAGAGGAAGTTAATTATTACAAAGGATTTCTTGCTTCAGTAGAGAAGAAGCTCTCCAATGAAAAATTTGTTCAAAATGCAAAACCTGAAGTGGTTGAAATGGAAAAGAAAAAGCAATCCGATGCATTGGAGAAAATAGCTTTGCTTGAGGAGAGTTTGAAGAATCTTGGCTGATTGCCTGTGACTCAATAAAATATTTTAAATTAGGTCTCAATTTATCCAACATGAGACCTTTTTTTATTTCTATCATATCGATGTTCTTCGTGATCAGTGGCTTTGCCCAAGACGCTTCAAAAAATATTCTTACCTACCTCGACAATAACTATGCAAAATACAGTGAGATGGCATCTACTATTTGGAAATGGGCAGAGCCTGGTTATCTGGAGGAAAAAACAACTGCATTGATGCAGCAAGAATTGAGAAATGCAGGTTTTGAAATACAAAAAGGTATTGCGGATATTCCTACGGCATTTGTAGCATCTTTCGGTAGTGGAAAGCCAGTGATTGGAATACTTGCTGAGATGGATGCATTGCCGGGACTTTCTCAACAAGCAATTCCTGAAAAAAATCCTTTACAAACTGGCGGATATGGACATGCATGTGGTCATAACCTTTTTGGAACAGGTTCTATTGCAGCAGCCATTGCCGTTAAGAATTGGATGACTGCAAATAATATCAAAGGAACGATTCGCTTGTACGGAACTCCAGCAGAAGAGGGTGCAGGTGGAGGTAAGACGTATCTGGTTCGTGCAGGGGTTTTTAATGACGTGGATGCAGTGTTGCACTGGCACCCAGGGGATAACAACAGTGCTAGTCCCTCTTCCACACTTGCTTACAAAGTAGCATTGTTTAGATTCAATGGACTAGCAGCCCATGCTGCTGCAGCACCTGATAAGGGTAAATCGGCTCTGGATGGTGTTGAAGCCATGAACTACATGGTTAACATGATGCGTGAGCACGTACCCCAGGAAACACGAATCCACTATGTAATAAAGAAAGGGGGAGTCACTTCAAATATAGTTCCGGATTTTGCGGAGGTAGAATATACTATTCGAACTCCTACACTTACCGGATTAAAAGATTTGTGGTCGAGGTTATTGAAAGTAGCTGATGCTGCGGGAATGGGAACAGGAACAACAGTCTCCCACGAAGTGATGACGGGATTGTACAATACACTTCCAAACGAGACGCTTGCTAAACTCATGCAAAAAAATTTAGAAAAGGTGGGAGGCGTGAATTACGATGCCGCCGAATTGAGTTTTGCCGAGAAAATTCGTGCTACTCTAGCATCCAGTGATCTTCCCCCAACTGCCAGTGCTGCAAAGGTGTATCCTTATGCATTGAATGGATTGGCTTCAGCTTCTACAGATGTAGGGGATGTAAGTTGGGTTGTTCCAACTGCAGGGCTTTCTACAGCAACCTGGGTGCCTGGGATTCCAGCACATAGTTGGCAAGCGGTTGCATGCGATGGGATGTCAATTGGATTCAAAGGAATGATGGTTGCTGCAAAAACAATTGCGTTGACTGCTACAGATATTTTTTCTAAACCAGAAATGATTGGAATGGCAACCGAGGAATTGAAAAAAGCAAGAGGGGGTGATGCGTTTAAATATGAATCACTTGCCGGAGATCGTAAAGCTCCTTTGGATTACAGGAAACAATAGTTATAACTGCCATTCAATTTCCTGATTCACCCACTCGCTTCTAAAAGGTGTGGTGATGCGAATGTAATTGTCGGTATAACCTTCCATCATGCCGTTTTTGTTCTCTTGTTCAAAAAGTACATTTCTTTTCTTTCCTTCCTGCGAGGCTGTGAAGTACTGTAATTTTTGAAACGAAAGATTACGTAATATTTTGTTGCGTTGATTTCTGATATGGACGGGAACTATTTCCTGGATCTCCAATGCTTTTGTATTGGGCCTTTCCGAGTAAGTGAACACATGCAAATAGGATACATCCAACGAATGAAGAAAATCAAAGGTCTCCTGAAACGCTGCATCTGATTCAGACGGAAATCCAACAATAACATCTACTCCGATTGCACAATCAGGCATCAACGATTTGATGATAGATACTTTTTCTTCGTATAATTCTCGTTTATATCTTCTTCTCATCTTCCCCAAAATAGTATTGCTTCCGCTCTGCAATGGAATATGAAAGTGGGGCATGAACTTTTTGCTCTTTGAAACCCATTCAATCAATTCATTTGTAAGCAGGTTTGGCTCAATAGAAGAAATCCGATAGCGATGAATACCTTCAATTTTATCCAATTCTTTGCATAAGCTGTAAAAATCAGTTACCCTTTCTCCATTGATGATGCCAAAATCTCCCAGGTTTACTCCTGTTAATACAATTTCTTTTACACCCTGTATCGCTAGATTTTTTGCATCCTTTATGGTGTTTTCAATCGTATTGCTCCTGCTTTTACCCCTTGCAAGAGGAATGGTACAGAAAGAACAATTGTAATCGCAGCCGTCCTGCACTTTTAAAAATGTTCTCGTTCTATCTGTCAATGAAAAAGATGAAGTAAAGCTGTTTACCTCCTCAATGTCGCAGCTGCAAATTTTAGTATCATCCCCTTTGGTGAAGTCTTTCAAATGTTTGGGAAGATTAAATTTTTCACCTGCACCCAATACAAGATCAACTCCAGGAATGTCTGCAATCTCGTCAGGTTTTAGTTGTGCGTAACAACCTGTAATTACAACAACTGCTTTTTCATTTTTTCGCTGAATTTTTCTTACCAATTGCCTGCATTCTTTGTCTGCATTTTCGGTTACAGAACACGTGTTGATAACATAAATGTCCGCCACCTCATCAAATTCCTTTTTGACAAAGCCTTCTTTCTCCATTAACCTTCCCAGCGTGGAGGTTTCAGAGAAATTCAGTTTGCATCCCAATGTATGCAGTGCTATGGTTTTTGTGCTTTCCACAAGGTGGTAAAGATACAACGCCTAAGGTGTATATTTGATAATAATCTATTGGCTTGTGAAGTACCTTGTATTGCCCTTTCAAATACTGTATTCCATTTATGCATTTGCACTATTTGTTGTTGTAGTATTGCTATTGTTTCCATGTGTTTTATTGTGCTTTCCTCTAGGGCGCATTCGAGGTGGGAATATCATGTATGATCTATTTAAATTGTTTGGTCGAACGTGGCTACTATTAATTGGTATTGATCATCGGACTGATTTTGAATCAAGGCCTGATAAGGATAAACAATATATTTTTATTGCTAATCATATCGCTTATATAGATGCTGTTATTACAATCCTTTCTGTAAAACATCATTTTCGACCAATTGGGAAGGCTGAACTCTTAAAGGTTCCAATTTTTGGATTTATTTATAAGTTTTGTGTGGTTACAGTAAATCGTTCAAGTGCCGATGATCGTGCACGTAGTTTAGACGACTTAAGAAAAGTATTGGCCAGGGGTATATCTGTTTTTGTTTTTCCAGAAGGCACCTTCAATATGACAGATGCACCTCTCAAGGAGTTTTACGATGGTGCATTCAAACTTGCGGTTGAGACGGGCAAGTGGATTCAACCCATTTTGTTTTTAGATGCATTCGATCGTATGCATTACAGACATTTTTTCACTCTTACTCCAGGTAAATCAAGAGCGATTTATCTTGATCCCATCAACCCTGCGGATTATCCAAATGCCGATTTCAAAGAGCTGAAACAAATCGCAGCAAGAAAAATGGCCGATAGACTAATTGAATACAAGGCCTCCTGGATCCATTCAAAATATTTTCAACCATCTTAATACATTCTTTTGTTCGCTGAAGTCATCATACCCATCCCTATACCTAAAACGTATACTTACCTTATTCCACCTTCGATGGAATCTGCCGCTATGCCTGGGGTGAGAGTGGAAGTGAGCTTTGGCAAAAAAAAGCGCTATGCAGGAGTTATTAAATCTATTTCAAACGACCCTCCCAAAGGATTTGAACCGAAATCAATCATTCAAATTCTGGATCCTGAGCCTATTATTTATCAAGAGCAATTATTACTGTGGAACTGGATCGCTAATTATTATATGTGTTCAGAAGGAGAGGTTATGGCTGCAGCCTTGCCTACCCATTTGAAATTGAGCAGCGAAACAATCTTGATTTGGAACGAAGAGTACGGGGAGGACTTCAGTAATCTAGACGACAAAGAGTATCTGGTAGCAGAGGGCCTATTGTTAAAAAAGGAATTAAAACTAGAAGAGGTACAAGATATACTCGACGCAACACATGTATATCCCGTTGTAAAAAGTTTACTCGATAAGAAATTGTGTTTTGCGTGGGAATCACTCAAGGAACGATACACTGTTAAAAAAGAGATTTTTATTCGCCTGCATCCTAGTTTTCAAAACGAAGATGCTTTGGCCGAACTTCTCAACCAATGGAACAACAAAGCTCCCAAGCAATTGGAGTTATTACTTGCTTATCTACATCTTCAAAAAACCTCAAATGCTGTAAAGCAATCCGAACTTTTAAAAAAATCAGGTGCTACCAGTGCACAATTGAAGGGATTGATTGAAAAGGGAATACTGGTTGCATCTAAAGAGGAAGTAGACAGGGTGCAGTTGAAGTCAAAGGACGTTCATATCGATTTTCAATTGAGTGCTACACAAGAGACTGCTATGCAACAGATTAAATCTGCCCTCAACGAAAAAAATATTTGCTTGCTGCATGGAGTAACTTCCAGTGGTAAAACATTGCTCTATATAAAATTGATCGAGGAGCAGATTCGGCAGGGGAAACAGGTGTTGTATTTACTTCCGGAAATTGCATTGACTGCCCAAATTATTCGTCGTTTGGAAAAACATTTTGGAGGATATATTGCTATTTATCACTCAAAATTCAATCCCAATGAGCGTGTAGAATTATGGAACAAAGTAAAAAAGGGTGAAATACGAATTGTACTTGGGGCAAGGTCTTCGCTTTTTTTACCATTTTCCAACCTTTCTCTTATCATCATTGACGAAGAACAGGATGCTTCTTTCAAGCAGCAAGAGCCATCCCCAAAATACAATGCAAGAGATGCTGCATTGTACTATGCACAACAATGTAAAGCAAAAGTTATTCTTGGCAGTGCAACACCAAGTGTTGAATCATATGCCCAGGCAATGAATGGAAAATACGGACTCGTAGAGCTTTTTGAGCGATACGGAGGTGTCGAACTTCCTTCTATTGAGTTGGCTGATTTACGTGCAATCGAGGGTAATAAGACAGTTCGAAAAATTATCACCGATCATTTAAAGGAGGCCATCGAACAAACAGTACAACAAAAAAAGCAAGTCATATTATTTCAAAACCGTAGAGGATACGCACCTTATAAAATTTGTGGCACCTGTGGACATATACCTCATTGTGAGCAGTGCGATGTTACCTTAACGTATCATAAGCTTCAGCATAAATTACAATGTCACTATTGCGGTACTAATTACCCTGTCTTTCAAACATGTATTGCGTGTGGTAGTGCAAACTGGGTTGAGAAAAATTTTGGAACCGAAAAAGTTGAAGAATTATTAGAAGAGATGTTTCCAGATTTTACAATAGCCCGTATGGATGTAGATACTGTTAAAGGAAAGACGGCGCACGACGAGCTGATTAGAAATTTTGAGCAACAGCGAATGGATATTTTGGTGGGAACTCAAATGGTAGTAAAAGGACTTGATTTTGAACATGTAGCCTTGGTCGGGATTCTGGATGCGGATGGGCTGCTCTCTTTTACAGATTTTAGGGTGAATGAACGAGCCTTTCAATTGATGGAGCAGGTGAGTGGACGGGCAGGAAGAAGAGGGGATAGAGGAAGAGTGATTATTCAGGGAACCAATTTAAAACATCCTGTAATCGAATGGGTGGTCTCCCATGATTACAAATCAATGTATGAAAAGGAAATAGCATCCCGACAAATATTCCACTATCCTCCCTATACACGCATCATTCAATTATTTTTTAGACATGCTGATAAGGGTAGAACACTGGACGCCGCCTCTTTTGTGGCCAACCGCCTTTCTACCGTTTTTGCTGATTATTTGATTGGACCAGCAGAACCAGTCATTAATCGAATTCGTAATAAGTACATTTATGAAATTCTTCTCAAGCTGCCGCGCGATAGCGAAAAGAACACACGTGCTCGCATTTTGATTCAACAGGCTTTATTGATGATGCAAAGCGAAGCCACATTAAAATCAGTTCATGTTCAGATCAATGTGGATCCTCAGTAATATTATTTGAAAATAACCGTTCCGATATTTTTCATCAAATCCATTTCCAGCTCCTTCAAATGTTTGTGCGTTTGAAGTAAGATAATCATATCGTCATTGGATGGATTGTTTTCTAAGTCGCGCTGGTTTTCAACAATGAGACGCTTTATTTTCTTCAATTTCAAATAGGTCATGCTTGAAATTACTTCTTCTTTATAGAGTTCTTCTCTGCCAAAGATTTCTCCTTTGTAATATTTTTCCCAATTTGGACTAATAGCGTGCTTTTCGGATAGAAGAGAGACAGCTGTCTGATTGATAGCCGGATCGGTATGGTAAAGAAAATGTTTTTCGCTGGGGTGGCTGCCGCCTTGTGTAATAGCTTTGTACGACTGTAGAAGTTGAATAAGTCCCTTGTTATCAAATAATTCTTCCAGTCCGTCTTTTTCAATTTCTTCAAAAATATAATCAGCTACTGTTTTATCATTTTCCCAGGGTTTAGATCCAAATTCAATCAATGAACGAAGTACAGCCTGTTCATTCATTTCGTCTTTGAAGAGTAAATCAATGACGGCTTCTTGTTGTTCAACAGCAGCACTGTTCTGATCAACAATATTCTCTCTTTGCAGTTTTTTTTCTTCTTTACCCAGTTTCTCTCTAGTGAATTTTTGAACCAGTGCTGTAAGTCCCTGTTCGTCAATTTTCAACAGATGAGAACATCTTTTGATATAGTCTTGCTGCCTGGTGAAATCTTCTGCTCTGCTAAGTTTTGAGATGGACTCGGCCATTTGATTTACTACAGCGGCTTTTTTTGTGCTATCATTACCAGCATCGCTCAATGCAATATCCAGTTGAAATAGAATAAAGTCTTTCTTATGATCTTTTACAAAGGATCGAAATTCATCTGCGCCAACTTTCTTCACGTAACTGTCGGGATCTTCGTTATCCGGGATTAATACCAGTTGCACATTCAAACCCTCTTCCATTGCAAGGTCCAAACCTCTCAATGCTGCTTTAATACCTGCACTGTCTCCATCATAAATAATAGTGAGGTTGTTTGTATACTTCCTTATCAATCGCAATTGGTCGATCGTGAGGGAAGTTCCTCCTGAAGCCACAACATTTTCAATGCCAGCTTGGTGCATGGCAGTTACATCGGTGTATCCTTCTACCAAAAAGCATTCATCCAATTTGTCTATGGGATGTCTTGCAAAGTAGGAGCCATATAAAATTTTACTTTTTACATACAGCTCGTTCTCAGGCGTATTGATATATTTCGGGCCACGATCACTGCTGCCAATAACCCTTGCTCCAAACCCAATAATTTTTCCGCTCTGATTATGAATGGGGAAGATGATTCTGCCTCTGTAATTGTCGTACAACTGACCATTTCGCTCAACAGATAATCCACTTTTTTTCAGAAGATCGCCGCTGTATTGTTGTTTCAGGGCTTCGCGGGTAAATGCTTCACCGCTTTCAGGGCAATATCCAATTTGAAATTTTTCGATGATGTCATCGTTGAAACCTCTTTCCTTTAAATAGCTCAGTGCATTTGTTTGTCCCTCTTCTGTATCTTTTAATTGTGCAGCAAAATATTTTACTGCAAATTGATTAAGGATATGAAGGCTATCGGATACTTGTTGTTGTTCTTTGTATTCTGGACTCGATTCTGTTTCTTCAATTTCAATATTGTATCTGTTTGCCAACCACTTCAAGGCTTCGGGATAGGTAAATTTTTCGTGTTCCATGACAAAGCCAATGGCATTGCCGCTTTTCCCGCAACCAAAACATTTATAAATTTCTTTGGATGGTGAAACTGTAAAAGAGGGAGTTTTTTCGTTGTGAAATGGACAAAGCCCCAAATAATTAGTGCCTCTTCGTTTGAGTTTAACGAAGTTGCCGACGACATCCAACATGTCAATCCTGCTTTGGATTTCCTGTATAGTTTGCTGGGAGATCAAGTGGTTGTATTAACTGGTGAAATTAGTAGAAAAAGATCTCATCTGCAAACACCCAGCCTTTTTCCTTCTTGCCGGGATGCCATTTAGGCAAGCGTTGAACATTGATGGCCTCTACTTCGATATAGCGGTAAGCAGCTGGCTGAAAATCGATTGTGTAGGGTATGAGGCTGGCATTCCTTTGTTCTGTGGGCTGCTGCGGTTGCAACGACCCAATGATCTTGGTGTGGTCTTTATCGGGTCCTGCTTTTATGATAATTTTCTCTGGCGGAAAGACGTAGGCCCCTGTATTGTCTGCAAGACTTAAAATAATTTTTGAAATTGGTTTATCCTCACTGAAGTGGAAAGCAGCCTTCATGGTATTCTCTCTAAATCCAATCCAATTCAAATTCAGGTTGCCAACAGTTCCTTTGTTTAAATCCATCAGGGCAAGAGCTCCTTTCGCTCTGTACTTATCTGCAGGTTGATTGATCAAACTGACTGAATCTATTTTTATACCTTTTAAAAAATACATGTACGCCGATGGTTCACTCGTGAGCCATCCAGGTGATGCTCCAACTGCATTTAATTTAGTAAGTCCTGTAATAGGGAACGGCTTAGTGTAAAGTGATCCGTTTACAGAATCAGGTTTTGTTCCATCCAATGTGTATCGTATTTGTGCACCTGGTAATGGATGGCGAAGAGCAATGGTTTCCCCAGGGTCTAAAATCATTTTATCGATGTTTACGGGAGCCGGAGGAGTTAGCTTCAATAATTCCTTATCGTCTGGTATGTATCCGCTATCCCATTTGATGGTGGGATATTTCTTTTGCAAATTTTGAATATCACCGACAGTTGTTTTACTATTCCACAAGTAAACATATTTCAAGGAGGGTATGCCCGAAAGCTTTTCTGTATTGATTCCTTCAATGGCGGTATTGGCAAGTGATATCTGTTCCAATGTTTTAATGGATTTCAACACCTCAATTGATTTTCCCGAAATCAATGTTCCATTAAGATTTAATTTCTCAAGATGTTCAAACGACGTGAGAAGAGGAAAGACTTTATCGTCAACAGGCATGTTAGAAAGATTGATTTCAATTATCTGTTTTGAAATCGACTTACATTCTTCCAGAAGTTGGATATCAAATTTTTCTTTTAAATAAAATTTTACAGAGAGGGCAGGGGAGTTAACATCAATGGGAAGTATTCTCCTGAATGGCGAATTCAATTCTTTTATTTTGCTGTCTGATGCTTTTTCAAAATCATATAGCTTGATCTCTTTTTTAACAGAATTAGACGATACAATTCTTTCTAAAATTGTTCTCAGAGTATCATTGATCTCCAAGGAATGATAGGTTAAAGTGCGATCTGCTTTTCGAATGACCCACTGTTTGAACAAGAAAATCTCGTCTCCACTCAATTGTGCTTTTCCTTTTGGAGGCATGTGTTTATTGTCGTCCATTGCCAACAGCATACGTTGGATGAATAAACTTTTGTCTGGATCTCCAGAAACCCATGCAACACCAGATTTTCCGCCTTTTTGAAACGATGCATAACTCACAAGATTCAATCCGCCTTTTGATTTTTTGTCGTTGTGGCACTCGAGGCATTTATTTATCAATACGGTATTGATCACATCGTTGTAAACATGTGTGGAATCAGTAAGAGGTTTGAACGAGCTTTGTTCTTTCTGATTGTTTTCAAAACTCAAATAATTTTCTCCATGCGTGAGACTCCCTCCAAAATGACTTCCCGTGATCATGAAAAGGGTAGTACATGCAACAGAGGAAATCCAAATTTTTCTGTTTGATGCAAAGTATTGATGAACATAGATCAATCCATGGCAAAAAAGGGCTGTTCCAATACTCAACCATTTGTGGTTGAATATCGTTGAAGCATCATACTCATTGGAAGATGCAGCCAGAAGTCCCAAAATAGCAGTTAACGTTGCAAGGATAGCAGTATAGTGCAGAAATATTGGAAGGAGGAAGTTGATACTATGATTTTCTTTCTTTGAAAAGAGTGCAATGGGAAGGAGAAGTACAATGAATGCAATGGGAAGGTGCAAGAACAAGGGATGAAAATGTCCTGCCTGCTTAAAGAGCTGAGGTGCAGACGATGTTCCAGTATAGGCCATCACCAACATCAACGCCTGCAATGCCATTAACAAGTATCCAATAAGTTGATTGTGTTTTCTCATTCCTATTTTATGCAATAACTCCTTTAACAACCTCTCCTGCAATGTCGGTGAGTCGATACCTTCTTCCAAGATGTCTGAAGGTCAATTGTTCGTGATTGATTCCCATCAAGTGCAACACCGTTGCATGAAAATCATGTACACTTACCGGATCCTTTATAATATTATATCCGAATTCATCTGTTTCTCCGTATACAGTTCCGGGCTTTGTACCGCCCCCCGCCATCCAAAGTGTAAAACATTTTGGATGATGATCTCTACCGTAGTTTTCCTTGGTCAGTTTTCCCTGGCAATAATTCGTTCTTCCAAATTCCCCACCCCAAATTACAAGGGTTTCATCGAGCAATCCTCTTTGCTTGAGATCCTTTATCAAACCTGCACTGGCACGATCCACGTCTTCTGCCTGCATCCTCATATCACCCTCCAGATTTCCATGTGTATCCCAGCCCTGGTGGTAAAGCTGTACAAAACGAACACCCGATTCTGATAATTTTCTTGCCAACAGGCAATTGGCAGCATAGGTTCCTGGAACAAGACAATCTGGTCCGTATAATTTAATTGTACTGGTTGATTCTTTGCTGAGGTCTGTTAATTCTGGAACCGCACTTTGCATGCGATAAGACATTTCATATTGCTGGATCCTGGTTTTAATCTCAGGATCTCCAACATTATCGAAGGATTCAGCATTGAACTTCGCCAATTGATCCAACATGTCTCTTCTGCTTTGCTTGTCCTGTCCTTCTGGATTATTCAAATACAATACGGGATCTTCTCCACTGCTGAATACAACGCCTTGATGCACGCTGTCTAAAAATCCATTTGTCCATAGTTTTGAATACACTCCCTGACCGTTTCCTCTTCCCCTGGATAATAACACTGTGTAGGAAGGTAGATTCGAATTCTCGCTTCCAAGTCCATAGCTCATCCAAGCACCCATACTAGGACGATTGCCTTGTTGTGCACCGGTTTGAAAGAAGGTCAATGCAGGGTCGTGATTGATGGCTTCGGTATTCATGGTTTTTATAAAACATAAATCGTCTACAACCGAGGCCATGTGTGGGAACAATTCAGAAACCCATGCACCGGATTTTCCGTGCTGCGCAAAATTAAATGTAGAACCTACCAAAGGAAATTTTTCCTGAAAGGCAGTCAT